>USRA01000020.1 GCA_900557035.1 uncultured Prevotella sp. | reverse complement strand
ACAACATGGCAACACTGGGTGTCACCACCATGTCGGCAGAATCAAAGGTAAATCCAGGTGGTTACCATACTTATCCTCAGGCATTGGAGCAGTTCAGCGTGAGCGATGAGCGTACCGCCAAGGTAATCAATGCGAGATTAAAGGAATTGGGCAGAGAGCCAGTATGGAAGGATTGGGATGCCTCATTCGATTTGTTTGGAAACATCGCAAACGGATAAGATAAACATATAGATATAAAAAAAGCGCCTTGAATGATTTCAAGACGCTTTTTTTATATCTGTTTTTAAAAGGCTTATCCGTTATATAATGAATCGCCTAATATAATGAATTGCTTATTCCTTCAACCATCCACCTATCAAGTCGATGATTTCCTGTCTGGTAGGCTCAGGAAACGACAGGATGCGGGTGAGATGCGAACCGCCATGACACATATAGACATGCAGGTTCTTCTTGTTCTTGGTGAATGGCAATCCATAGATGCCCGATGCACCCCATGGGTCGATGTCACCATAAATATATACCATCTTCGGATCGTTCTTGGTCAGGAAATCCACGGTATAATTGTAAAGCTTTGGCGAGAACTCTACGTTCTCGGCACCCTTCGGCACCATCAGCTTCTTCAGATAACCCTTTGGCGACTTGATGCTCAGGTATCTCTTGAATGGCTTGGTGTAATATCCGTAATATCCCAACTCCCTGGCAGCCTGCACATCAAACGGAGAGGTGGCGTTGTAGTTGGTGAAATACTCCGGCTCACACATATTGATCCAGTATTTGAACACCTGGTCGTCGGTGGAATCATTCGTAGGAATCTTCTTGATATCCTCACCCCACTGCCAGAAGGCGAAGGCATATTCAAACACCGAGTAATCGAAAATCTCGGCGATAGGCGCATTGAAACGATACTGCTTCTCGCTGCAGTACTTCTCGAACATCGGCAGCAGCGCAGCCTTGCGCCTGAAGAGCAGCAGCTGGAAGTTGAGCACCTTCTGTCGGTTCTCCTTGGTAGAAACCTCATGCTGCAGGAACTTCTCGTGTCTGCCATCCTCCACGCCCTTGTTCAGCGGTGCAACGTATGGCACGGAGATGTCCACATCATTCGGGAAGTAGGCACGGTAGAACATCGTAGTCTGTCCGCCCTTGCTGATACCCGTGGCAATCCACTTGCCCTTGTACATCGCATGCAGGGTCTGGTTAACGTGGTGCAGATCGTAGAGCGAATTCTCCACGGTGAGGTAATCCCAGTTGCAAGGCTTCGGCATCGACTTGTCGAAATAGCGGTATTCCACGGTGATGATGTTGGTATCGAAGAGCTTGGAAAGTTCCTCGATGTATCCCTCGCGCAATGCATACTTGGCGTTGTAGCCTTCAGTTACGAGCACGGTAGGACGGTCGAATCCTCTGTGGCAGAGTATCACTCGCTGCTCAAAGCTGCCCTTGGAAGCATCCTTGGCATCCAGTTGCTGCTTGATGAAGAACACATACTTTTCAGGGAAATGCGTACTTTTCAGCGTTTCCACGTCACTCACTCCAGGCAGCGCCGCCAACAGCTTGCCCGCCTCTCCCAGTTCTGCCGCCAGCATCTGCAAAGGCAGGATGAAGAGCAGCAGCATCAATTTCAGGAATCTCAAATTCAATTTCATTTTCGTCTCTCTTTTATATATTTATTTTTTTAATTTTCGTAAATAAAAAAACATACTGCAAAGGTAAGGATTTATTCTTGCCTGGCAAAGAGAAGCGCCACCTTTTTATTATATTTGCAGCATTTTTCGACTTTTTCTTGAGAAAAACAAGGCTAATAGAAATTATTTTCGTATTTTTGCAGAGGAAATCAAATCACAATAAATAAGTAATAATAATAAATATCAAATCACAGTAAACAAATAAGTAAATAAACAAGTAAAAATATGACTAACTTACAACAATCAGCAACTCATTTTACAGATACCAAACCCCATTATGCCCTGCTCAACGGATTGCGAGGCGTGGCAGCATTGCTCGTGGTGTGGTATCATGTGTTCGAAGGCTACCAGTTTGCATCCGGCTCAGCCATCATCCAGGAAATCAACCACGGCTATCTGGCGGTTGACTTCTTCTTCATCCTTTCCGGTTTCGTCATCGGCTACGCCTATGATGACCGTTGGGGAAAGACATTGACCCTGGGAAAATTCTTCAAGCGCCGCCTCATCCGCCTGCATCCGATGGTAGTGATGGGTGCCTTGATAGGACTCGTAATGTTCATCCTTCAGGGGGCAGTAACCTGGAACGGCACACCGGCTTCGGTACCTGCGATGATGATAGCCCTGCTCTGCGCCATGCTGATGATTCCCGCCCTGCCTGGTTGCAGATACGAAGTAAGAGGCAATGGCGAAATGTTTCCGCTCAACGGCCCCGCCTGGTCGCTCTTCTTCGAGTACATCGGCAACATCCTCTATGCCCTTTTCATCCGGAGGCTCTCCACCAAGGCTCTGGCGATACTCGCCGGAATCCTATCCATCCTTCTGCTTTGGTTCACGGCTACGGATGTTTGCGGCTACGGCATGTTTGGTGTGGGCTGGACGCTCGATGGTCTCAACTTCTGGGGTGGACTTCTGCGCATGCTTTGTCCATTTACGATAGGAATGCTACTGTCCCGTGTTTTCCATCGCATCCAGTTCAAGGTAAAGGGTGCGTTCTGGATCTGTTCCATCATTCTTCTCCTGCTCTTCCACGTACCTTATATAGAGAGTATGGTTGGCGGCAGTATTGTGAACGGCAGTAATGTGGGCGGCGCTGATGGCATCACGCTGAATGGTGTTTTCGAAGCAGTTTGCATCCTTCTGATATTCCCGGCGATAGTATGGCTGGGAGCGAGCGGAACAACAACCGACCGTTTCAGCACCCGCGTCTGCACATTCCTGGGCGACATCTCCTTCCCGCTCTACATCGTGCACTATCCGTTTATGTATTACTTCTATTCGTGGCTCATCGAGAAGCAGCTCTTCACGCTTGGTGAAACCTGGCCCGAGGCGCTCATCACCTGTGCAGTTTCGATAGCAGCCGCCTGGTTATGCCTGAAGTTCTACGACCTGCCAGTGCGCAGATGGCTGGCGGCAAAGATACGAACAAAGAAAGGTACTCGCAAGTAAAAACTACGATAAAATTGAAAATCCCCCCATTTTTCTTGCGAAATCAAAATATTCATCGTATCTTTGCAGAAAGAATGTGCAGAAAGATGGATAGTGCATAAAAAGCCATCCTGAAAACATAGGAGATTAGATTATGACAGAAATGAACGATAGAAGATTGCCAGTAGGTATCCAGTCTTTTGAAAAAATCAGAAAGGGTGGATACCTATATGTTGACAAAACAGATATCATCTGGCAACTTGCCAACAGAAATAAAACGTATAATTACCTGAGCCGCCCACGCCGCTTTGGTAAATCAGTGCTGGTCGATACGCTCGAAGCCTACTTCATGGGTAAGAAGGAACTCTTCGAGGGCTTGAAGATTATGCAGATGGAAACGGAATGGGTGAAGCGACCTGTCATCAGACTAGATATGAGTCAGGCTGGCGCAGAACCGGATAGTCTGAAAGGTTATCTTGACTATACCTTTCAGGAATATGAATCTTTATATGAGATAGAATCCAGAGGTAACTCTCCCTTAGCTACTCGTCTGATAGAAATTATAAAGACTGCTTACAACAAAACGGGGCTGCAGGTTGTCATTCTCATCGACGAATACGACTCTCCATTGCAGCATTCCTGGAAGACTCCGCATCATGAAGCATGTACGGATATCTACAGAGAAGTATTTGCCGTATTAAAATCTCAAGATAAATACGAGAAGTTTGTCTTCATCACGGGCATCACCAAGTTTACGCAAATCTCACTCTTCTCTGTACTCAACAATCTGAGCAACATCAGCTTTGAGCCGGAATATGCAGCCATCTGTGGTATTACGAAAGAAGAGGTGCTGCGCGATTTTAAGCCGGAAATCAACAAATTGGCAGAATACGAAGACTGGACATTCGATGAAGCCGTAGCACAACTGACGGCATATTATGACGGCTATCATTTCAGCCGCCGCAATATGGTGGATGTATTCAATCCGTTCAGTCTCATCAATGCCTTGGCAGATTCTGATTTGAAGAACTATTGGGCTTCGTCGGGGGCAACCTCCCTGTTGCCTAAGTTTGTGGATGACCTGGAGATTCGTTTAAAGGATTTTGACCATAGTGCCCTGTTGAGTACAATTATAGAAACTTCCGACGTAACGGGCGGAGGACCAGAACTGTTCCTCTATCAGTCGGGCTATCTCACTATTAAAGGTTACATAAACGGAACTTATTTGCTTGGTATTCCTAACTTCGAGGTAAAGCAAGCCTTGAATGAAATTGTATTGCCAACGTTAGCCATGCGCAAGAATAATGACCTTCAATCTACCCAGGCTTTTCTGAATCTTTACCTGAGCATGGGTAATCTACCAGAAGCCATGAAGTGTCTGAAAGCCCTTGTTGCAGATGTACCCTACAGCAACAAGAAGCTTGCAAGCATGGATATGGAGGAGCGCTACCGCCTGATTCTGAGTACAATTTTCAACGCCATTGGTTGTAGAGTGGAAGTTGAAAAGATGATATCTACAGGTAGAATAGATATGGTGGTAGAAACATCAACAATCATCTATGTATTGGAATTGAAACTGAGCAATAATGGTGGTGTTAACGCTGCTGCAGAACAAATTAAAGCTAAGCAGTATGCAGAACCATTCAAGGCCGACAAGCGCAAGGTCATCGCCCTGGGCGTGGAACTTGATGAAACGGGCAAGGGATTGATAGATTGGAAAAAAGTGGAAGAAACTTTATAAAATACAGCTCCAAACAAATATCCCGCCAAGTGTCCTGCTGGATTAAAAATCCGTTGGGACATTTGGCGGGTTCTTTTGTTTATCATAAAGACTAATGATATTCTTTTCTTTCTATCCTCCTGGCTCGCAGGTTCAGCTTACGAGGATCTTGGCGCAAATCCCAGAGATCCACCAGCCAGAGGATTTCTTTCTCTTCATTGTAGAAATAGATAATCTTGAAGTTCTTCATGATGATAGCACCACGAAACTCCATTGTTCCATTACGGAAATAAGCTACTATAGGATAACGCTTAGGCATAAATTCCAACAAACGCATAATCTCCTTAAATTGAGTTTGCCACTTACGAGCAGTTTTTAACCCAAACTCTTGCAAGGCATACTCAATACTCTTTTTTATTTCCCTCTTGAAAAGGGCATCAGCTTTTATTTCCATTCTGCAATCATCCTTTCTATCTCAGCTTCCAAAACAGAAATAGGCTCTCCATAATTTGGATCATCCAATTTATCCAAAATGCTCTCGCAATGCTCCATCACCTGCCCCAGCGAGCGGCCCATAGGATAGGAATCTGTGTCGCAAGTCTCACCCCATGATACAGATGAAGCTGATGATGCCAAAGAACGATAAGCAGGCGATGGCTCACAGACCTTATCCCCTGCAATCTTCGATTCCTCGACATGATATTTCTTTTCCTCCATATTTCTTTCGCTTTTAAAGTTCCACGTTACTTATTGGTGCAAAAATACGAAGAAAGATTGGAAACCGCAAGAAAAACTTATAGAAAATGGTAGAGAACGCTGAAATTTAATGGATTATGCGGATAAATTCCTCACGCAAAGAGAACAAGAAAGCCAGCCTTCTCCTGCGAAAAGGCTGGCTTTCTTTATCATTTAGATTCACTCACTATAAAGCTCTTCCCTGGATATCGTGGTGCTCCACAAGCCCACTTTCTCATCCTCCTCATGGCGGTTGATACCCGTATAGGTAAGACTGCTGTCCTCATAGCGCTTGAACTTGAAGACGGCATCGTTCATCAACGCCTCATTAAATACACCCAGGTTCACCAGCAACTCAAAATCCTTCTTGGTCAAACCCGTAACCTTGGCAAAAAGACCAGGCTCCAACTGCATGATGACATCCCGAAGACTGCGCTCACGATAATCCGTAAGATACATGAAGATAGGTATGCGAGTGGCAAACTTGATGAGTTTCTCCTGTATCATCTTGCGCTTGCTCTTTACTTCCTTCTCCTCTTCGCTTAATTCCTTCTTCTCCTTTTTCGAAAGACCATCCTCCGATTCCGAAGCCGCTTTCTTGGTCTTCTTGATACGGTCGGTCTTGGTGATGATGGTCTGTATGTCCTCATTCAAACTTCTGAATCCCTCGATGTTCATCAAGGCTTGCATCGCCTGCTCGTTATTCAACAGCTTTTCCAGCACACCATTTGTCACATTCACCAGCGTGGCACTCTCCCATCTCCTAGCCAGCAAGGTGGCAGAAGTATTGCTCGTTGCCATATCAAGCACCTCACCGGCGTTCAAAGCCTTCATCGCTCCATCCTGATAGCAGATTACGGGCAAGAAATGAATCAGATCATCCACCTTCTGCTCCGGAGTCTTGTCGGCATCCACATTCAGCTGACTGCTATATTCCGCCAACTTTCTCAAAGCCCTGTTTGGCGAGAAATCGAAAACATAACACTCCTGCTTCAAAATCTCCGTCTGGTTGGGATGCAATCCATCACGATTGGTAATGGTCCATGGCGACTGAACCCGGAAAGCGGCCTGGAAGTAGGTTTCCGGACTCAACGTATCACGAAGCATAAAGATGCCAGTCCATGGTTTCACGGTTACCCCCGTGGTCAGTTTGCCACAACTCAAAGTGATGGATTTGCAATGCAGAGGATCCGGATTCTCCATCGCCCGCTCTACAGGCGCAAGGGCATCAAGTCCGATTCCAGCCTTGGTTCCAGCACAAACTATCACCTGATATTCATGATAGAAAGTGTTCTGCGATTCTGCCAGCAGATTCCTCATAGCATAGCAGGATGCCACGTTGGGAAGAAACCACAGCGTATGTGCCAGCACACCGTAAAGTCTTGAATCATAAAATGGAAGAGGCGGTTTTCTGTTGTTTTGCTTCAAATGGTCGATAGATGCAGGCAGATAGTTGCCACGCAACAAGTCGAGCCATTTCTGCACATCATCATGAAAACGGAAGCAAGCCTTCTCGCCTTCTCCATCTGCCAGGAAGAATGTATTGAGGTCGAATTCATCAAACTCCCCATCATTCGCCACGGCAGCAATGGAAGGCGGCAACTGATAAGTCATCAGCACCATTCTCGGGAGCGAGGCATAGGGGTTCATCCTCTCGGGTTGCGACGTATCCTCAGCAGCATAACCTTGCAAGGATAATGTCTGCGGATGAGAAGATTGCGAATGAGAAATCTTGGGATGAGCATTCTCCCACTCCTCCTTGGCACGCTGTTCATCAGAATAAGTCCAGTTGTAGATTTCATCCTCGATAAAGTCGCCCGAAGCAAGTGCACGGAATGGCGTGCCCGAAAGATAGAGATAATGACGAGCCGTGATTGGCATCATGTCCTCATCGAAATAATCAGGATTTTCTATCTCCAGACTCAGTTCCTTCTCCGATTCAACCATGGCTTTCTTCTGCACCTTGATGTCTTCCCTGGAGCCAATCAGTTCCTGCGCTTCCTCTCGCCATGCACCAAAATGATATTCATCCAGCACCACGCAATCCCAGTTGAAGGCTCGCGTCCATTCGTGTTTCGCCTTCATGCCTCCGCTCTTGCTCTTGCCCAGGAAATCCTGAAAGGAACCGAAGCAGACGAATGGCTTGTTGATGTCGATGTCCTCATCGGTTTGAGTCTTGGCATTGATGAACTGCCAACCCTCGAAATCCTGATGGCGCATCAGGTCTTCTTCCCAAGCTTGCGCCACGGCAGGCTTGAAAGTGAGCACCAGCAGTCGGCGCCACTTCATGCGAAGCGCCAACTGATAGGTAGTAAAAGTCTTTCCGAATCGCATCTTGCAATTCCAGAGAAAATGAGGTGTATGCTCATGGTCATACTGGAACCGATTGAAATATTCGGCAGTCTTGTTCACGGCTTCCTGCTGCTCAGGTCGCATCGGGAAAGTTTCGGTGCGGTCGTAGATCGTCTCGCTTCTGTCTCTCACAGCAAGCCATGCCTTCTTCACATCCTCCGGGGTGCAGCGGAACCATTCGCCAGCCACTTTCCGGCAACCCATCCTGAGCAGCATACGGTGCACCTCATGGTCGGTGAAGACAGTACCATCCTGCCGCATCGCCGATTCTTCGAAGACGATGTTCACAGGGTCGCCGCTTGGCTTCACTATCTGATATTGTTGATGAATTCGGGTAATCGTATCCTGGGTGGTATAGCCCACCTTGAGCAATCCCTTCAAGTCGGGGTTATGCTTATCTCTGTAAGCATAGATTTTAGGCTGCGACTCCGATTTCTCGGGAAATAAATTCTGCGTCATAATCCATGATGTTATGTTGTTATATATAATAAGGTGGAAGCAGGAAGGATACCTGCTCCCTTACCCTACTCAGATAATATTTCAAGATTATTCCATCGGACGAATCATCGACTCGATGAAGGCGATTTCATCAGATGAGAGTTTGTACTTGCGATAGAGCATCTCGTCGGTCCAAGGATGAGAGAAGTCTTGGAGGGGGACGAAAGTATAACTCGCCTTTGAAATGTTTTGGGTGTTCTTTACCAAAGACATCATAAATCTAAAGAATCTGGTCTTAATATAAGAAACCAAATTCTCTGCTTCTGTTCTTGAATCCACATCTTTTATTACCAAATACGTTTCGGTACAAACGGAGTTTGGTTCTGAAACAATAGGCTGACTCACGATAGAATGAGGATATTCATCACCGCCAGGACTAGCCTTTGAAACCAAGACCTTGTAACGGTCTATCAAATTTTCATTTTTTACAATAATCTTCTTAGCAACATAACCATTTTCACCAAATCTATAAAGCTTGACTGAATGCATCTCAGTTTGGATTGAAGTAAAATCACTAAAATTCGAACGCATCCCAAAAGGCTTACTAGTACTAACATACTTCCCTAAAGATACCTCTTTAAACTTTAAGACTTTCTTCATTATACTTATAGATTGATTGTATCTAATAAGAAGCGGGATATTGGCTTCCTTCAAAGGACGTTTCATTTCAATCATTTTTCCTTTTATATGATTAATGATAGTACAATCTCCATGATACAAAGAATCCCATAAGAAATAACATACTCCACCTCTAATGTTCAAGCCAGGAAAACAATCATCAGTTTCCGGATAATCATGAATTACTTTCATACGAGTATCAGAAATCATATTATCTCTAAAATCATCAAGACCTCTTCCACCAGTATACCAACGAGCAGGAATAATCATTATCAAGAAATGAGGTGCTAACTGCTTTGCTTTTTGTACAAACTTATCATATAATGGTATAGCAGCAGAATCTCTTCCCCCACCATCATTCAGCTGATACGGCGGATTGCCAATAATTACATCGAATTTCATATTGTTGAATAGTTCTTTTGGATTGTCTGTATGAATAAACTGATAAGCATGGCTTTCCTTATCCTCGCCACGCTCGTACACATCTCGGCTTGCGCCGCAATAGATACACTTACCTGTAGATTCATTCCAGGTATGCTGAATCTCATGGAAGGCGATGTTGCCGGCAGCCTCATCAAAGCGGCTGATGCTATACTCGCTGCTGGCCTCCTTGCTGCAATAGAGCGAACGGCGGCTCACCAGAGAAGTAAGCTCCGTTATCGCCATGCCATACACCTGATGATGAAGGATATGGTCAAGGCGCTCCTGCATATCGGGAATCTCTTCGGAGAGACCATCCAGCAGCCGCTTGGTTATCTCACGAAGAAACACGCCGCTCTTACAAAAAGGATCGAGAAACTTTACTTTACTATCGCTCCAAATCTCCTTTGGCAAAAGGTCGAGCATGCGGTTGGCTATCTCAGGAGGCGTGAACACCTCATCGTTGCTCAGATTGGCCAGGCAACTGAGCACATCGGGATTATAATTGATCATGGTCGGGAAGATTAAGATAATGAGTCAACGGATATTCCTTGATAGGCTCATGCACGAAGGTTGGCTCGCCCGTATCAGCAAAAAGCAAACCCTCTTCGTCTGGTTTCGGCTTATCATACTCCACGTTCTTGAGCAAATCATCAAGACGGAAGTCACGACGCTTCACTTTGCCACCGCCCACGAAGCCCCATTCCGAGAAGACAATAGGTTTCCCGGAAGACGTTTCCATGGTGAGGGCATCACCACAAAGAATGTTTTTGGCATAAAGGAACTGAATACAACGCTCATAAGGGGCACTACTTTCCTGATGAAACACACGTTGATAGCGCTCCATGAAATCATCATAGAGCCTCTTCTGACAGGCAGCCACATTGTCGGGCAGCAGCTCCACGCCGTACATCGAACTGATGGCGAGGGCGGCATACAGTTCGTAGTCGTATCGGCTCTTACCATACTGGCACTCCACCACCTCGAGTTTACGGCGCTGAATTTCGATGAGGAAATTGCCGTTGCCGCAAGCCGGTTCCAGGAATCGGGAGTCGATACGCTCCGTCTCTTCCTTCACCAGGTCGAGCATAGCATTCACCTCACGCTTGGCGGTATAAACTTCTCCATGCTCCACCACTCGCTCACGCGAAACTACCTGTCTCTCATTATCAGAATCTTGATTGTTTATCATGTTTTGGTCGGACATTTAAAAATCAATAATACATGAAAGACTTGTTTTTCAAAGACTTATCGTATGAAGACTCATAGAATGAAGTCTTATTCTAAATATTGTGGAATAAAAAAGGCGCACCCACATTCCTTTTCATTCCTAAACTCAGGCTGTCCGACCAAAGATTACCCATGCAACGAAACGAAAGGAAGGGGTACGCCTATAGCTAGGCGCATCCTCATCCTCAGAAGTTCGTTGCTATTGTCTGGTCGGACTATTTGAGTTTAGAACTTCATCGAACTAGATACGAAATCTATTTCATCCACAAAAACAGACGTCATCGCCCTAAGGCGAATCAATCCAATTGCAAAGTAAATGCAAACGAGCGCAATGAAAGCTTGCTTTCAAAATTGCCGAGTGCAGCTTTGCTTCTGCAAAGATACTGCAAAAATCAGAGATAACAAAAAGAATCGCCACCTTTTTTATATTATCCCCCATTTTTTCTTGCGAAATCAAAATATTCATCTCAAAATCTTTGAAGTATCAATAATTATCTGTATCTTTGCACCGTTAGTTCCAGCCGAGCCTCTTAACAATGCTTAAATAGGCTGGGATTTTTTCATTTATAAACTATAGCAAAAACATAATTCTAAAAGTTACGATTATGGCAAAACAATTAGTAAAGTTCATGAATGAGCGCTTGCAACGAGAAATGGATAAGCTTTGGGAATCTGGCGAAATGAGCAATGAAAAGTTGCAGAAAATGCAGTCAGAACATTTGCGCACGGCTTACAAATTAACTGACAAATGATCAATCTCCATTACCATTAAAATGCTATTTTTTCAAGCATAAATCAACCTTATCCTCGAAAAAGTGTATGATTTAACATTTGTTATCATCGAAAAAGTGTGCAATTTTCTTGTTTTTATCATCGAAAAAGTGTATCTTTGCAGCAGAAATATTTAAAATACAGACAGTTATGAAAAGAAAGATATACAAACAGCTCTTGAAATGGAAAAGAAATGTGGACAGAAAGCCCTTGATGTTACTAGGTGCCAGACAAGTAGGTAAGACTTGGATTATGCAACACTTTGGAGAAAAGGAATACAAAAACGTAGCATATATCAACTGTGACGATGAGCCAAGAATGAAACAGCTCTTTGAGCTCGATTACAACATAGACAGAATCCTCATCACCATCCAAGCCATTACTGGTGTCAGGATTACTCCTGCTGACACTCTCATCATCTTGGATGAAATACAGGAGATTCCGAGAGGACTCCACAGTTTGAAGTACTTTTGCGAAAAAGCTCCCGAATACCATGTCATGGTAGCAGGGTCCCTACTTGGGGTTACCCTTGGTAAGGGAGAGTCGTTCCCTGTTGGAAAAGTAGATATGCTTACCATGTACCCTATGGATTACGAGGAATATCTTGATGCTACCGGCAATGAAGGATGGATAGAATTACTCCATTCCAAAGACTGGGGACTTATCGACATCATGAAACCCAAGATGACGGAATTGCTCCGACAATATTACTTTGTGGGCGGCATGCCAGGAGTGGTAAGCAAATTCATCGAAAATACAGACTTGCAGCAGGTTCGCACCCTGCAGCGTGATATTCTGGAAGCCTATCGCAGGGATATTTCCAAACATACTTCAGCTGCGGAATCTACAAGAATCCGGGAGGTGCTGGATTCTCTCCCTTCTCAACTGGCACGTGAAAACAAGAAGTTCATCTATGGAGCTGTGCGCAAAGGTAGCAGAGCCAAGGATTTTGAACTGGCCATACAATGGCTGGTAGATGCCGGCATTGTATATAAGGTGAACCGCATCAAGGAGCCTAAAATGCCCCTCAAGTTTTATGAAGACATGGATGTCTTTAAACTGTTCTTATTAGATTGTGGTCTTCTGGCATGCATGACGGATGCCTCAGCAGATCAGATGCTGATAGGTGACAATGTATTCACAGAGTTCAAAGGTGCATTTACAGAGCAGTATGTGCTACAGCAACTATTGGCCTTGGGACTAAAGCCCTATTACTGGAGCAATACCAAGACTCCTTCGGAGATTGATTTCGTCATTCAAGACAGCCAGAGGGTTATACCTATCGAAGTAAAGGCTGAGGAAAACGTACGTGCCCGTTCCCTGGCCCAGTTCATCAAAGACAACCCTGGGCTGAAAGGACTGCGCATCTCCATGAAAGGATATGTAGATCAAGAATGGATGGAAAATATCCCTCTCATAGCCATTGGTACGTATTTTGAGAAATGATATTTTAAGAATTATACGGCTTTTCAGTCAGAATGGAACAAACTTAAGACTATTCTATAAGTTAGCTCGGACTGAAAAGCCATTCTTTGTTAACGTTTAAATCTTAAAAATTAACTATTGTTTAATTCTTAAATTTACACTAAAACACTACTTTTGTGGCAACTTTTGGAATCGGCAGAAACTTAAAATTTCCAAAAACAAATCATAAAATACAGAATATCAAAGACTTAGTGTTTTTTAACACAAGAAAAATAATCCATTTTGTTTTATTTCCGTAATCTTTTCGCAACTTTGCAAATGAAAGCAGGATATCCTCACGCACACCCCTATATAAAGGTGTACGAGACCATAACTGCAAATTATTAACTTAAAAATAATAGCGAATGAGGTATACCAGCGTATTAGATGCTTCTGAGCAAAGCTTTCAGAACCTTATCAATGATGCAGAGGACTTTGAAAACGATAAGATCTTTGCATCCATCAGAAGTCGTGATTATGACGAGAGTGATATCAATTTAATCAATGCTGAAGTAAGAATCAGCATTGCCAAAATAGATAAAGAATACATCTCTTTAGAAAAATTTTCTAAAGAGTTCAATAAGTTATATGCCACCGACCACAACCAATGCTACGACACAGCTCTTAAGCTTTGTCGAAAACTGAGAAGTACATTAGCTGGAACAAAGAAACTTTTTAGAAAGATGTGTCCCATCATTCGCAAGAAGGCTGGAGGTAATGGAACAGAAAAGAAGCTATCTGTTTTTAATCACTCATACTTAACAGGTCTTACATTCGAAAGAGATATGTTTGGCTTGGAAAGCTACCCAGATTGCGTGAAAGATCTATGCTGTTCTGTTAGCTTATTTTTTTGTAAGCTAACGGGCGTAATGGCTCTTTGTAGAGAAATTATTGCAAAGGAGAATTACATCAGAAGCCATCCTGACTTATGTTACAAGATTTATAAGGATAACTATGACAATGTTGCTAAAACGTCGAGAGATTTCATTAAGATCTTAGAGAATACCGGCGGTGTCACATATCCGATGAATAGTTTGAAGGAAAGAATGGATAAGGCAAAGTCTTTGCAACAAGTCATCTGCGATTGTTTTCATACCTATAACGTGAGCCAGTTTCAAAATTTCGTCATTTTCGATGCCATTGAAAAGGGTAAGAAGGATGATTTGAGTCCTACAGAATCTCTTCTATGGCCTGACAATCATGACTTTGCTAAACAAGTAAGATTCGTAATTACCCATCTTGATAATTTGATAGAACCCTGCAAACTCGCAGGACTAAAGGTTCTTGGAAGAACAGATAAGAAGGAGGGGAAACATCATATCTATGGTCCCATCATAGTAATGCTGATGGAATGGGCTGGAATTACAGGAACTGGCAAAGAAGCAAAATTCAACAGATATTTCAGTAAAACGTATCATGGTAATCTGCTTCCACCAGGCAATTCGGGTACTAATGGTGCAAAGAACCATAAAAAATATACCCAGGAAGAATATAATTTGTTCGTGAGCAAAGTAGGAGAACTTACTAAAGACATGAATAAAGCGATGAACATTCCTATCAGTTCTATCGCATATGCCAATTAATCATTTTTACTTCATCAGAAGAATATTATCTGTATTTTACTCCATCAGAAGAAAATTATCTGTATTTTTACTGAAGAAGAAAAAATTATCTGTAAATTATTAAAGTCACAATTTGAATAAATGGATTGCTTTCGAAAGAAGTAATCCATTTATTTTTTTCAGATAACTACCAAATCTTACAGATAATCCAGTTATCTGTATACAGATCTTTAATTATCTGGAAGAAAAGACCATGAACTTTACAGATAATTGCAATTATCTGTATATGCACATTTCAGCCTTACAGATAACCACATTTTAGGCATACAGATAAGCAAAACATGCAACTTGCTGATAATCAAAAGTTTCCATATGTGTATTTTTATTTTCCATCACTATTTTGTATATTTGCACCAGAAAATCCGACAGGGGTCGCTCCCCGATGGCAAGGATATGGAGGTCAATAAACACAAAGACTCTCTTATCTGTATCCAAGCCAAGTCGGTGATGTAGGAGGTCCCTATCAGAGAGTTGGGCATCACCCTCCTATTTTACAAAAATGAAGATGACAAGTAATTCTTCAACAGCGCAGCATGCCGACACCGGCATGCACGCTCCGCAAGGTTTGCAAACTTTGCAACCGATGCAAACTATGCAAAGTCAGGGAAGCAAGGAAGTGACTGAGCAACTGACGCCACTTTCTGAGTGGCACGACAACTACGAGGTGATGGAGATGTTCCACATCAGTGCTAGAACCCTGCAGACTCTTCGCTCCAATGGCAAGCTGCCGTTTGCCAAGATGGGCGGAAGATGCTACTACAAGGAGAGTGACTTGCAGCGACTCATGGAAGAATCGTACAGAGACAGCCGCATGAAAGGAGGCACCCTATGACGATGAACATTGAGCAGCTGAAGGAGCACAAGATGCAATACTACCGTCATCCTATCTCCAATGTGGTGAGCCACAACCGGGTAGGTATCTACCACTTGTGGCAGTACATTACAGACCCTACCCTCTTCAAGAATGCTACGGATACGCTCCGTGGCATTCCGGAGGAGGAAGAGAAAAGACGCAAGGCATATAAGGCCAAGGAGTTTGACTATGTACTGGCCAGCGGAACCTTCAATGCCCGCAAAGACCAGGGACTCATACAGCACTCCGGCATCATGTGCCTGGACATCGACCACATAGGCAAAGACCAGGTGGAGGAACTAAAGCAGGAATTCATCCACGATGAAATGATGCAGAAGAACTTCGAACTGGAACTTGCCTTCCGCAGTCCTTCGGGCGACGGATTGAAACTCTTCGTACAGATAGACCTGCAGCAATGCGACCACCAAACCTGGTTCCAGGCATTGGAGCACTATATCTGGCAAGCGTATGGAGGCATCAAGATTGATGCTGCCTGCAAGAATGTGAGCCGGGCTTGCTTCTTGCCTTACGACCCCAACTGCTACGTGAATCCTCTCGTCTGCCCTTTTTAAGGGAAGAGTGAAGAACGAAGAGTAAAGAAACAACGTTCGGCAGTCCGCAGGGGAATGACAATTCTATTGTTTTACAAATTATTAATTTTGATTAGATCATGAACAAGATAACAAGTTTCAACCCAATTCAATGGGCAAAAGTAAGTAAGGCGGAGCAAATCCGCACAGTAGCCAACCATATCGTTGAGATGAACATCGACATCACAGAGGGATACAACAACTGGCGCAACATCGCCTTCGGCATCTCTCTGGAGCTGGGCGAGGAAGGAAGAAGCATCTTCCATGACATCAGTCGGTTCAATGCCGGTTACAAGTACGAGGAGTGCGACAAGCTGTACTCCAACTGCATCAAGCGCCTGCATGATACTACCGACCACTCTGGTATCACCATCGCCTCTTTCTTTAAATATGCCAAGGAGGCCGGCATAGATATCAAGGTGGCTCCTAGCCATGACGACGTTGCCAGAAACGGAAACTTTGCAAGCCTTGCAAACCCTGCAAAGGGTGCAAACATGACAAACATGACTAACATGGCAATGGCACCGAATGCTTCTACGGCTATCAATGGCACGACAGCAGAAGCGGGAGTAGAGCACGAAGTGGCAGAGTCTATCCCTCTGCCCACCTTCTGCGACAAGGTAACAGGCACCCTGCCCCTCATCTTCAGAGACATCTCTTCCCTCGGCAAGACGCTCACCGAGAAAGACATGCTGCTTCTCGCCTCCATCACCATCCTGAGCGGTGCATTCCCCGAGGCCTATGCTATCTACGACAGCTCGAAGGTGTATGCCAACCTCTTCACCTTCCTTGTAGCCAATGCCGCAAGCGGAAAAGGCAGAACCACATCATGCCTCAAGCTGGTAAGCCTCATCGAGCAGGAGGTTAGGGAAGCCAACAAGCAGGAGATGGATGATTATCAGCAGGAACTTGCCGACATCAGAGCCATGGGCAGGAAGGCTTCGGGCATGCCGCTGCCTAAGGAGCCACCCTATCGCTCGCTGATAATTCCTGCCAACTGCTCTTCTACAGCCATCTATCAGGCGCTGCACGACAACCACGACCAGGGCATCACCTTCGAGACCGAGGCCGATTCACTTGCCAACACGCTGAAGAGCGACTACGGCAACTTCTCGGATGGTCTGCGAAAGGGTTTCCATCACGAGGATATCACCTATCGACGAAGAAAGGAGAATGAGCATGTAGAGATTCACAACCCGAAATGGACGGTGTATCTGACGGGTACGCCAGGTCAGGTTACCAATCTGATTCCATCGGCAGAGAACGGTCTCTTCTCCCGCTTTCTCTTCATGAAAGTGGATATTCCAGCCAAATGGCACAACGTGTTCTCCAAGTCAAACCGAACCATCGACGAGGAGATGGAAGCCATCGGCAAGCGGGTGTATGACATTCATCTGATTCTGAAGAAGAAGCAAGGTGGCATCGAGTTCAAGTTGACGGAAGAGCAGGAAGACAAGTTCAACGATTTCTTCAACAAGCTGGTAGAAGAATACAAGGATATGCTGGGCAGAGACTTCGTAGCCAACATCTACCGAATGGGATTGAGCGCCTATCGCATCGCCATGATTCTGAGCATCACCCGCCTGGAAGATACCACCTCTCTGCCAGAGTGCATCATCTGCAAGAACGAAGACCTGGAGTGCGCTCTGATCATTGCCGATACGCTGATGCAGCATGCGGCACGCATCTTCTCTACCCTGCTGCCTAGCAAGGAGGGAGACGATGTGATGGGCATCAAACTCAGCCCAAAGAGCGAGAAACTCTTTGCTGCCCTGCCTGACAGCTTCAACCGCCAGATGGTACTGGCCGCTGCACAGAAACTGGGTATTGCCAAGAGAACGGCAGAGAAGTATGTGGGCGAATACGTGAGCAGATACAACCTCTGCAAGAGAGTGGACAACGGCAAGTATAAGAAGGTGGATTTGGCTGGAAATCAGTAGGATTCTACACCGCGTTAAAGCTTTAAGCAAAGGCAACTACGCAAACAGACGCAACGCTGCGCAACGTACTACTGATGCTTGTAAACAAGCAAAAAAAGTAGTATCTTTGCAATGTGGTTAGGAAACGAGGGCTACGGAAGACTTCAATCGACGAGTAGCGATCGGACTTTGAGAAAGACCTGCTCCGTACCTGCTCCGTACCAACTCCGAGAAACGCTGTTTTTAGGGGTTTTAAAAGAAGGGAGCCACGAATTGTACCCTGCAGAAAGAAGGGGTGCAAAGAATAGTGTTCATTGACTTTTTTATTTATGTTTAACCCATTAAAGAAAGAAAGGAAAAGATTATGGGAAAGATTAGACAAGGTATTCTTGGCGGTTTCAACGGAACCGTAGGAACAGTAGTAGGTGGCAGCTGGAAAGGCACAGCTTATATGCGTGGCAAGGCTCAGAGTATCAAGAACCCTCGCACCGAGAAGCAGATGGCTCAGCGCATAAAGTTTGGCTTGGCGCAGAAGTTTGTGAAGGTGATGACGGCTTACCTGCAGGCAGGTTACCGCAACTACACCCAGCATCAGACTGCCACCAACGCAGCCATGAGCCACACCGTACGCAACTGCATGGTGGGCAAATATCCATCCTTCGGTATCGACCCTAGCAAGGTGCTGGTAAGCAGCGGTTCTCTGATGCCTGGCAGATTCAGCTCTGTAAAGGTAGCGAACAACATAGCCACCTTTGCCTGGGAAGACAATTCTGACGAAAGTCATGCCAGCATGGATGATTTTGCGATGCCGCTCATCTACAACTTCACGAAGCGCGAAGCCATCTTCACTACAGAGGATGCCAGCCGAGTAGATTGCAAGGCTACCCTGAAATTACCTACAGACTGGGATGGAGACATGCTTTCCTGCTACATTGCTTTTGCATCTGTGCAGAACAACAGCGTAAGCAACTCTGTATATGTAGGCGATGTGAAGCCCGACGGTTCGGTAGTGGCAGGTGCCAATGGCATTCTCTACAATGATGGCGTCATCGACAAGACACCAAACACAAACACTGGGGAGGGTGACAACAAGGATAACACCAACCAGGGCGGAGGTACCAGCCAGGGAGGAGGTACCAGCCAGGGCGGTGATTCCAGCCAGGGAGGCAACACCAGCCAGGGTGGCGGTTCTACCGATGGCGACGGTAACGGCGACAACGTAGATTTCTAAAAACTACGTAGATCTCTAAAAACAACGGAGATCTCTAAAACCATCAAGGTGTGCCAGATAACAAGGAAGTGAATCTGGCGCACCTTCTTTTTTTTATCTTTTTCTCCTTAAAAGTGGTCTTTTTGGAAAAACCTCATTCGTTATTCAAGTTTTTTTCGTACCTTTGCACGCGAAATCAATAGACTAGAATATCAAATAGCCTGGAATATCAAACTGGCTAGAATATCAGATAGACTAGAATATGAATATGTATTTAAAATAAGGTATAAGATATGAAATCTCACATCAAAATTTATCTACTTGTCTGTATCGCCGCCCTACTCCTTACGGGCTGCGATACCGTATTCGATGTTCACCCTTACGATGTTCGCGTAAAGGGCGAAACCAATCTGAATGCCAAGAACATACAGAAGATAGAGCAGACGGTGAAGAGCAAGGATACCATCCGGTTTGCCGTGATCAGCGACAGCCATCAGTGGTACGACGACCTCGTGGATGCCGTAAATGATATCAACAGACGCAAGGACAGCATCGACTTCGTAATCCACTGCGGCGACATCTCCGACTTCGGCGCTACCCGCGAAATGAAGTGGACACGAGAAAGAATGCTGAAACTCAAGATGCCTTCGGTAGTGCTGCTGGGCAACCACGACTGTCTGGGCACGGGCAACCAGACCTATGAGGTCATCTACGGCAACCCCGACTTCAGCTTCATCGCCGGAAAGGTGAAGTTCGTATGCCTCAACACCAATGCCATCGAGTACGACTACTCCCGTCCGGTGCCTAACTTCGACTTCATGGAGGCGGAACGCTCTGCCGATTCACTCGACTTCGACCGCACCGTGGTATGCATGCATGCACCTCCCTACTCCGAGCAGTTTAACAACAACGTAGCGAAGGTATTCAATTATTACATCCACGACTTCCCTCGCCTGCTGTTCTGCCTGGACGGTCACGGTCATCATACTAGGCAGGAAGACCTTTACAACAACGGCACCCTGTTCTATATGGCAAGCAGCGTACACTTCCGTCAATATTACATTTTCACCATCACACCAAAGGATTATCATGTTGAAGTCATCGATTTTTAAGTTCAGTATATGGGTGCTCCTCCTGCTATCGGCAAGCACAACGGCAAGCGCTACGGAAATCGCCGTTGAGGAGGGGTTAGGAAAGGAGAGTTCAGAGGAAGATTCACTCACCCGATACGACAGGCGCATCCTCCGCTATCGCAAGCACTGGGATGTGCTGATGCCTACGCAGAGCGTGATACAGACCTGCGGCAACATGGGTATCATCTCGCTGGGTATCGGATGGGACTACGGCAAGCGAAGACAATGGGAGACGCATCTGCTCTTCGGTATCGTTCCGAAATATGATTCGGATGAAGTAAAAATGACAATCACGCTGAAGGAGAACTTCATTCCCTGGCGAAAGGACTGGGGAAAGGGATGGCAGTTTGAACCTCTGGAGTGCACGCTGTACCTGAACACGGTGTTGGGTCACGATTTCTGGACAAAGCAGCCTACCAAATACGAGGGCGGATATTATCCCTTCTCTACCCGAATCCGCCCGAATCTGGGATTTGGCGAACGGTTTACGTATAACATTCCGAACAACAGGCGCAAGCGCGTGAAGAGCCTCACGCTCTTCTATGAGTTAAGTACGAATGATATCTATTTCATGCGATTCTACCGCAACGGCAATGCCGGTTTCTGGGATGTCTTCGGACTGTCGTTTGGCGCAAAAATGCAGATACTCTAAGTTATCTTAAAAGAAAAAAAGATGGAAACAGAAGAGATTATTCATAAGCTGGAGGCGAAGGGCATCAAGCCCACCCCCAACCGCATACTGGTAATGAAGACTCTGGTGAATGAGCAGAATCCACTGAGTCTGAAGGATTTGGAGCAGAAGATGGTATCGATGGATAAGTCGAGCATCTTCCGCACGCTGACACTCTTTCTGGAGCATGATGCCGTTCATGCCTTCGAGGATGGAAGGGGTATATTGAACTACGAACTGTGTGAGGAGGAAGGAGAGTGTGATCATCATGATGGTCATATTCATTTCTACTGCGAATCATGCCACCGTTCGTTCTGCATGGAGGATATCCATATTCCGAGCTTCGAATTGCCGGAAGGGTTCTATCCCCACTCCGTCTCCTTCGTCATCAAGGGGGAATGCCCTGAGTGTAAACGAAAGCATCACTGAAAGCAATGCCTATTCTTTTTACAACAACAAAAAAAGCTCCGAAGAAAGATGAACTTCTTCGGAGCTTTTTTGTACACCCTTAGGGATTCGAACCCTAGACCCACTGATTAAGAGTCAGTTGCTCTACCAACTGAGCTAAGGGTGCAGCAAGCTTGGCATTTGAGTTATTTCTCAAAAGCGGATGCAAAGGTACTGCTTTTTTCTGACACTACCAAATTTTTCGGCAACTTTTTTCTTTTTTATGCGCATTTTCCTGATTTTCCATAGATTTTCAAGAGAAAAAATGTATCTTTGCAGCCACTAACACATTATTAATATAGAACATAATTTATATAGAGCATAAAAGAACATAAGAGAATATGAACGGAATATACACTATCCTGCTCCTTGTGCTGAGCAACATCTTCATGACGCTCGCATGGTATGGACATCTCAAACTCCAGCAGACGGGCACCAGCAGCAACTGGCCACTCATCGGAGTCATCGCCTTCAGTTGGGCGATCGCCTTCTTCGAATACTGCTGCCAGGTACCAGCCAACCGCATCGGATTCATCGACAACGGCGGTCCATTCAATCTGGTACAGCTCAAAGTGATACAAGAGTGCGTGTCGCTCATCGTCTTCGCCATCATCGCCAACCTCCTCTTCCAGGGGCAGGGGCTGCATTGGAATCACTTTGCCGCATTCGTCTGTCTCATCGCTGCCGTCTATTTCGTCTTCATGAAATAACTGAGTTCACTTTAAAAAGTCATTTTAATAAGAAAAAAGAACAATTATAACAACATAAAATAAAAGAATAACCGACAATGGAAAAGAAATTACGTGTTGCTTCCCTCTGCGTGCAGGGAGGCTATGAGCCGAAGAACGGCGAACCGATAGAAGTGCCTATCTATCAGAGTACTACATTCAAATACGAGAACTCTGAGGAGATGGCGATGCTCTTCGACCTGAAGAAGGAGGGTTATTTCTATACCCGACTCCAGAACCCTACCAATGATGCTGTGGCAAAGAAAATCGCTCAGCTCGAAGGTGGCGTGGGTGCCGTATTGACCTCAAGCGGTCAGGCAGCCAACTTCTATGCCGTATTCAACATCTGCGAGGCTGGCGACCACATCGTTACCTCTAACGAAATCTACGGCGGCACCTTCAATCTCTTCGGCGTTACCCTGAAGAAGCTCGGCATCGAGTGCACCTTCGTAAACCCTAACGCCAGCGAGGAGGAAATCCAGGAGGCATTCCGCCCTAACACCAAGGTAGTGTTCGGCGAAACCATCAGCAACCCGGGCTGCGCCGTGCTCGACATCGAGAAGTTCGCCCGCATCGCTCACAAGAACGGCGTGCCTCTCATCGTAGATAACACCTTCGCCACACCTGTCAACTGTCGCCCATTCGAGTGGGGTGCCGACATCGTTACCCACTCTACCACCAAGTATATGGACGGTACAGCATCGCAGGTAGGCGGCGTAGTAGTAGATAGCGGCAACTTCGACTGGATGGCGAATGCCGAAAAATTCCCTGGCCTCTGCACACCAGATGAGAGCTACCACGGACTCACCTACGTGAAGGCTTTCGGCAAGATGGGATACACCACCAAGCTCGTGGCACAGTTGATGCGCGATCTGGGTTCCATCCCTGCTCCGATGAACTCATTCATCCTGAACCTGGGTCTCCAGAGCCTGCACCTGCGCATGCGCCAGCATTGCGAGAATGCACAGAAGGTGGCTGAGTTCCTGCAGAATGATGAGCGTGCGGCTTGGGTTCACTATAGCGGACTGAAGGGCGACGAGTATTACGACCTTGCCCAGAAGTACATGCCAAACGGCACCTGCGGCGTCATCGCCTTCGGATTGAAGGGCGACCGTGAGACTGCCATCAAGTTCATGGATTCACTGGATATGATCAACATCGTGACTCATGTGGCAGATGCCCGCACCTGCGTGCTCCACCCTGCGAGCCATACCCATCGTCAGCTTTCAGACGAGCAGCTGAAGGAGGCAGGCGTTGCCCCAGACTTGATCCGCCTCTCGGTAGGTATTGAGGATGTAGAGGATATTCTGGATGATATCAAGCAGGCATTGGATAAAATCTAGAAAGATTGAAACATAGATACATAAATATCTAGAAAGATGAGGGTGTGTCATTATTCATCGGATTACGCGGAATAAACGGAACTTAACCGCCTTCCTCGGATTACTCACGGATTTTAAACGGAAACTCGACCTGGCGGTCGTGGCGACACCCCCTAAAGCTGGAATGCGAATGCGCTAGCCCAATGGCCGTAAGGCCAAATCCGTTTAAATTCCGTGCGTAATCCGTGAAGCAAGAATGTTCCGTTAACTCAGCGTAATCCGATGAAGAAAAACAATGAAGCAACAAAAAAGAGGGTGTGTCTTGGACTTTTGACACACCCTCAGAAACATAAAAGCCAGTCTTCTGCATTTGGAAGACTGGCTTTTATTACACCAATTTAAAAATCTCGCTAGGCGTCTTCCGCTTCAGCACTTCCAGCTCGAAGTCCTTTCCGGCAACGATGCCCTTGCTCCTGAGAATCTGCTCAACGGTCTTTCTCGCCAGTTCGGGATGATTATTCTCCTCGCTGAGATGGCAGAGCCATACGTGGCGGAGGCTCGGAGTGGCGAAATCGGCAAGCGCATGGGCACACTCATCATTGCTGAGATGACCGTTCGGCCCCAGGATTCTGTCCTTCAGATACTGAGGATATTTTCCTGCCTGAAGCATCTCCACGCTATAGTTCGATTCGAGCACCAGATAGTTCGCCTTGCCGATGAACTCCTGAATCTCCTCCGTGATGTGTCCCACATCCGTAATCAGACAGAATGTGACACCCTCGTGCTCCACGAAATAGCCCACATTATCCGTACTGTCGTGAGGCACCCCAAACGGAGTAACCCTGAACTCGCCCACCAGGAACGGCACACCTTTCTCTATGATGTGCGCATGATTGGGCACGATTTTCTTTCGGACGCAATAGTTGCGCTCGATACCTGCATGAACTTTACGGGTTGCATATACTGGTAGATGATAGTCAGTACTCAAGCTCCCCACCGACTTTACATGGTCGGCGTGGTCATGGGTAATGAGGATATGATGCACATCCTCGAAGCGCAATCCATAGTTATGGAAGTGCTTCTTCAGGGTTCTGATACCTACTCCTACGTCTATCAATAGCGAATCCGTCTCAGTGTAAAGATAGTAGCTGTTGCCACTGCTTCCACTGCCAAAGGATATAAATTTTAGCATTTTAATTGTTATTTTCCCTGCAAAGTTAGCAAAAAAGATTCTTATTACAAAGTTTTTTACTATCTTTGTGCCCAAAATAAGCAAATAAATAGAAATTTTAAGATTTAGGAAACATGGTTAGGAAAACAATATCCTGTATGGCTATCGCCGTAGCAGCCATACTAGCAAGTGCTTACACCCTTACGGGATGCCAATCTCATCAGGGTGACGAAGACCAGCTGGAGAATGACATCGATTCATTCGCCACCTACTACTTCAACTGGCAGTTCCCCAAGACTCTGAAGTACTGCACCCAGAGTTCGGAACCCTGGCTCCGCTATGCTGCCAGCAACGTGCATCAGGCGGATGTAGATCTGCTGCGTAGCAAGGCTGAGGATGCCACGATAGAGATCAACGACATCGACTTCAGCGACGACGGAGCGAACGCCACCGTCAGCATCACCGCATATAATTTTCTGCAGATGGACACCATCGGGCAGGAAGCCCACCTCGTAGAAGAGGCCGACTTCCACCTGCCGATGAGTATCGAGAACGGGGTATGGAAGATTAGAATGGTAAACCTACCGCGAAGTGAAAGGCGAAATCACGACTGAGCTTTGGGTGAATAATCGCCCAATGCTCATCCCCACTCTCGTAGGCAGGATTGATTGCCTTCATACCCATATCGAACCGGAGGATGAAATAATCGAAGTTCAACCTCAGACCCATACCATACGCTGCAGCAATCTGCTTGTAGAACTTATCTAACTTAAACTGTCCGTTAGGCTGCTCATCATATTTTCTGAGCGTCCAGATATTACCAGCATCCACAAACAGGGCACCTTCGAATTTCCAGAACAAAGGAGTGCGGTACTCGGCATTCAGGTCGAGCTTCATATCACCCGTCTGGTTGATGAAGTCGATGCGCCCGTCATTGCCCTTGTATCCGCCAGGTCCCAGCTCTCTTACGCCCCAGCCTCTCACCGAGTTGGCACCACCCGAAAAATACCGTTTCTCGAAAGGCAGCACCTTGCTGTTGCCGTAAGGATACGCCACGCCGATGCCCGCATGCAGCGCCAGCACATTGCGGTCGTCGAAGCGCACCAGATGGGTGTAGTCGAAATCAGCCTTGGCATACTGGGCATAGGCGATATTGATGAAGGTACGCTGTCCCTGAGAATTTATCTTGAAATTCAGCGCCTTGGAGAAAGCGCTGAGCAGATTGCCCGAAGACTCTACATTCAGTCGGAAGGCATCTACCTCATCGCTATAGGTCAATCCGAATCCCATCTTCATAATGAAGATATCCTCGTAGTTATAGCGCAGGATGGCATTTCTGTTATCTACATCATCCAGATAGTCGCGCTTGAAAGTCTCTGAAATCCAAGGCATATACACATAGTTGAGGTCGAGCAGGTCGAATCGCCAGTTGAGATGATGGCGGGGTTCAGCCCAGCGGTAGCGCCATGCCATGGAGAAGACGCGACGATGGAACTCCGGACGGTTCTGGAGGTCCCAGGCCACCGAATACTCGGTATTGGCAGTCTGTCTTCTTCTGAAATTCTTAGACAGCAGCGGTGCCACGAAGCGTGGGAACACCAGCTTGCTCTCTATCGAATACTCCTGATAGTTCTGGTCCTGATAGCCCTCCAGTCCGGTGATAGCCTCGTAGGCACCACGCAGCTCGATACTCAGCTGTTCGCTACCGCGGAAGAGGTTTCTGTTGGTATAGGTGAGCGAAGCCGCAGCACCCAGGTCGCCTGCCGTATTGGTTCCTTCCGGCTGGAAGGAGATGGTAGAAGGCTTGTTGGTGCTGATCTGGATATTGCAATCGAGCATTCCGCTATCGGGAGCTTCCACGAATCGGATATTGGTATATTTCACCGCCTGCAGGCGTGCGAAATTATTATACGTACGTTGCAGGGCAGAGGCGCTGTAGGGACTTCCCTCCTTCAGGGCAGTGGCATTCAGGAGCACCTGATGGCGCAGGTGGATGCGGTCGCTGTCGTTGCTGAGATAGTTAATCTTCCTGATTTCGTATCGTGAGTGCGGGGTTTCCGGCGCATTACTGTTAGCCTTGTAGTTCATCAGATGCAGGGTAACGCCGATGTCTTTCCTGCCCGTGATGGTATCTGCAGAAAAGTGGATGAAATCCTTGTTGAAGCGGAAGTATCCGTCATCAATGAGGAGATTGGAAATACGCTTGCGCTCATTATCCAGCGCCTCTACCGTGAAACGCATTCCCGGTTTCAGCATCTGGTTATCAGGATTATCCAGCTGCAATCTATCCTGTATGTTCTTATCCTCTATGTCATACTCCACCTTGCCGATGAAGAACGGCTCACCGGGATGCAACAGATAGGTGGCATCCAGCTTCGATGCTTTCTTCCGCTTCCTGCCCTTCGCATTCTCATTCTTGGTTCCGGCATTCGCCCAATCCTCCCCGTGAACGGTAGTATAGAGGGATACGCCAGCGTGCAGGAATCCCTGGTTCTGCATTGCTGTGAGCAGATCCTGGCAAGTGAGTCGAGCCTGGATGGAATCATAGATGACAGGCTTTTTGCTGAACGGGTTTTTAAAGAGTGCAAAGAGCTTTGGCTTCTCTTTCTGTCGCACATACTGCTTGAGCGCCCCTGCATCATATTCCGCAGAGTCGCTCTTCACTTCCACCTTATTTAATATATACTCTCCCTCCTGCACATACTTGCTGGCAGAACATCCAGCCAGAACCAGTGGCAGGGCGAGTACTGAAATCTTCTGTATTTTCACGAATCTTATCCTTTTATTCTGCAAAGATAGTGCAAATAGAAGAAAATACAAAATATTTAGCACATTTTATTTTGTATTGTCTGCTTTTTATGCTACCTTTGCATCCATTAAAGATTAGAAACAACAACAAATGATTAGCAAGAATAAGATAAAATACATTCGTTCGCTCGAACTGAAGAAGAACCGCAACAAGGAAGGTAAGTTCGTGGCGGAAGGTTTCAAGGTAGTAGATGACCTGCTCGCCCTGCAACCTGCCGACCTCATTGTGGCTACCCAGGAGTGGCTCCACGGCAAGCACCTTGCGGCTCAGACAGAAGTGATAGAGGTGACCGAGGAGGAGCTGAAGAAGGTGAGCTTCCTGCAGCATCCGCAGCAGGTGCTGGCTGTATTCAGACAGGATACCGGCTGCAATAAGCAGGATTCCAACAACTCTCAGGAAGAGGCGGAGGAGAAGAACTTCGGCTTTTCTAAAATCAACACCCAGGAACTGAGCCTCGCCCTGGATGGCGTACAAGACCCGGGCAACCTGGGCACCATCATCCGCATTGCCGACTGGTTTGGCATCACCCACATCTACTGCAGTCAGGATACTGCCGACGTGTATAACCCGAAGGTGGTACAGGCCACGATGGGCAGCATTGCGAGAGTGAAGGTGGAATATGGCAACCTGCTGGCTCTGGTAGAATCGCTGCCTGCAGATGTACCCGTATATGGCACCCTGCTCGATGGCGACAACATCTATCAGCAGCAGCTGGAAAACCGGGGACTCATCGTGATGGGAAACGAAGGAAAAGGCATTTCGCCTGCCCTTGCCAAGAAGGTGAACCGAAGACTGCTCATCCCGAACTTCCCGGAAGGAAGAGCCACTGCCGACAGTCTGAACGTAGCTATCGCTACAGCCATCACCTGCTCTGAATTCAGAAGAACTAAATCATTATAACTATGGAAGTAAATGAATTATTTAAGCAACGCAGCATAACTGCCTGCATGAAAGCATCCTACGATACCGTAACGAGTGATATCCGTTCGCTCGTCAAGCAGACCTGGGTTACCCACGTGCCTTTCGCAGTATTGCTGGCAATCGTACTTTACTTTCTCCTCCCCAACAAGTCGCTTCACGATTGGGGAGAAGCGAATCCGATGGCTTCATTCATCCTGCAAACCATCATCTACGCAGCCACCCTCGTGATGGCGGCAGTATCATTCTGGCATCTCCTGCCCCACAAGCAGCTCTGCCCTCAGGGCGAAAAGCGCAAGCCAGGCAGATCGCTGGTCCGCATCCTCCGCCACTTCGGAGGCTTCCTCATGACCTGCTTCCTGGGCATGATGATTGTTGGCATCGCCACCTTTATCGCAGCTGTGCCTACCATCATCCTCATCATCGCCCAGCTCTACTCACAGTTGGGTGCACTCCAGGGCGATCCGCTCGGCGTACCGGGCTATTTCACCCCACTCCTCTTCCTCGTCTTCACCCTCACCAGCCTGCTCATCATCTATGCCCTCACCTGGCTCGGCATCGCACTGGCTTACCAGTATGCATCCTACAAGGTGCAGGATGAGGAAAAGAAAAAACTAAAGGAGAGTCAGATGCAGATGGCTGCAACCGGCATAGAGCAGATGGCTACAGAAGAAGAGGAAAGCAAGAAGTATTAATCATATTAACATAAAAAAGAGACAATAGAAAGAGACATGAAACAGACAAGATTACTCTTCATCGACCGCGACGGAACCCTGATTCAGGAACCAGCGGACGAACAGATTGACAGCTTCGAGAAGCTGGTATTCACCAAGGGCGTGTTCCGAAACCTCGCCTTCATTGCCCAGCACACCGACTACGAACTGGTGATGGTGAGCAATCAGGACGGCCTGGGCACCGACTCCTTTCCGGAAGACACCTTCTGGCCTGTACACAACTTCATCATCCAGACCCTGGAGAGCGAGGGTATCCACTTTGCCAAGCAGCACATCGACCGCCACTTCCCGGAGGATAACTCCCCAATGCGCAAGCCAGGAACGGGCATGCTGACCGAATATATCGACAACCCAGCCTACGATATGGCAAACAGTTATGTAATCGGCGACCGTGAGACCGATGCCCAGCTTGCAGAAAATCTGGGTTGCAAGAGTCTGATTCTCGGAAAAGACGGTATGGACTGGGATAAGATTGCAGAAATTCTCTTTGCCGGCGACCGCATCGCCGAGGTGAAGCGCACCACCAAGGAGACGGATATCTACATCAAGGTAAACCTCGATGGCAGCGG
>USRA01000019.1 GCA_900557035.1 uncultured Prevotella sp. | reverse complement strand
GTGTATTTCTCAAAAGCGAGTGCAAAAGTACTAACTATTTTTCATTCCACCAAATGTTTTGAGGAAAAAGTTTCAAAAAAGCATCACTTTTTAACAGTTATAAACATATACAGTTCATAAAAATCACTCTTCACCTTATTATATATATACATTCGTAAGCGTATAAACAAATCAAAGCAAGGTGACATGATCAGCCGCGATATCTACCAACTTTTTTCGTCTGGCCACACCTATAATATAATATGCATCCTTAGAAGAACAATGAAAATGTTTTTTCACCCCCTTTACAAGCTCGTCCTTCGTAATAGAACGCACTCCTGCGGGATATGCTCCGCGCACAGCCTTTTCAATATCTCCCATATTAAACTCATGATGACGCTTATGAAAGTAAGACGACACCATGACCGCAAACACAATCACCAAAACGATGATAAAAAATAATACTGACTGACTCATGATAATAAACTTTAATCGGTTAAAGCGATAACTGCTATCGCTATTTTTCTGCAAATATAAGAAAAAAAACGTAAAGTAGTTCACTTTCTCTCGTTTTTTTGCAGAAAAAGGTTATTTTTTTATCGTTTTTCTCAATTATTTGTTGATAATCCAAAAATATTGTGTATTTTTGCAGCAAAGGAACGCCATTTACATATGACGCTTCCCCACTAACAATAAAAGTATAACCATAAAAACATAGAGAAAATGCAAGAAACTGTAAAGAAAGTATTGACAGGTGACTTCAATCGAAAGAAGGCTCTGATGTTTCTCATCACAGCCTTAGCCACAATTCTGGTATGGAACTTACCCATCGACAGCTTTGGAATCGAGGGTCTCACCGTTGTACAACAACGTGTAATCGCCATATTCGTAATGGCTGTGATGCTATGGCTCACAGAAGCTATTCCAGCTTGGGCCACCTCAGTAGTTATCATTTTTGTACTGCTATTCTTCGTCTCCGATTCGGCTTTTGCCGTCATGCAAGGTTCAGAGGGCGAGTACGGCAAGCTATTGGACTACCAAGGTGTAATGGCATGTTTCGCCGATCCAACAATCATTCTCTTCCTGGGAGGTTTCGTACTAGCCATCGCAGCTACCAAAAGCGGTCTTGACGTACTGATGGCAAAAACATTGATTGCCCCATTCGGTAAGCGCTCGGAAAACGTACTGTTGGGTTTTATGCTCATCACCGGTATTTTCTCCATGTTTATCTCCAACACGGCCACAGCTGCTATGATGCTTACCTTCCTAACCCCAGTATTCAAGTCGCTCCCTGCTAACGGAAAAGGAAGAGTAGCGCTGACTATGGCCATTCCTATTGGAGCTAACCTCGGTGGTATGGGAACCCCTATCGGAACTCCTCCTAATGCTTTTGCCTACAAGGTTCTCAATGATCCCGCAGGCTTGAACCTCGGAATAGGTTTTGGAGAATGGATGGCTATCATGGCTCCGATGGTTATCATCATGCTTTTCTGCGCATGGTTTATCATCCGCAAGATGTTCCCATTCTCACAAAAGACTATAGAATTAAAAATCGATGGCAATATAAGTCACAATTGGCGTACTATTGTAGTAGGTGCCACATTCTTCCTTACCATCCTTCTTTGGGTATGTGGCAAGCAACTAGGTGTAAATGCCAACACTGTGGCGATGCTTCCAATTGCCGTTTTTGCCTTTACCGGCGTGGTTACAGCCAGCGACCTGAAAGATATAGATTGGGCCGTCATCTGGATGGTTGCCGGTGGTTTTGCTCTCGGTCTCGCCATGAATGGAACCGGCTTAGCAGAAAATGCAGTAAACAGCATCCCATTCGCAGAGTTTAACCCATTAGTAATTATGGTGGTCTCTGGATTAGTTTGCTTCATACTAAGTAATTTTATCTCAAATACAGCAACAGCCGCCCTACTCATCCCAATCCTTACCGTGGTATGTTCAGGAATGGGCGACAAGTTGACTTCTATAGGTGGAACCCAAACTATCCTCATAGGTGTAGCGGTAGCAGCCTCTTGCGCTATGTCGCTTCCAATCTCTACTCCACCAAACGCCATTGCCTACTCCACCGGTCTTATCCAACAGACAGACATGGTGAAAGCAGGTCTTACCGTGGGCGTACTAAGTATGATAATCGGCTATGCTGTACTCATCACATTCTGCCGTCTTGGCTTTATGTAAAAAAGACATTTTAAGAAGTATTAAATATCGGCACTGCAAAATAAACTCGTTTTTATTTTGCAGTGTCTTCTTTTTACCGTAACTTTGCACCCATGAAAAAGATAGTTATTGGAATAGATGTCGGCATTTCTACTACAAAGATAGTAGGAATAGACGAGAGTGGGATGGTTATCAGCCCTATTCGCATCAAGGCCACCGACCCTATCACCTCCTTATATGGAGCATTTGGAAAATATTTACACGACAACAAAATAAGCCTCGACGAGGTAGAACAAGTTATGCTCACCGGTGTAGGTTCTGCTTACATTGATGAGCGAATCTATGGTCTGCCTACATCGAAGAGCGAAGAGTTTGTTGCCGATGGACTCGGTGCACGATACGAAAGTAAGCTTGAGCGTATGATAGTAGTAAGTATGGGCACAGGAACCTCCCTCGTAAAATGCGACGGCAAAGAGATCAAGCACATCGGCGGCATTGGTATTGGTGGAGGAACACTAGCAGGCCTGAGCCGAATTATGCTCAAGACCGATGATATCAAGCAGATTGTAAACCTGGCCAAAAACGGTGATGTATCAAAAATCAATCTGCTAATAGGAGACATCAGCGCCAAACCACTACCTGGACTTCCCATGAATGCAACAGCATCGCTCTTCAGTAATGCCAAAGCCAACGCCTCCCGTGAAGACATAGCAATGGGACTTATATGGATGGTATTACAGAGCATCGGCTCAGCAACCATACTCTCCTCCCTAGAATCAGGCATCAAAGATTTTGTAATGATAGGCAACCTGACACTTTTGCCACAATGCAGAGAAGTATTCCCTGCTATGGAAAAACTCTATGGTGTAAGATTCAGAATCCCTAAATATTCAGAATTCTGCACAGCCATAGGTGCTGCACTAGACTATAAAAACAAGACCGAATTATCTTAAAAGCAGGTTCAAACCATACCTTCATATCAAGAAGGAGCAAGTTACAAAAACGGCGCACAACACCACAACACCAAGCTACATAAAAGACACAACACCACAATGCGCTGAAACTGAACAGATTAATCGTTTTGGGAAACCGTCCTAAGAGAAAGTTTCCCAAAACGATTTTTTAAATGCCTGATATTCAGCAACTTAATATTTTTTAACACAAGAAAAGTTGTCCAAAACGTACAACTTTCATTTTAAATTCTTATCTTTGCATTGTCGAAAAGATGGTATTTATAGCCACCTTCAAGTATAAAGACTTAGTATCAAGCAATTTAAATATCAATTATAAAAGTAACACAAGAAATGATTCAAACTGTAGTTAAACGTGACGGACGCATCGTTGGTTTCAACGAGCAAAAAATCATGGCTGCCATACGCAAAGCCATGTTACATACTGATAAGGGGGAAGACTCCTCTTTAATAGAGCAAATCACTGACCACATCGCATATCGCGGCAAGAGCCAGATGAGCGTAGAAGCCATCCAGGATGCCATCGAACTGGAACTCATGAAGAGTGCCCGCAAAGATGTTGCTCAGAAATATATTGCCTATCGTAATCAGAGAAACATTGCCAGAAAAGCTAAGACCCGTGACGTATTCATGAGTATTGTCAACGCAAAGAACAATGACATTACCCGTGAAAACGCCAATATGAATGCTGATACTCCAGCTGGCATGATGATGAAATTTGCTTCAGAAACCACTAAACCATTCGTTGACGATTATCTCCTTTCCCAGGAGGTACGTGACGCCGTTACACATAACTACATCCACATCCACGATAAAGACTATTATCCTACCAAGAGTTTGACTTGTGTTCAGCACCCATTGGACGTAATCCTCAAGCATGGATTCACTGCAGGCCATGGCTCTAGCCGTCCTGCTAAGCGTATCGAAACTGCAGCCGTATTAGCATGTATCTCTCTGGAGACTTGCCAGAACGAGATGCACGGAGGTCAGGCAATTCCTGCCTTCGACTTCTATCTGGCCCCATACGTACGTATGTCTTATCAGGAAGAGGTGAAAAATCTGGAAAAATTAACAGGAGAAGATCTCAGCGATCTCTACAATATTGATATCGACGACTATTTAGTGAAAGACCTGACAGGCTTGGAAGGTAAAGAGCGCCTGGAGCAGCATGCCATCAACAAGACCGTAAACAGAGTACATCAGGCTATGGAGGCATTCATTCACAACATGAACACAATCCACTCTCGTGGCGGCAATCAGGTTGTATTCTCTTCTATTAATTATGGTACAGATACAAGTGCAGAAGGTCGTTGTATTATGCGAGAGATTCTGCTCAGTACATACGAAGGTGTAGGAAATGGCGAAACTGCTATCTTCCCTATCCAGATCTGGAAGAAGAAGCGTGGCGTTAACTACCTGAAGGAGGATCGAAACTATGACCTCTATCAGTTAGCTTGCAAGGTAACCGCCCGTCGTTTCTTCCCTAATTTTCTGAATCTCGATGCCACATTCAACCAGAATGAGAAATGGCATGCTGATGATCCAGAGCGTTACAAGTGGGAAATCGCTACTATGGGTTGCCGTACACGTGTATTCGAAGACCGTTGGGGCGAGAAGACCAGTATTGCACGTGGAAACTTGAGCTTTTCAACTATCAATATCGTGAAGCTTGCCATCGAATGTATGGGCATTGAGAACAAGCAACAGCGTATTGATATGTTCTTTGCAAAACTAGACAATATCCTCGACATTACCGCCAAGCAACTCGACGAGCGTTTCCTGTTTCAGAAAACTGCGATGGCAAAACAGTTCCCATTGTTGATGAAATATCTTTGGGTAGGAGCAGAAGACTTGAAGCCAGAAGAAACTATCGAGAGCGTAATCAATCATGGAACACTGGGTATTGGTTTCATCGGACTTGCAGAATGCCTCGTAGCACTCATCGGTCACCACCATGGTGAAAGTGAAGAAGCACAGGATTTAGGCTTGAAGATTATTACTTATATGCGTGACCGAGCTAACGAGTTCAGCGAGCAGTACCACCACAACTACTCCATCCTGGCTACGCCAGCAGAAGGCTTGAGCGGTAAGTTTACCAAGAAGGACCGCAAGCAGTTTGGCATTATTCCAGGAGTTACCGACCGTGACTACTATACCAATAGTAACCACGTACCAGTTTACTATAAGTGTACAGCCCTCAAAAAAGCAAAGATAGAGGCACCATATCACAATTTAACCCGTGGTGGTCACATCTTCTATGTAGAAATTGATGGTGATGCTACTCACAATCCTGCAGTCATCTCAAGCGTAGTAGATATGATGGACAAATACAATATGGGCTATGGTTCAGTAAACCACAATCGCAACCGCTGTCTCGACTGCGGATACGAGAATGCGGATGCCAACCTCGAAGTCTGTCCTAAGTGCGGTAGTCATCACATAGATAAGCTACAGCGCATCACAGGTTATTTAGTGGGAACAACCGACCGTTGGAACAGTGGTAAGCTTGCAGAACTTCACGATCGTGTCACCCACATAGACACCCCACAAAAATAAGATAAATGATTAGTATTTTAAGTATAGTGCATGACACAATGGTAGATGGTCCGGGATTCCGGACCTCTATCTATTGTGCCGGCTGTCCTAACCATTGTGCCGGCTGCCATAATCCTCAATCCTGGGACATCAATCATGGCATAATGACCTCAACAGAGGACATTATGAAAGAAATACTGGAAGACCCTTTCGCCAACGTTACCTTCTCAGGAGGTGATCCAATGTATCAGGCAGATGGCTTTGCCGAGCTGGCTCGCGCCATTCGGACAGAAAGTGATAAAGACATCTGGTGCTTCACAGGTTATAGATACGAGAACCTACTGAAGAATCCGAAACAACTGGAATTATTGAAATTAATAGATGTATTGGTAGATGGTCCATTCATAAAAGACCTTCGAGACGAAGATCTTTTCTTCCGTGGCAGCAGCAACCAGCGTCTTATCAACGTACAAAAATCCCTGGCTCAAGGCGAAGTAGTAGAACTTCACCTCACTAAGGACAATCCGAATCCTGAGCTTTAAAATTTTAAAGCCCGGGATAGGATATTACTTTTTGAGCTATATATTCAATCTATAGACACACCCAATTGTTGGAGTAGATTTTTCACATAACCTCTGTTCCAATCCGTTTCATGCAGGCGTTCTGAATCAAAAAGCAGCAAATCAATATCTACAGCAATAATACCCTTTCTACTTTCAGCAACCCTCCTTCCGCATTTACGCTCTATGTTTTTGATTGCCAATAAGGTTCGTTCCATATTGACATTAGTATAGCCAACTCCTAGAGTATTTAGGAATTTATCTGATGACAACCCGATAGGCTCCGTCCAAAGCGAAGTACCAAAAGTCATATCTTCGAAAGTAGCCTCAAGCCATTTCTTTGCTTTCTGAATATGAGCCTCCTGATCAACATTAGAACCCAACGCTATCACTATTTTTACTCGTTTACTTTTCATATTTTTATAATTTCAGTGCAAAGTTAGTAAAAATTCTTAAATTAAGTGTAGCTTATCCGTTTTTTTTGTTATTTTTGCACTATGAATAGAACAAAAACATATATAATAGGTATTCTTTTACTCATCTGCACTCCATCTCAAGCACAGATGAAATGGAATCAGACCTATCAGACATATATCAATCAGTATAAGGATCTCGCCATCGAGCAGATGCTTCGCTATCGTATTCCAGCCAGTATCACCTTGGCACAGGGACTCTTTGAGAGTGCAGCAGGCAAGAGTGTACTGGTCTTACAAGGTAACAACCATTTTGGCATCAAATGCCACAACTGGGCTGGTCCAACCCAATACCACGATGACGATGCCAGAGGCGAATGTTTCCGAGTATATCAAGATGCCAGAGATAGCTATGAGGACCATAGCAAATTTCTGGCTAGACAACCGCGCTATGCCCGCCTGTTTGAACTTAGCCAACGCGATTACAAAGGCTGGGCTAGAGGTTTGAAACAATGCGGATATGCGACAAATCCACAATATGCCAACAAACTGATACAGATCATTGAACTCTATAAACTTTTCGATTATGACAAAGCAAAGCGATATGATCGATTTATGGCAACACATAGCGGCACCGACCAACCCGTCAATGCGCAAGGCATATTACACCCTATCCAGAAGTTCAATGATAACTATTACCTGATAGCTAGAGAAGGTGACACCTTCAAGGCACTGGGTAAGGAAGTAGAAATCAGCTGGCGTAAACTTGCAAGATATAACGAGCGCGACAAACATACGGTATTGCACAAGGGGGATATCATCTACTTGAAAAAGAAGCGTAAGAAAGCTCCAAAGCAGTACAAGAAGCGTCCTCATATCGTGCAACCGGGAGAAAGTATGTACACCATCTCACAAAGATACGGAATCCGCATCAAGTACCTCTACAAGATGAACAAGCTCGATCCTAGCTACCAGGTCAAAGTTGGCGACAGACTGCGAGTGAGATAATTACTTGCAGTATAAAAACTCATTCATCGCCAAAGAATGACTGTCATTACCATACTATAAAAAAAAGAAAACAAAAAAAATACAAGATAAGAAATGAAGAAGAACATTTTATCTCTAGCAGCTCTGGCAATAATGATGTTACCAAGTGACATGCAAGCACAGAGTTTCGACGACTATTTCGTTGACAAGACATTGAGAATAGACTATACTTTTGCCGGCAACAAAGCCCAGCAGATGATAGCTGTAGATGAACTGAACGTACTGCCTCGATGGTATGGAAAGAAGCAGCGGCTCAGTGAGCTACCAGTAGAAGGCAATGGTCAGATTACCGTTAAAGATCATCGCACAGGTAAGGTTATTTATCGCAACTCATTCTCTACCCTATTTCAGGAATGGCTCTCAGAGCCAGAGTCAGCTGGCAACACCCAGAGTTTCGAGAATGTATTCCTCGTACCGATGCCTAAGGACACTATTGATGTGACACTAGACTTGTGCAACAACCGTCGTGAGATTATGACCTCTCTCACTCACCAAGTTGCACCAAGTGACATTCTGATTCACCATAAGGGTGAAAAACCAACACCATACGAGACCTTGCAGCAAGCAGCCGATACAACCCGCTGTATCCACATCGCCTACGTAGCAGAAGGTTATACGGAAGAGGAAATGCCAATATTCCTTCAGGATGCAAAAGAAGCAAACGAAGCCATTTTTAATCACGAACCTTTCAAGAGTATGAGAGCCAGATTCAATGTAGTAGCAGTGAAATCAGCATCTCTTGAAAGTGGCACAAGCGAACCTGGCAAGGGAATATGGAAGAAGACTGCTTTAAGTTCACATTTTGACACATTTTATAGTGAGAGATACCTCACAACGCTCCATCTCAAAGACCTGCACGACTGTCTGGCTGGCACCCCATACGAACATATCATCGTATTGGTTAACTCTACAAGATATGGTGGAGGCGGAATTCTCAATTCCTACAATCTCACCACCTGCCACCAGAAATGGTTTAAGCCTGTTGTAGTGCATGAATTCGGTCATTCTTTTGCCGGACTTGCTGACGAATATGCCTATGAAAGCGAGCAGGTACCGATGTATCCTCATGATGTTGAGCCATGGGAGAAAAACATCACCACATTGGCAAACTTCCACGGAAAATGGGAAGATATGATCAAGAAGGGTACTAAGATTCCTACCCCACTTTCTAAAAAGGAGAAAGAGGCAGTAAGCAAAGTCGGTATTTTTGAAGGCGCAGGCTATAGTCCAAAGGGAGTGTATCGCGGCGTACAAGATTGCCGTATGCGCATCAACGAGACCCCAGAGTTCTGCATAGTATGCAAGAAAGCTCTACAAGACATCATCGACTTTTACACCAAATAGATGGAGAAGATTCAGGAGCCCCAAGCTCCCATTATCCAAGAACAATAATAATTAATGAAATAAACACCAATCGCTTATGAAAGAGCAAACCTTAAACATCCAGTATCAGGTTGCTCAGTTAGATGAACTGAGCGACATTGAGCAGCAATTGGTAAAGAAAGCCATGGAGGCCACCAATAATTCTTATGCCAACTACAGCCACTTTCATGTAGGCGCAGCCTGCCTGTTGGCTGATGGCAGAATCGTAATTGGAGCCAACCAGGAAAATGCAGCCTTTCCATCCGGTCTCTGCGCTGAGCGCAGTGCCATCTTCGGAGCCCAAAGCAACTACCCTGAGCAAGCTATCACTACACTGGTCATAGCTGCCCGCAACGAGAATGGCTTCCTCAAAAGCCCGATTTCCCCATGTGGCGCATGCAGACAGGTAATACTAGAGATGGAAGACCGATACCAACAACCCGTTCGCATCTTGCTCTACGGAGAGAACTGCACCTATTGCTTCCACAGTATCAAGGACTTGCTTCCATTCTCCTTCGTAGATGCCAACATGAAAGAATAATATCTTGGATTATTTCTTCAGATAAGCATTCATACAAACATGTAAAAAAGCACGAATTCCTGGGGAATTCGTGCTTTTTTACATTATTCTTCTACTTTACGTTATTCTTCAAACTCATAACAGCCCACATCCGGTTTCTCATCACGAAGAACGCCCCGTCGGTCAGTTGGCAATGAAGTAGCAATATCAGCCACTCCTACAGCAGCCGATTCCTTGCGAAGCCTGAAATCATACTTCAAATTATCCGTATCAAATAACTGGAAATGCTTCTCTCCAAACCGAGTCGTATCCTTTAAATTCTCATACACGACATTCATAAACTTCAAGCTATCTTCAGTATTCATCTTTTTGGTACGAAGTACACAATGATCGAAACTGAAATTACATACTTCATCGTTCTTCGGTGAAGCCCATACGACCTCATCATCATGGTATCCTGTAACTATAGAATTCATAACCTTCAAGTTTAGAATTGGAGGAACAATTCCTATAGCTGTGGCACGACGCCCATCAAAAGGATAGAACTGAGCTATGGTGCATCCGTTCACTTCCACATCACCACCCTTTACAGAAAGCGTATGATTCAAGGTGTTGGATAACTGACAATTATACAACTGCACCTTAGCCGAATCAATGGCAAGACCATATCCCTGGCAATTATGAATGGTAGAATGCTGTATAAGCAACTTCTGACGAATGACATCCGAACAAGGTTCTATTCTAATGCCGTGATAAGTACTGTGGATGTCAGCATAGCTGATGACATTATACGATGAAGAAGGCATGAAATGAATACCTTGCCACCGACCAGGCGTCCGATCATAAGGAAGATAGTCGAACATATAATCCATACGATCTCCACGCATCACCACCTCATTATCTTTCTCTCCCAAGATACGCAACGAACCATAAACATCAAGTCCGGCATTCTCATGAAAATAGAAACGCGTACCAGCCCCAACAGATAGCGTTACGAGACTATCAACAACCATTCTGCCATACACAACAACAGGGCGGTTGCACTGAATCGTAGTATCTTTCACGATTCGAAGATCTTTGCATAAAATAGCATCCCAGGAGTAAGCTTTCAAGTTTACTTTCTGCAGCACCCCACTTTCCAATGTAAAGAGCAGATTATCCTCCACCAACTGAGGTGAATTCTGATATTGCTGATGCGAAGTAAGTTCTACGAAAACACGAATACTATCACCCTTTCTTACCTCTACATCCTGAGTCTGGTATCCGGCAGTCGTTCCAAGGAACGAGCCATCCACATTCACCCGAAATCCCGTCTGGTTACCATTTTCCAATCTGACAGCAGAACAACGCAGCGACTTTCCCGAACGATTATACACCCAAAAGCTTCGAGTAGGTGTAGGCACATTGGAGAACGTAGTATCCAAGCTTACTGTATCTGCAGAAAACGCAAGCAAGTGAGAACGTGACGAAGAAAAGCTCTCCTCATCAGCACAACCAGCCATCGCTACAGAAGCCATACAAGCGATAATGATATTATAAAAAAATCCCTTTTTCCGTTTCATATTTATAAAACGGAAAAAAGGATTAAATATTGTATTACTCTAACCATTCTCTGGTTAGCAATTTTCCACAAAAAACAATATCCTGCTACATAAACATAGCAAAGATAGAAGAACCTATTACGGTCATCACACCACAAACCACGATAGACAAGCTACTCATTGCACCTTCAATAGTACCCATCTCCATAGCTTTAGCCGTACCCAAGGCGTGAGCAGAACAACCGATGGCAATACCCTTGGCAATAGGTTCCTTGATACAAAGCAGCTTGAGAAACTTCTCAGCAAAGATATTGCCTATCACACCTGTAATGATGATTACGACAACCGTTACCGAAACATGACCACCCAATTCCTCAGAAACACCAATACCGATGGCAGTGGTGATGGATTTTGGCAAGAATGTAACATAGGCTGCATGGTTGAAGTGGAACACCAAAGCCAGAAGAAGTACAGAGCCGAGACTTGCCAAGACACCCGACAAGATACCAATGAGCACAGCACGGTAATTCTTCTTCAGCAACTCTACTTGCTGATAAAGCGGAACTGCCAGACAGATGGTAGCCGGGGTAAGCAGATAACTGATGATATTGGCTCCTGCATTGTAAGTCTTATAATCTACTCCCGTAATCAGCAAGGTACAAATAACCAAGATGATGGAAATCAGCAACGGATTCATCAAAGACCATCCTGTCTTAATCTTCAAAAGCAATCCGATAGCGTACGCAGCCAAACTAATCAAAACACCAAAAAAGACTGAATCCTGAAACAAGGAAATCATTTTTTTGCCTCCTTTCCTCTTTTGATAACAAACTGAGTGAACCATCCAGATACGGCCATCACCACAAAAGTACTGACAACAGTTACAACAATATACTGCAACCATGCACTGGCAATAGAATGCCAGGAGTCGATGAGTCCCACAGCTGCCGGAATAAACATCACTGGCATTACGGCAATGAGGAAGCTGCTGGTTTCCCTTATATGTTTCACCTTGATAACCTTGAGTTCCAATGCCGCGAACAACAAGACAATACCATAAATACTGGCAGGTATCGGCAACGGCAACAGATAATGAAGCAATTCTCCTGCGAAAGAGAACGCTATGATAATTAAAAACTGAATTAAAAGTTTCATCCTAAATACAAATTACTTTAAATATTAAGTAAGCATCATTATCACCAATAAGCCAAACTTACAAAACTGCTTCCGCATAAGAAACAATCGCTTGCGCCGTTTTCTCCACACCCAAGCGAACCGTATCCAGACAAACGTCATAATCGTTGGCATTTCCCCAAGTCAACCCCGTATAGTAACTATGATAAGCCACACGGCAATCATCTACGTGTTCCACAAACTCAGCCGCCTCAGCATAAGAAAGCTCCTGCTCCTCCTTGATCTCCGCAATACGAGCCTTTACATCACCCTTGAGGAACACCGACACCAAGTCTTTGCGTTCACGGAAGATGTAATTGCCACAACGCCCGATAACCACACAATTCTCCTGTCCTACCATATCAGCCAAGACACGAAGAGGTTTTTCTGTGAGCAATCTTTGATTCTCACCCAGGGAAGACATAGAAAAGAGCAGTTCGTCAACAGGATCTTCATCGAAGAAAGCTTCCATCTCATCCAAGACTCCACGCTCTTCCGCCATTTCCATCAAATTCTTACGGGTATAAAACGGAATACCATAATGTTCTGCAAGCAATCTGCCTACCCGAACAGCGCCACATCCACATTGGCGCGCAATCGTAATAATCATGATAGTATAAATTTTAAATTTAACGTATATAAAGCAAGAAAGCTAAGAAGAATCAAATCTTCTTAGCTTTCTAAAGTCGGGGCGACAGGATTCGAACCTGCGACCACCTGTTCCCAAAACAGGCGCGCTACCGGGCTGCGCTACACCCCGCTTATACTAGAGCAATTACCATCAGAGATTTGAAGTCGGGGCGACAGGATTCGAACCTGCGACCACCTGTTCCCAAAACAGGCGCGCTACCGGGCTGCGCTACACCCCGCTTTCTTCTCTCAATGAAATTACTTCTTTGCAGTAAGCATCATTTCTGAATTGCGGGTGCAAAGGTACAACATTTTTCTTATTCCACCAAATTTTTCAGCAACTTTTTTTTGTAAAAATATGCATTTATTTAGTTTTTTCCAAAAAAAAGGGCAACTTCCGAAGAAACTGCCCCTTTATACCTTATTATATATAACGATTGAGATTTTTCAGCAACCGCATTGTTTTGCCATTACGCCTTGATGATGCCTTCCTCTACGAAAATCTTCTTCAAGATTTCAACAGCCTGCTCTACCTGCTCTCTTGTATGAGTAGCCATAAGAGCAAAACGCACCAATGTATCCTGAGGAGCACATGCTGGTGGGATAACAGGATTGATGAACACACCTGCATCATAAGCCAGCTTGGTAACAACGAATGTCTTCTCTGCATCACGAACATAGAGAGGAATGATAGGACTCTCTGTCTCACCAATCTCGAAACCTTCCTCACGGAAACGCTTCAAAGCATAATTAGTAACATCCCAAAGATTCTCAAAACGCTCAGGCTCCTCCTGGATGATATGGAGAGCCTCGAGAGCAGCAGCCGTTGCAGCTGGAGTGTTAGATGCACTGAAGATGTAAGTACGGCAGTTGTGACGGAGAAAATTGATGGTATCCTTATCTGATGCGATGAAACCACCGATAGATGCCAGACTCTTAGAGAAGGTACCCATAATGAGATCTACCTCATCGGTCAGACCGAAATGATCGCAGACACCACGTCCCTGCTTACCAAACACGCCAAGACCATGAGCCTCATCTACCATGATAGAGCAGTTGTACTTATGCTTCAGCTTCACAATCTCTGGCAAGTTAGCCAAATCGCCCTCCATAGAGAACACGCCATCCACAACGATGAGCTTGATAGCATCCTCAGGAAGCTTACAGAGCACGCGCTCCAAATCTTCCATATCATTGTGCTTGTAGTGAAGCTGGGTAGCGAATGAAAGACGACGGCCATCTACGATACTGGCGTGGTCACGATCGTCACAGATGATATAATCGTTACGACCTACGACACATGCCAACACACCCTGGTTTACAGAGAAACCAGTAGAGAAGCACAATGTCTCATCCTTGCCCATAAACTCAGCAAGCTCTTTTTCGAGCTGCACATGCAAATCGAGTGTACCATTGAGGAAGCGGCTACCAGCACAGCCTGAGCCGTACTTGTCGAGAGCAGCCTTAGCTGCATCGATAACACGCTGATCATTAGTCAAACCCTGGTAAGCATTAGAACCGAACATCAGGATTTTGTGACCGTCGATGTCAGTTACCTCTGTCATCTGCTTACTTGTGATCTCACGGAAGTATGGATACACACCGGCTTCCATATACTTCTGAGGTACACGATAATTCTTGTATCTTTCTTGTAATTGTCCCATTATAATAGGTGTACTTTATTTCTATTTTAATTTATTTTCTAGTTTCAGGGTGCAAAGATACAAAAAAAGACTAATATAACCGCTTTTTTCCTAAGAAAGTTTACTTTTATGCTTTTTTTAGTAGATATTTCTTGCCATTTTAGGGATTTTTATTACTTTTGCAGTTTAAAAATACAATTTCTTGACTAAGATATGAAAAAAAAGATAGTTTTCATCATGAACCCGATTTCTGGAACCAGCAGCAAAGCAGCGGTTCCCAGTTTGATAGATTCTACTTTGGACAAGGATCAGTTCGAGTACGAGATAAAAATGACTGAAAGACCAGGACACGCCTCAGAACTGGCTGCCGAAGCCAGAGACAACCATGCAGACATTGTGGTTGCCGTAGGTGGCGATGGTACCGTGAACGAGGTGGCCCGTTCCCTCGTCCATTCCGACTCAGCATTAGGTATTCTGCCTTGCGGCTCAGGAAACGGCCTGGCGCGCCACCTGCTGTTGCCAATGAACCTGAAGAAAAGCATTGAGATTATCAACGCCTGCAAAATACACGACCTTGACTACGGAGTCATCAACGAATACCCATTCTTCTGCACTTGCGGAATGGGCTTCGACGCCTTTGTCAGCATGAAGTTTGCAGAAAGCGGAAAGCGTGGACCTATCAGCTATGCAGAGAATATTCTGAGAGAGGGTTTGAAATACGAGCCAGAAACATATACACTGGAGGATGAGACTGGAACAAAACAATATAAAGCGTTTCTCATCTCCTGTGCCAACGCCTCCCAATACGGCAACAACGCCTATATTGCCCCACAGGCATCTATGAGCGATGGATTGATGGATGTGGTCATCATGGAACCGTTTGATGTCATCGAAGCTTCACAGGTTAGTTTCGATATGTTCAACAAGACCCTCGACAAGAACTCGAAAATCAAGTCTTTCCGTTGCAAGAAGCTCCACATCACCCGTAGCAAGCCGGGAGTCATCCATTATGATGGCGACCCAGTGATGACTGGCGCCGACATAGATGTACACATGGAAGAAAAAGGCATCAAGATGATTGTGAACCCGTTTGCAGACAAGAGTGTGCGCAAGCCGAACATCATCCAATCAGCCTTTGCCGATTTCTTCAATGACATAAATATAGTGCGCGATGACATTCACAAAGACATCCAGCGCCAAAGTAAACGAGTAGGAGCCATCAGCAAACTCGTACAGAGGAAGCTGAACCTCTAGCCCCTACTTGATATAGAATTCTTCAGTAATTTTCGCATACCACTCTGACCGGTTCCCTTCGGAATCGGTCATTGTTTTTACAGTATTTTCCATACCATTATACCGATGCTTGGCGAATGAGAACAGATAGCGTTTAGGCTGTTTGCGCTCCACAGTCTTAACACCACACTGCCTGATAAGATAAAATCCTAGCATACAAGCTTCAGACACAACCACCTCAAGAACCTCAGAAGGAACAATCACAGAAAAGACGCCATCATCACTCAGCAGCATTTTTGCTCCCCGGAAAAGATCTCTGAAAGGCAAGCTATCCGTATGGCGGGCCATCGTACGTTTACCGTCTGGATTTTTTAGGCTATTCAAGAAGAAAGGAGGATTGCTTACGATTGCATCAAAAGACTCCTCAGAATGAAAGTCCTGCAATCGGCAACACTCTATTCCGACGCGATCGGCAAAAGGACTTGCCGCCACATTTTCTGCAGCCTCCTCACAAGCCTCTCCATCCATATCAATACCCAGCACCTGCGCCTCTGGGAAGCGCTGCGCCATCATCAGCGAAATGAGTCCGGTCCCTGACCCGATATCCAAAATGCGTTTACCGCCAGGTGCCCATGCTCCCAGCAGCACACCATCCGTTCCCACCTTCATGGCGCAACGTTCCTGATGAATCTCAAATTGTTTGAATTTAAATCCTGTCATAGTTTTACTTTTAAGATAGTAACGCAAAAATCAGCATTTTATTACAGTCTTCTTGCCTATATTAATAATAATATATAATAAAGAGGTGATTTTCGGAAAAAACGATGGGATTCTCGGCAAAAATCACTAACTTTGCACCCTATAAATATATATTCAAGAGAATATGCACTCCAAAAAGTGTTTATCAAATAGAACATGAACAGAAATTCGAATACACAAATCCAGATGATAGCCGACTTTGAGGGCGATGCATCCGTATTGATACAAGAAAGGGAGGCTGGAATCTATCCTACCCTCTGCACTCGCGACCTGGTGGTTTTTCCATCCGTGCTTACTCCTATCCTGATAGGCAGGGCGGAAAGCAAAGAGCTGGCAAACATGCTGGAGCAAAATCCAGAAACAGTATTCTGCATCTTTTGCCAGAAGCATGCGGACATAGACTCACCTAATCAGGAAGACTTGTACGAAACCGGAACATTTGCCAAGCTGATGAGAGTCATCAACATGCCAAACGAAGAGCACCAGAAGACCATCATCGTGCAGGGTTTGGGCCGATGCAAGCTGAAGCAGATAGTAGATAAGGATCCATTCTATCTTGCAGATGTAGAAAGTCTGCCAGAGACCTGGCCTACCGAAAAGGAAGCCAAGGATCCTATGTTCAAGGCATTGACCCAAACTTTCTTCGAGGAATCTATCAAATTCATTCAGTACAATGAGAACATTCCCAACGAGGCTGTCTATGCAATCAATGAGATTACCAATCGCTTCGTGAAATGCAACTTCATCTGCACATCCCTTCCTTTTACGGCAGAAGACAAGATCAAGATGCTGGAACAGGAGAAGCTGTCGGAGCGACTGATAGAGGCGCTCAAGGCCTTGCACAAGGAGCAGAAACTGCTCTACCTGCAAAATGAAATCAGAAACAAGACTCAGTTTGATCTCGACGAGCAGCAGAAGGAATATTACCTGAAGCAGCAGATCAAGAACATCAAGGAAGAGCTGGGCGAAGGCGAAAGCAGTCCGGAAAAGAAGGAGCTGCTCGAAAAAGCCAAGACCAAGAAATGGAACGAGGCAACCCAGAAGGTTTTTCAGAAAGAGTTGGCCAAACTCGACAACATCCATCCTCAGAGCCCAGACTACCCTATCCAGCTCAACTATCTGCAGACGCTGGTAGATTTGCCTTGGGGCGAATACACAGAGGATGACCTCAGCCTGTCTCATGCCCAGAAGATTCTCAACCAGGACCACTACGGCATGGAGAAAGTAAAGGAACGCATCCTGGAATATCTTGCCGTAAGATCCCTGAAGGGTGGAATGCAGAGTCCGATTCTCTGCCTCTATGGTCCTCCGGGAGTCGGCAAGACCAGTCTGGGCAAGAGCATTGCCAAGGCCATGAAGCGCAAATACGTGAGAATGTCTCTGGGCGGTCTGCACGATGAAGCCGAGATTCGCGGTCACCGCCGCACTTATATCGGAGCCATGCCTGGCCGCATTGTCAAGAACATCCTCAAGGCAGGCAGCAGCAACCCTGTCTTCATCCTCGATGAGATAGACAAGGTTTCAGCCAACAACCACCAGGGTGATCCAGCGTCAGCCTTGCTTGAAGTACTCGACCCAGAGCAGAACAACACCTTCCACGACAATTACCTGGATGTGGATTACGATCTCTCTAAGGTTCTCTTCATCGCAACCGCCAATGACATCAGCTCAATCCCACGTCCTTTGCTCGACCGAATGGAGCTCATCGAAGTAGGCGGCTACATTACGGAGGAGAAGATAGAGATTGCCAAGCGCCACCTGATTCCGAAGGAATTGGAGAATACAGGTCTCGACAAATTCACCCCGAAGGTAAGCTTCAACAAGGCAGCCATCGAGGGCATCATCGAGCACTACACCCGAGAAAGCGGTGTGCGCCAGCTCAAGAAACAGATCAACAAGGGACTGCGCAAGATGGCCTACAAGCTCGCCTATTCCAAGGAATTGGAGAAGCCATCCATCACCGCATCAGACCTGAAGGAGATTCTCGGCACCGCCCCATTCACCCGCGATATCTATCAGGGCAACGATTATGCAGGAGTAGTAACAGGACTTGCATGGACCTCTGTGGGCGGCGAGATTCTCTTTATCGAAACCTCGCTGAGCAAGGGAAGACAAGGCAAGCTTACCCTGACCGGTAACCTGGGAGACGTGATGAAGGAATCGGCTATCATCGCCTTGGAATACATCAAGGCGCATATCGACCTGCTAAGCGTGGATTACCGCATCTTTGAAAACTGGAACATCCATATCCACGTACCCGAAGGTGCAACGCCAAAAGACGGTCCTTCGGCAGGTATTACCATTGCCACCAGTATTGCTTCGGCCATCACCCAGCGCAAGGTTCGCAAGAACATAGCCATGACCGGCGAGATTACCCTTCGCGGCAAGGTGCTCCCAGTGGGAGGCATCAAGGAGAAGATCCTGGCAGCCAAGCGTGCCGGCATTACCGACATCGTGATCTGCAAGGAAAACAAGAAGAACATCCTCGACATTCCAGAAAAGTATCTCAAGGGCGTAGAGTTCCATTATGTAGAAGATGTAGCAGATGTCTGGGAGTTTGCCCTCACCGACGAGAAGGTAAAGCACCCTATCGACTTCACCATTCCTGAAAATGACAAAAAAGAAAAGAAATGAAATTTGAACTACAAGTAACAGATAAGGCAAGCGATGCTCGCACCGGCATCATCACCACCGACCACGGACAGATCAAGACTCCGATCTTCATGCCTGTGGGAACTGTGGGCAGCGTAAAGGGTGTACATTTCGAAGAATTGCGCCAGCAGGTAAAGGCCCAGATCATCCTGGGAAACACCTACCATCTCTACCTGCGCCCGGGACTCGAAGTCATCAAGGCGGCAGGCGGACTGCATAAGTTCAACGGCTGGGACCGTCCTATCCTCACCGACAGCGGCGGCTTCCAGGTATTCTCGCTTACCGGAATCCGCAAGCTCAGAGAAGAGGGCTGCGAGTTCCGTTCGCACATCGATGGCAGCAAGCACTTCTTCACTCCAGAGAACGTGATGGATACAGAGCGCATCATCGGTGCCGACATCATGATGGCTTTCGATGAGTGTCCTCCCGGACAGAGCGACTTCATGTATGCGAAGAAGAGTCTGGAGATGACTCAGCGCTGGCTCGACCGCTGTATCAAGCGCTTCGATGAGACTGAACCTCTCTACGGTTATCAGCAGAGCCTCTTCCCTATCGTCCAGGGCTGTACTTTTCCAGAGCTGCGCCGCGAAGCTGCCAAGTACATTGCCGATAAGGGAGCCGACGGAAATGCCATCGGCGGTCTTGCCGTAGGCGAGCCTACCGAGGTGATGTACGAAATGATCGAGGTGGTGAATGAGATTCTGCCAAAGGACAAGCCTCGCTACCTGATGGGCGTAGGAACTCCCCAGAACCTGCTCGAGGCCATCGAGCGCGGTGTCGATATGTTCGACTGCGTAATGCCAACCCGCAACGGCCGCAATGCGATGCTCTTTACCTATAATGGTACGATGAACATGCGCAACAAGAAGTGGGAGATGGATTTTAGTCCAGTGGATCCAGACGGCTGCGACATCGACCAGATTACCACCAAGGCCTACCTGCACCATCTCTTCAAGGCCCAGGAGCTCCTTGCCATGCAGATTGCCAGCATCCACAACCTGTCGTTCTATCTCCGTCTCGTTACAGATGCACGCCACCATATCGAGCAGGGCGACTTCGTAGAGTGGAAACGCTCTATCATCGATCAACTCGGTCGACGAATCTAGCTTGAGCGGTGAGCTTTGAACATTATAGGATGCTCCTATACATATTTTACATTAAATGATGAAAGATTATAAATACATCAGAAAACATCGCAGACTACTCAAGATGGGCAGAGCCTTCGAATCTCGCTTCGGGTGGCTCATAGCCATCTTGCAACGCATAGCCCGCATTCTAATCTGGATCGGGCACAAGCTGCGATTCCTCAGGGTGCTCAGGTATCTCAACCCACTGAGATACATCAAGCGGTTAGACTGGTACATTATCAAGAAGTTCGTAGGCTACTACTTCTTCTCGATTGCACTGATCATCTCCATCTCCATCGTGTTCGACTTCAATGAGAACCTGGCGAAGTTCACGGAGTATCATGCACCAGCCAAGGCCATCATCTTCGATTATTATGCCAACTTCATCCCTTACTTCGCCAACCTCTTCAGTGCGTTGTTCGTGTTTGTGGCGGTCATCCTCTTCACGTCGAAGCTGGCAGGCAACTCAGAAATCATCGCCATTCTGGCATCAGGTGTTTCCTTCAAGCGACTCCTTCGTCCTTACCTCATCACCTGCATCATGCTCTCAGCCTTGAGCTATGTACTCTCTGCCTACGTGATTCCTCACGGCACAGTAGTACGCCAGAACTTTGAGACGATGTACAAGAACAAGAAGAAGAATACTTCTGCTGAAAACGTACAGTTGCAGGTAGATAAGGGCGTAATTGCCTATATGCAGCACTACGACAACAACTCGAAGCGAGGTTACGGATTCTGTCTCGACAAGTTCCAGGACAAGAAACTCGTAAGCCACCTTACGGCGATGGAGATTCAGTATGATACGATCTCCGACAGCAAATACCACTGGAAGCTGAGCAACTGGAAGGTCCGCCAGCTGAAAGGTATGAAGGAGCACATCACCAGCGGAGCGCAGAAGGATACGCTGATTACGATGGAGCCTACCGACCTGGTTTATTCCAAGGGTCAGCAGGAAACTTTCACCAGTCCGGAACTGAAGGAGTATATTTCCAAGCAGATCAACCGCGGTTCGGGCAATGTGGTGCAGTATCAGGTAGAATACCACAAGCGCATCGCCGCCTCGTTTGCCTCCTTCATCCTCACCATCATCGGCGTTTCGCTTTCATCGCGCAAGCGAAAGGGAGGTATGGGCTTATCCTTGGGAATCGGTCTTGCACTGAGCTTCGGCTACATCATGCTGCAAACCGTATCGGCAACCTTTGCCATCCAGGCAAACTTCCCTCCGGCACTTGCTGCCTGGCTGCCAAACATCATCTTCGCCTTCGTTGCCTACTTCTGCTACCGCAAGGCTCCGAGGTAATTAAACATTGAAACAAAGAACCTTGACCATTGGAGCGGATGAAGATCCATCCGGTTCTATGGTCAACAAAAAAAAGGAAAAGAATGTATTTCGACGAATTAGATTTGAATGACAACGTGCTCGACGCATTATACGACATGCGCTTCGACACTTGTACCCCTGTACAGGAAAAATGTATCCCTGAGATATTGGAAGGTCACGACGTATTGGGCGTGGCACAGACCGGAACGGGTAAGACAGCAGCCTATCTGCTCCCAGTATTGAGCAAACTTGATGATGGCGGCTATCCGAAAGACGCCATCAACTGCGTCATCATGTCGCCAACCCGCGAGTTGGCCCAGCAGATAGACCAGGCCATGCAGGGCTTCGGCTACTACCTACAGGATGTAAGCAGCGTGGCTGTTTATGGCGGCAACGACGGCAACCGCTACGATCAGGAGCTGAAGAGTCTCCGCATGGGTGCCGATGTCGTGATTGCTACTCCAGGTCGCCTCATCACCCACATTTCTCTGGGTAATGTAGATTTGAGCAAGGTAAGCTTCTTCATTCTCGATGAGGCCGACCGCATGCTCGACATGGGCTTCTCTGAAGACATCAATACCATCGCTTCCAAGTTGCCAAAGACCTGCCAGACCATTATGTTCTCTGCCACCATGCCAGAGAAGATTGAGGAACTTGCCAAGACCCTGCTCAAGGATCCTGTAGAGATCAAGCTTGCCGTAAGCAAGCCTGCCGAGAAGATCAAGCAGGAAGCTTACGTTTGTTACGAGACACAGAAGATGACCATCATCAAGGATATCTTCAAGGCTGGCGATATGAAGCGCGTCATCGTATTCAGCGGCAGCAAGATGAAGGTGAAGCAGCTGGCAGCTGCCCTTCAGCAGATTGGCATCAACTGCGGTGCAATGCACTCCGACCTGGAGCAGGCAGAGCGCGATGATGTGATGTTCAAGTTCAAGAGCGGTCAGTTCGACGTACTGGTTGCTACGGATATCGTGGCTCGTGGAATCGATATTGATGATATCGAGATGGTCATCAATTATGACGTTCCTCACGATACTGAGGATTATGTTCACCGCATCGGCCGTACAGCCCGTGCCAACCGCGATGGTAGAGCCATCACCTTCGTCAACGAGGAAGACCAGTACTGGTTCCAGCAGATTGAGAAGTTCCTGGAGAAGGTGGTAGAGAAGATGCCGCTGCCGGAAGGTTGCGGCGAAGGCCCAGAATACATCAAGCTCAACAAGCCTTCAAAGCGCAACAACAGCCGAAAGGGCAAGGGCGGAAAGCAGGGCAGAAACAACAGCAACGGCAATCGCGGTGACAACAATAACGGCGAGGGCAAGAGCAAGACTAGCGCCAAGAGCCGCAGACAGAAAGACCGCGACCAGACTTCGCACAAGCGCAAGCCAAACAAGCCAAACGAGCGTCAGGAAAAGACTCCTCAGAACAATGGCGAGAATGGTGCACAGAAGAATCACGAGAACGGTGAGCAGAAGAATCGCAATAACAACAAGCGCCGCAACAACAAGAAGAAGCAGGGTGGTGCTCAGCAGAAGCAGCAGAAGAAGCAAGGTGCAACCCAGCAGAAGAAGGAAACAGAGAATTCCGGTCCTCGCAAGTACGCTCCTGTTGTCAATCCACAGAAGAACGATAATCCAGTGAAGAAATTCATCAAGCGTATCTTCGGATTCGGCAAATAATCTCAAGAGAGAGTAATCTCCCGAAATGATGTATTCCTGCTTTCCGGCAGACTTATACATTATTATATATATATGAGAAGCCCGATAAGAGAGTTGGACTATCCCAACCTTTTGTCGGGCTTTTCTTTTTTAACGAACCTGAAAACACGGCTAAAATGGACAGAAACAAAAGACTCCCAGTTACTCCGCTGATGTTCTTCAGCATCATACTATCACTCAGCATCATCACAGCCAGATACGGCTATGATTACTTCTCCACGCGCTATTGGCTCATTGCAGCCATCATTGCCATAGCCTTAGCCGGCTGCTGCTATGTACTCAATGAAAACCGTCAGCTTTTCCGACTCTTCTTCAGAAAAATCAAGCAGCTGGTCCTTCTTCAGAGCTTCCTTCTGTCGCTCTGCCTGTTCTGTCTGGGCGGTTTCATCACCTCCCATCATATCGATAAGACGAAAGCACCTGGCAGCATCATGACCTACCAGTCACTCTCCCCCATCGACCGCACCATCCTGGCAAGCCGTTCCTTCCGCCAGCAGCTGGAACAGCAGCTGCATACTTGTCATATCGACGGACAGGATTTCGCCGTGATTTCTGCGATGGCGATGGGCGATAAGGGTTCACTCGACCGGGAAACCAAGGAGAGCTTTTCCATCTCCGGCACAAGTCATATACTGGCAGTTAGCGGCTTGCACATAGGCATTATCTTCCAGCTCTTCGTGATTCTTCTGGGCGGAAAGCGCCGTTCCAGACCCACCATTGCCCTATCCCTCGTTGCCGTATGGGCGTATGTTGTCTTTATCGGCTTTCCCCCTAGTGCCGTCAGATCAGCCTCCATGCTCAGCATCTACAGTTTCTGCCTATTAGCCCTGCGCCCCGACCTTTCGCTCAACACCCTGGCCCTAGCCTATGTCATCATGCTGTTTCTGAATCCCTTCCATCTTTTCGACATCAGTTTCCAGATGTCCTTTCTCGCCGTGGCTTCCATCCTCATGTTCTATCCCCTACTCTTTGGACTGCTCAAATCCCACGGCAAGATTCCCCGTTGCCTCTGGGGATTATTCTGCGTATCCCTGGCGGCACAGATAGGTACGCTTCCGCTCATCGTCTATTATTTCGGCAGAATATCCTGCTACTCCCTGCTCACCAGCTTTATCGCCATCCCGGCAGCCACCCTCATCCTCTATCTTTGTGCCCTGCTCCTGCTGCTTTCTCCCCTTACCTACATTTCCAGCCTTGCCTCCGTCGGCACCTGGCTGATGCAGCATATTGCAGCAGTACTTGCCAGCGTTACCCAAGCCACCCATACCGCCTTCCGGCTTACCAGTCTGTTGCCGGGCGCCAGCATAGACCATCTCCATCTGTCGCTCCTTCAGTTGATGCTTCTCTATCTGGCAGTCGTTTCCGGCTACCTGATCCTTGCCAAATGGAACCAGATAAGTGAAAAAATCTACAAGATTCACCATTCTCATGCATTACCTTTCTAATCATTTGCTCATCACAAAAATAATGCGTATCTTTGCAGTATGAATTACGATAGAATCAAACAACAAGCAGGGCATCTTCCTGCATTCCAGATAGCCGACGCCATCAACAGCACCCTGAAGGAGTCGGCAAACCTTGTTGTTACCGCTCCGCCGGGAGCAGGAAAATCCACCATACTCCCACTCACCCTCCTCGGAGCCACCCCACAAGGCAAAATTCTGATGCTGGAACCACGCCGCCTTGCCGCCCGTCAGATAGCAGAACGAATGGCAAGCATCCTGGGCGAACCTGTGGGCAAGACCGTGGGTTACCGGGTACGCTTCGAGAACAAGGTCTCCTCAGAAACCCGCATCGAAGTGCTCACCGAGGGAATCCTTACCCGGATGCTCATCCATGATGCCACGCTCGAAGGAGTGAGTGCCGTCATCTTCGATGAGTTTCATGAGCGGAGCATCAACTCCGACCTGGCACTTGCCCTCACCCGACAGGCACAGGAAATCATCCGACCAGATTTGAAAATCATCATCATGTCGGCTACCATCGATGCTTCTGCCATCTGCGAGACTCTTCAGGCGCCATTGATAGAGAGCGAAGGACGGATGTTCCCCGTAGAGACCATTTATTCTGAGACCGACATTGCGCGATACGACATATATAAAGAGGTGGCGGCTACCATCCTCAAGGCAGCCGATAAGCACGAGGGAGATATTCTGGCTTTCCTTCCGGGACAGTCGGAGATTCTGAAATGCAAGGAGATATTGGATGCAAGCCTCAGCAGAGCAGCAGCTTCATCATCTTCTTCTGCTTCTTCTGAGCTTTCCGTGCCTCAGGTTTATCCGCTCTACGGCAATCTTCCACCCGAGAAGCAGCGCCTCGCCATCGCCCCATCCCGTGATGGAGAAAGAAAGATCGTGCTCGCCACACCTATCGCCGAAACCTCACTTACCATCGAAGGTGTGAGAATCGTGGTGGATTCCGGACTCTGCAGAAAACTGGTTTACAATGCCCGTACGGGATTGAGCCACCTGGAAACCGTAACCATCAGCAAGGATATGGCTACCCAGAGAAGAGGACGAGCCGGACGAATGGCTGAAGGAATCTGTTACCGATTGTGGACTCAGACCTCGGAACATCTGATGGAAGACCAGCGCCGACCGGAGATAGAAGAAGCCGACCTTACGTCGATGGTGCTCGATATTGCAGCCTTTGGCGAGAACAATCCCCAGTCGCTGCTCTGGCTTACTCCACCATCAAGCAGTAATCTGCTCAATGCCAAGGAATTGCTTCTGTCACTTGAAGCGATAGAACCGGATGGCAGCATCACCCCATTGGGCAGGAAGATGGCAACATTGCCTTGCCATCCGCGCATCGCCAAGATGATGATGAGTTCAGAATCTTCAGCACTCCAGGCTCTAGCCTGCGACGTTGTCGCCCTGCTGGAAGAAAAAGACCCGATGAGCGACGCAGAGGATTCGGATATGGCGCTGCGCCTCTCCATCCTCCGTTCGCAGCGACAGAAAAACAGTCTGGGCAGATGGGCTCGCATCGCCCAGATAGCCCAGGAATACCGAAGGATGCTCAAGGTGAAGGAAGACAATGAGCCAGTAGATGCAGAGGAAGTGGGCAGACTGATTGCCCTAGCCTATCCAGAGCGCATCGCCATGGCCATCGATAATATCGGACATTTCAGAATGTCGAACGGCAAGACAATCTTCATCGATTCAAGCGATGCGATGTCGGCGCAGCAATGGCTCGCCATCGCCTCGCTCAATGTGTCTGCCCAGCCGTCGGGCACGAATGCTTCCACCCCGCTTCCGTCTTCAGGAAAGGCAGGCAGGGTGTTTCTCTCGGCTCCCGTAAACATCAACGACCTCCCTACCCACGAGTTCGACAACATCTCGTGGGACAGTAAGGCGGGAATGATCAGGATGCAGAGAGAGCGGCGCATCGGAACCCTGGTGGTAGATAGCAAACCACTCCAGGATGCCGACAAGCAGCAGATGATCCATATCCTCTGTACCGCCATCCGGAAGGAAGGACTCAGCATGCTGGATTGGAACGAAGACGTTCAGCGGCTGCAGCGGAGAGTGGCGCAGGTAAGAGAGTGGCATCCGGAAATGGAGTTGCCCGATTTATCCACCACACACCTGATGGAGACAGCCAGCGAATGGTTGCCCTTCTATCTGGACCAGGGCGGAAAGCTCAAGACGAGCACCGCCGAACTCAGGAAGCTCAATCTCCAGGAAATACTGTGGGCACAGATTCCATACGAGCAGCAGCAGGAAATAGACCGCCTCGCCCCCACCCACATCGTGGTTCCATCGGGCAGTCATATCCGCATCGACTATCGTCAGGGAGCCGAGGCACCCATCCTCAGTGTCCGGCTGCAGGAGTGCTTCGGAATGACTCAGACGCCAGCTGTTGATGATGGCAGGCAGCCTCTGTTGCTGGAGCTGCTCTCTCCAGGTTTTAAGCCCATTCAGCTTACGCAGGATCTCGCCAGCTTCTGGCAATCCACCTATTTCGAGGTACGCAAGGAGCTGAAGCGCCGCTACCCCAAGCATTTCTGGCCCGAGAATCCATTGGAAAGTGAGGCGGTAAGAGGGGTAAAAAGGAAGAAATAATAGATAGAAGAATAGTATAACTTTTAAATAATATATAATTATGAATGTAGGAGATAAAATACCAGAGATTCTTGGCATTGACCAGGACGGACGTGAAATCAAGGCAAGCGACTATCGTGGTCGCAAGATTGTACTCTACAGCTATCCGAAGGCTAACACCAGCGGATGCACTGCCGAAGCCTGCTCCCTGCAGGCTCATAAGGAGGAACTGGCAGCAGCCGGTTACGAGATTATCGGCGTGAGCAAGGACAAGCAGGCGCTGCAGAAGAAGTTTGCAGAAACCAAAGGTCTGCAGTTCCCTCTTATTGCCGATACAGAAACCACTCTGTTGCAGGAACTCGGCTGCTGGGGCGAGAAGGTAACCTGCGGCAGAAAGACCATCGGAATCCTCCGCACTACCTATCTTGTCAACGAAGAAGGCGTCATCGAGAAGATCTTTACTCCAAAGGAGATCAAGACCAAGATTCATGCAGAGCAGATTCTGGATTACATCCATCAATAAGCCTACAGCAGAATGGACAATATTGTCATCGAACTTTTTCTGTTGAGCATCGGAGCCAGTTTTGTGCAACGCACCACTGGCTTCGGTTTTGGCATCTTCATCATGACGATGCTCCCCTCCATCATGCCCTCTTACGGTGAGGCAACAACTCTCTCAGGCATCCTGGCGATGACAACCTCCCTGATCATCGTCATTCAGAAATACAAGTACATCACCTGGAGGCGGTTGCTGCCCATTCTGTTCACCTTCATCATCATTTCCATCGGAGCCATCTTCGTGCTCAAGCGGATGGAATATCACATACTGAACATATTGCTAGGCATTACGCTGATCATCGTGAGCATCTACTTCACCTTCTTCAGCAAGCGCATCAAGGTAAAGACTACGCTACCCGTGCAGGTTACGGCAGGAACATTGAGCGGACTGATGGGAGGATTCTTCGGAATGCAGGGTCCCCCAGCCGTACTCTATTTCGTCAGTTCAGAGCCCGACAAGGATCGCTATCTGGCGATGACGCAGACCTATTTCCTGGCAGGCAATCTGATGATGACACTGGCAAGAGCCTACAATGGTTTCTTCACCACCACGGTCTCCATAGGTTATGTGTATGGAATAGCCGGAGTCTTCATTGGCAACCTGATAGGCTCATGGGTGTTCAGGCACCTCAGCGGCTCCCTGCTCAAATACATCATCTATGCCTATATCGGAATCAGCGGATTAACCTTCCTGCTGGAGGCGTAGCGTATGGTGGCTATAGGTAATTGAAATAAGAAAAAAGAATTTTAAAAAACATAAGATTATGACAAACAATGAATTGATACTCGCCCAACTGATGAGGGCGATGATTAAGTACGATGGTGGCGATGCGCCACTCATCCAGCATTTCGTAAAGGTGCACGACTTTGCCCGTATGATTGCGATAGCAGAGGGAATGACCAGAGAAGACCTCTTCGTGCTCGAAGCAGCAGCCATTCTTCACGATGTAGGCATTCACGTTTCACAAGCCAGATACGGCAACTGCGATGGCAAGCACCAGGAAGAACTGGGTCCTGACGAGGCAAGAAAAGTACTGTCAGAAGTTGATGGATTCACAGCCGCGCAGACAGAAAGAATCTGCTGGCTCATTGCCCATCATCATACTTATAAGGATGTAACCAGCCTCGACCATCGCATTCTGCTCGAAGCAGATTTCCTGGTCAACTCCTTCGAAGCCCACCTTGCTCCCGAAGGCATCATCACCTTCCGCAATCATGTATTCCGCTCGGAGTCAGCCATCAGAATGCTGAATGATATGTGGGGGTTGGAATAAGGAGAATACTTTTGTCTAAAAAAATAATAATTTAAAATCATGGTAAAAACAATGAATGATATTGGAAATAGACAGCCGGACAGCAATGCTGGCAGCAGTAAGCAAAAAGGAGTGAAGAATAAGCAAACCCGGCAGCTGATGCTATGGATTGGCGCTTTGATAGTAGGCGCAGTTTTGGGTATGTTCGGCATCAGCTGGCTGGATGGGCTGATGAATTTCATCGCCACGGTCTATACTCGCTTATTCCAGCTTCTGGCAGTACCAACCATAGCCTTGGCTGTCATCACAACCCTGGCATCCTTGGGCAATCAGGCAGATACCGGCAAGATATTCCGCCATACCATCACCTACACCCTGCTCACAACGATAGCTGCTGCAGCAGTGGGACTGGTGCTTTACAACATCGTTTCTCCAGGCAACTTGCCTACAGCTCTGGTACAGAGCGGTATGGCAGATGTTCCCCAAAAGCTGGGAGAAACCAGCTATTATGACCATATTCTTGGGGTAATACCCAACAACATCATCAAGCCGTTTGCCGAAGGAAATGTACTCTCCATACTGATTTTGGCAGCAGCTGCAGGTATTGCTTTAACCAAAATGCCATCAAGCGACAAGAAAGAAGTCGTGATGAAAGGATTGTTTGGATTACAGGATCTGCTTTTCATGCTGATTCATGGATTAATCTGGGCTCTGCCTCTGGGTATTGTTGCCTTTGCAGCACAACTTTCAGCCCAGTTCTCTGCGGGTATCGTGATGGCTTCTCTAGGAAAGTACGTAGCTG
>USRA01000018.1 GCA_900557035.1 uncultured Prevotella sp. | reverse complement strand
GAAGAGTACCTGTCAAAACTTTTGGAGGGCAGCGCAATTTAATGCGTCTGCCCTGAGTATCATTTATCCTTCTTCCATAGGTCCTTTCTCCCTCAAGTAAACGTTCCTTCTCCCCTCTAAATTTATTGCAACATTTATCGCCGATAGTATTGCAAACGCCTCTTTATTGTTGTATCTTTGCAGTGATATTACTCAATAAACGAATTTAACCGATTATATATATGAATATCAAAAGAACACTGAAGAGACTGATCGACGATACTCAGTATGTCGCAGCACTCGAAAAGCAGAATGATCTGCTGAAAGAAAACCTTCAACAGGAAAAAGACAACCTCCAAAAGCAGAAGGAGGACTTCAGAAAGGAGAAGGAACAGAAAGTTGCCGACGAAGAGGCACAGTACAAGAAACGTAGCCGCAACTACCTCCGCCCTATCGCGGATATGCAGAAGTGGCTGCTGGAGAACTACGAGTTCCGATACAATGTCATCACCGATGTTTTCGAATACCGCAAGAAGACGGAGCATGACTTCGAAATCATCGACAAGTATGCCATCAACACCATCGCCATCGAAGTGCAGGAGGCTGGCATCTTTGTGCGCGATCACTTCGTAGAGCGACTCATCAAGTCGAAATACGCCCAACCTTATCATCCTATCCGCTCCTACATCAATCAGGTGAATGGTACCTGGGATGGAAAGGATAGAATCGGCGACTTTCTGCGCCGCATCAACCATTCTGACTATTGCCAGAAGATGGGAAGAATCTGGCTACGTGCCATGGTGGCGCAGATGGCAGGATATGACGAGAAACATGCCAACAGCGTGATGCTCACTCTTGTTTCAACGACACAGGGACTACATAAGAGTACTTTTCTCAGAAGCCTCTTACCCAACGGGTTAAGAGATTACTACACGGATGATTTCTCGCTCAACCAAAAGGGAAATGCACAGAGAAAGATTGTGGAGTTTGCCATCATCAACGACGATGAGCTGGACAAGGAGAATCCGAAGAAGATGCCGCTGATGAAGACCCTGATGCAAACCATGAAGCCTAGTTTCATCGGTGCCTACAAGAAGAACTTCAACCGTCTGCCCCGCTCCGCCTCATTCACCGGCACCAGCAACCAGCGCGAACTTCTCACCGACCGCTCAGGTTCCCGAAGATTCCTGATTCTGGAACCCGACGGGATGATCAACGTAGATGATATCGAGCACGACCAGATCTATGCCCAACTATTAGATGAGGTAGAGCATGGCGAGCCTTACTTCTTCTCCAAGGAGGATGAAAAGGAGATGCAGGAACACAATCTGCCCTATTATATCAAGACAGACCTGGAAAGAACCGTTGCCTCGTACTTCAGAACTCCCGAAGGAGGGGAAAAGGGAGAGAAAATGACCGCCGACATCATCCTGAAAAAGCTGAAAACGATACACGCCAAGGGTGTTCAGGATATCGCCCTGAATCCCTTCAGCAAGATCCTGACCCATCTTTTCGGCAAACCGGAACATACCCGTGACGGCAATTTCTATCTTGTAAAGGAAGTAGGATAAGAAAAAAGTCCTTTCACACTTAACTCTCTGTTTATCAACAACAAGAAGAGTTTTGTGAAAGGACTTTTTATGCATTATCTTTTTTATCCCCTATTCTTCGGTAGATAATTATCGTTTTTACACTCCTATTCTACGATAGATGAAGACCCTGCCTTCGCGCTCTCGAGTCATCTTCGGGAACTCGCCCTCGCAATAGCCAGACAGTACCTTCTGGGCATGATACTTGGTAACACCATGAAGAAGCATCAAATCCTTTACCGTGATATAGCCATGCTTCTTGCAGAAATTGGTGATGTCCAGCAATTCCTGAGCCGACTCCTTAGGCGGGAAACTTACCTTCCAGGGAATACGGCTGCAATTTCCACCATAATTGACAAAGAACTCCTTATCAAACTCACGGGTGGTTTTCACCTCAAAACCCTCAATCACCACTTCATTGGCAGGAATCAGCTCACCCTCATGATACACCTTATGATATATATTGCCATCATCATCCTTATGGTCTCTCAATTTCAACTTGGGTTTGATGATGAACATATCTCCTATCTTCACCTCCATACCACTGGAAAGTGCCATCATCGTCTCATCCTTGATAGACTGGATGGCTGCCAGAAACTGAGGAGTAGCCATCTGGTAATGCTGACGCATACCATCACGCATATTCTTGAAATCATACACATCCCTATATACAAACTGAGGATGAATCAAATACTTGCCAGTCTCATCTTTCATCGGAGATCGGTGCTCTATATAACCTATCGGTCCTGTAGCTCTTGGCATAATAGTTCATATTTTATAAAGTCTTGTGAAGAAGACTCCTGCGTGAAGTTCCTTACACGATGCAAAGATACGAAAAAATATCAAAACCCAAACAAAAAGATAGAGAAAATCATATATATAATAAGGTGTACGCACACAATTAGGCTACATGAACCTTTACGAAAAGTTAAAAGATTGTCTTTTTTCTACTTTTTATGCATTTTTTCTTTCTTTTTGTTGGATATTTCAAGAAAAAACTATATCTTTGCAATCGCAAACAATAAAAAAGAAATTTCAAACACAATAAAAGATAAAGATTATGAAAGCATCTGAAGTAATCGCGAATCTCCAAAGAAGATTCCCAAACGAGCCGGAGTATATCCAGGCAGTTAGTCAGGTTCTCGGTACTATCGAGGAAGAGTACAACAAGCACCCTGAGTTCGAGAAGGCAAACCTCATCGAGCGTCTCTGCATCCCAGACCGCATCATCCAGTTCCGTGTATCTTGGGTAGATGACAAGGGTAACGTTCAGACTAACATGGGTTACCGCGTTCAGCACAACAACGTAATCGGCCCTTACAAGGGAGGTCTTCGCTACCACAAGTCTGTAAACTTGGGTATCCTGAAGTTCCTTGCTTTCGAGCAGACTTTCAAGAACTCTCTTACTACTCTCCCTATGGGTGGTGCTAAGGGTGGTTCTGACTTCTCTCCACGTGGCAAGAGCAACAACGAGGTGATGCGTTTCTGCCAGGCTTTCATGACTGAGCTTTACCGTCACATGGGTCCAGACGAGGATGTTCCTGCTGGTGACATCGGTGTTGGCGGCCGTGAGGTAGGTTACCTCTTCGGTATGTACAAGAAGTTGACTCACCAGTTCCAGGGTGTCTTGACCGGTAAGGGTCAGGAGTTCGGCGGTTCACTCATCCGTCCTGAGGCTACTGGTTACGGTAACGTTTACTTCCTCTGCAACATGCTCGCTACAAAGGGCATCGACATCAAGGGCAAGACTGTATTGGTTTCAGGTTCTGGTAACGTTGCACAGTACACTATGGAGAAGTTGCTCCAGTTGGGTGCTAAGCCTGTTACATGTTCAGACTCTGATGGTTACATCTACGATCCAGACGGTATCGACCGCGAGAAGCTCGACTACATCATGGAGTTGAAGAACGTAGAGCGTGGCCGTATCAAGGAGTATGCTGAGAAATATGGCGTGAAGTATGTAGAGGGTGCTAAGCCTTGGTTTGAGAAGGCTGACATTGCGCTCCCATCTGCTACTCAGAACGAGATCAACGAGGAGGCAGCCAAGGCTCTCATCGCAAATGGTGTATTCGCAGTGAGCGAGGGGGCTAACATGCCTACTACTCCAGAGGCTATCAAGGTGTTCCAGGATGCCAAGATTCTCTACGCTCCAGGTAAGGCTGCCAACGCTGGTGGTGTGGCTGTTTCCGGTCTTGAAATGAGCCAGAACTCTGAACGCCTGAAGTGGTCACGCGAGGAGGTTGACGCCAAGCTCCACGACATCATGAACGATATCCACGCTAACTGCGTGAAGTACGGTACAGAGAACGACGGTTACGTAAACTACGTAAAGGGTGCTAACGTAGCCGGATTCCTGAAGGTAGCTAAGGCTATGATGGCTCAGGGTATCGTATAAAAAAGATAAAAATCGTAAAAAGATAAAAGGATTTAATCATTTATTAGTTATTAATAGAAACGGCGGGCTCGTGAGAGTCCGCCGTTTTGCTATTGTCCCGAATCGAAATTCAGAAACGGGTTCCGAAAAATGAATGTATTCTAAATGAATCAGACCGGAGTATCTTCCGGATTCTCCTTGAAGAGATCTTCTGCCTGTGGAAGCTCATCTTCATCAAACCACTGTGCGAGCTTGTCGTGAGCCTTCTGCTTCGCATCCTCAGAAACATCTCCCCATACCTTATGAAGCACGAAGATGAGCACTGCCAGGTCGTCGCTCAGTCCCGCTATCGGAATAGCATCCGGAATCACATCAAGCGGACTGATGAGATAGCCCAGGGCGCCGATAATCATCGCCTTGTCCTTGAGCGCCACCTTGTCACTCTCCAGCGTATAATAGAGAATGAGAGCTGCATAAACCATCTTGGCACCTGCACGCTTTGCCACGTGCGAAATCTTCTCGACAAATGCACTCTGAGTGAACTTGTCCTTATAAGCCATAAAGTCGGGTAAATTCATATCTTCAATGCTTTAAAGTTATTATCTTTTTTCGTAGAAGAGTACTGCCTTGATAAAGGTCTCCATCTTCGTTTCCTTATGCTTGTTCACACGGTAGAGAATCACCATCTGGAGCAATGCCTTGCAGAAGCAGGCGAGCAGCAGACCGATGATGATGGCGATGATGGTGGTCATTGCCTTGCCGTTCTCATAGATAGGCGACTTATCTGGGAAGCAGGAAAGGATCAATACGGGGATGACGGTGATGAAACCGCCCACCGTGAGCTGCGTACGCTTGGAACCGCCCATGTCGAGGATGGCCTGCTTATCGAAGAGATAGTCATCCAGCTCCATACGGGTAAGTCCATAGTTCTCCAACTTAGGGAAGTCGGGCTCATCGCCATACTTCTGCATCTTGTTGGTTACCTTGTGCTCAAAATCGTCTAATATCTGCTTTTCCGGTTCTCTAAGATTCATAATTGCTGGTTATTTTTAAATGATTTGAAACACTGCATCCTACATTACATTGACAGGTATATATGTCTCCATACCTTATTATATATATATGATGCAGAAAGAACTAAAAGAAAGAAAGCAGTGCTCCTATAAGCCGAGTTCTGTACCCATACCGTCAGAAACGATACGGGCGCCTGTCATTTATCTAGTCCCAGAGTCACCCCTGGGCTCAAGCACTCTACCCTCCGCAGTAGCCCGAAGGCAATCGGACGAGCCGCCCTCAATCTGCGGTTTACATGAGCTTACAGCTCCCAGATGGCACAGCCTGGCGATCACCCGCCAGCTGGTGGTCTCTTACACCACCTTCTCACCCTTACCCGACACTAAACCACGATGCCCAGCCGGAGCCTGACCTCGCTACGGAATAAGTTTCGGGCGGTAATTTTCTTCTACCGACACCTACTGTCACCAATAGCTTCTATTTTCGGAAGTGGGATGCCCTACGCTGCCCGGACTTTCCTCTCGCACCCCCCAGTAGAGAATGCCAGCGACAAGCCGGAGCACTGCTTTCGAAATGCAAAGATAGCAAAAAAAATCGACTTTACCGCCAATTTCTCTGAGTTTTTAAACTCTTTTCGCTTTTTGGGGATGGTTTTACGGCTTTCTCATCCCGAAAGACTGACATTCCGGTCATCTTTCTCTCTTATTTCGTTCACATTCGTTTGCATATCAAAGATTTTTAATTTCATATATAAAACTATCATTTTTGGAAAAAGTAGCAAATAATTGTAAAAATAGGGCTATTCTTGTTTAAGAGCCGTTAAAGTGTTAATTTTAAATGTTAAAACGGAATAAAAAATGGCTCAAAGTTATACGTATATCAAAAAATGACTCTATATTTGCAACCGAAAAGCTGAGGCAAGAAGCTGACAGATTTGGCAGACCCGAGGGTTTTGGCATAGAATTGGCAGAAGGCTAGGCGTAACAATAAAAAAAGAAAATAATAATAAAAAGGATATTAAACATGAAAAAGGTAACTAATTATGTAATGGCAGTGCTATGCGTAGGTTCGCTAGCATTCTCAACAGGTGCTTTCATGAAGGTGAACGCTTCACCAGCTGTAACAGCTACAGCACCAGGTCAACCAGTTGATCTCACTTACGCAGCAGAGAAGGCTCTGCCAGCCGTGGTACATATCAAATACGTACAGAACTCGAAGGTGAAGACCGTAGATGTTCAGAGCGACCCATTCGGAGGCTTCTTCGACCCATTCGGATTCTTCGGCAATCCAGGAGGTCAGGGCGGCACACGCAAGCAGCAGGTGCAGACTCCTAAAAGAGAGGCTACAGGTTCGGGCGTAATCATCAGCTCAGACGGATACATCGTAACCAACAACCACGTGGTGGAAGGCGCAGATGAGCTGACCGTGACCCTGAACGACAACCGCGAATACTCTGCACGCATCATCGGTACCGACAAGAGCACCGACCTCGCCCTCATCAAGGTGGATGGCAAGAACCTGCCTACCCTGCCTATCGCCAACAGCGACAATGTAAAGGTGGGCGAATGGGTCATCGCAGTGGGCAATCCATTCGGACTCAACAATACCGTTACCGCAGGTATCATCTCTGCCAAGGCACGTTCGCTCGGCGCCAACGGCGTGGAGAGCTTCATCCAGACCGATGCTGCCATCAACGCAGGTAACTCAGGCGGTGCACTCGTCAACACCCAGGGTGAGCTGGTGGGCATCAATGCCATGCTCTACTCTCAGACCGGTTCCTACTCTGGCTACGGTTTCGCCATCCCTACCTCTATCATGAACAAGGTGGTGGATGACCTGAAGAAGTACGGAAGCGTACAGCGCGTAATGCTGAGCATCGAGGGTAGCGACGTGCTCAACTACATCAACGCCCAGAAGGAGAACGGCAAGGACGTGAACCTGGGAACCAACGAGGGCGTCTATATCGCCAAGGTAGATGAAGACGGCAACGGTGCTGCTGCCGGACTGAAGGAAGGCGACGTGATTACCAAGGTAGATGGCAAGAAGGTGACCAAGATGGCAGAACTGCAGGAGTCGCTCAACGGCAAGCGCCCTGGCGACAAGATGAGCATCACCTACCTGCGCAACAAGAAGGAGACCACCAAGACCATCACCCTGAAGAATGCCCAGGGCAATACTTCAGTGATCAAGAGCGCAGACCTCGACGTGCTCGGCGGAACCTTCCGTCCTGTTACAGAGAGCCAGAAGAACCAGCTCAGCATCAAGTATGGTGTAGAGGTGATGAAGGTGAACAGCGGAGCCCTGAAGGATGCCGGCATTTCACGCGGATTCATCATCCAGCGCATCAACGACAGCAACATCACATCGCTCGACGACCTGCAGAAGGCTGTGAAGAGTGCTTCTACCAGCAAGGATCCTGTGCTCTACATCCAGGGTGTATGGCCTACAGGCAAGAAGGCTTACTTTGCAGTTCCACTGCAGAAAGACTAATCCCTCGCGGAGAAAGCAGACTCAAGGAAGAAGGGGACTGAAATGCCTTTGAAAAGAAAGATAAGTTCTCTGAAAAGATAAAAAATGACAAAATAGCAGGTATTTTGAAAAATATCTGCTATTTTTTTTGTTTTTTCAAACAAAAAGTGTACTTTTGCATCTACAAAATTAATTGCTACCATGAGACAACTGAAAATTTCAAAGTCTATAACGAATCGCGAAAGCGCATCGTTGGACAAATATCTCCAAGAAATTGGACACGAAGAGCTCCTGACAACCGACGAGGAAGTGGAACTCGCACAGCGCATAAGAAAAGGAGATAAGAGAGCCCTGGAGAGACTGACCAAAGCCAACCTGAGATTCGTGGTATCTGTTGCCAAGCAATATCAGAATCAGGGACTCAGCTTACCCGACCTTATCAACGAAGGAAACGTTGGTCTTATCAAAGCTGCTGAAAAATTTGATGAAACACGCGGCTTCAAGTTCATCTCGTATGCCGTTTGGTGGATCAGACAGAGCATACTGCAGGCTATTGCTGAGCAGAGCCGATTGGTACGTCTCCCCCTCAATCAGGTGGGTAGCGTCAACAAGATAGCAAGGGAACTCAACAGGTTCGAGCAGGAACACGAGCGCAAACCGAGCGTGGATGAGATTGCCGAGCGTGTGGATTTGCCCGAAGACAAGATTGCAGACGCCATGAAGGCGAACTCACGCCACGTGAGCATGGATGCACCTATCGCAGACGGCGAAGACAGCAGCATGATCGACTTCCTGGCTGGCGGCGACTCATCCAATACCGACAGGGAACTCGCCATCGAATCGCTCAAAGCGGAGGTAAGCCGCATCCTGAAGCTGCTCTCCGACAAGGAGCAGAAGGTGGTGAGAGCATTTTTCGGAATAGACGGTTCGCCGGAAATGACGCTGGATGAGATTGGTGAAAAGTACAACCTGACGAGGGAGCGAGTAAGGCAGATCAAGGAGAAAGCCCTGCGCCGACTCAGATTCAACACGAAGAATAAACTGCTGAAATCCTATTTGGGACAGTAAGCGCAAAACATAAGTATAGAAAAGAATAAATGAAAGTTTTAAAAATCGCATTAGCATTGGCTATCGCAGCCATCTCTTCATTCACGGCTCATGCCAAGAATGATCCGACAACTGCATATATGTTCGGTTTCGCATCGTCGTTCAGCGACTCTACGGTGTATATGACCAGCGTGCAGAGAGTTGATTCCGTATATCTGACTCACAAGAAGCTCTTCCTGGACAACAGAGAGAACTACTCCCTGCAGCTGAAGGAATACCTGGAGAAGATTGGTGAGCCAAAGAGAACCTGCATCGTAATCTTCGACCGCAACTTCAAGAAGGCGGAGAAGAAATGGACCAAGCTGCACGACCGTTACACCAAGCAGGCGAAGCCAAAGCGACAGAAGAACGGCGAGAAGCCGAAGGACCTCCCTACTCCATGGCAGATGAAGAACATCGACGAGAGCAAGTTTATGTTCAAGGCAGTGGAGCCAAGCGACATGGAGGAGCCAAAGACCAAGGCTGAAAGAAAGGCTGAAAAGAAGGAGGCAAAGGCTCAGCTGAAGCAGAAGAAGGCAGAAGTGAAGAGCCAGCTGAAGCAGAGAAAAGCCGAAGTGAAGCAGAAGAAGGCGGAAGCCAAGAAGCTGAACGCTGAAGCTAAGAAAAAAAGCTGAAGCATGAAGGAAAATTGTTTTAAAATTCAATAATATTTAGCAAGTATTAAAAATTAAAATTAAGTGTTTTTTGGGATCAGTGGGTCAAATGACCCCTGATATTTTCACTTATTATTAGTCCCTGGAAGTTGTGAAATTTCCAAGGACAAAAGCCCCCGGAAGTTGTGAAACCTCCGGGGGCTTTTTTTTTATAATATATACTGATATCTTTATTTCATTTTATCCTTAAACCAGTTGGTAATCTGGCGCAGGAGATGATTGCGGGTGTTACCTCCCGAAATGCCGTGGTTGCGGTTGGTGTACCAAAGCTCCTTGAAATCCTTGTCTGCCTGAACCAATGCCTCAGAATACTCGAAGGTGTTCTGTGGATGAACATTGTCATCTGCCAGACCATGGCAGATAAGCAAGGCGCCATGCTGCTTGTCGGCACGCTCGATTGGGTTTACCTTGTAGCCATCCTCGTTCTCCTTAGGAGTACGCATGTAACGCTCGGTATAAACGGTATCATAGAAGCGGTAGCAGGTAGGAGGCGCAACAGCCACACCAGCCTTGAACACAGGGCGACCTTCGCTCATACTCATCAGGGTATTGAAACCACCATAGCTCCATCCCCAGATACCGATGTTGTCCTTATCCACGTATGGCAGACTGCCCATATAGAGAGCTGTCTCCACCTGATCCTTTGACTCCAGGTCGCCGAGGCGCAGATAGGTGCATTTCTCGAACTCAGCACCACGGGCACCGGTTCCACGGCCATCTACACAAGCCACGATGAATCCCTCCTGAGCCAGATAGTAATCGAAGGCTCCACCGGAGCCCATGCTTCCCGTGCTCCAGGAATTGAGCACCTGCTGGCTGCCCGGACCGGAATACTGGAAGAGGATGACCGGATACTTCTTGCTGGCATCGAAATCTACCGGCTTCACCATCCATCCGTCGAGCTTCACGCCCTCTGATGTAGTGAAGGTGAAGGTCTCGCGCTTGCCCCAGTTATACTGCTTGGTTTTCTCCAACAGCTTCTTGTTGTCCTCCAGGGTCTTGATCACCTTACCCTTATTGTTGCGTACGGTGTAAACGTATGGATGGCTGTAGCTGCTCCAGTTATTCACGAAATAGCGGTAATCGCCTGAGAAGTAAGCCGAGTTGGAACCCTCCTCAGAAGTGAGTCGCTCCACCTTTCCGTTCTTGTGAGCCACATAAACCTGGCGGTCGTGTGCATTGAGCATGGCTGCCTGGAAATAGATGTCGCCGGTCTTCTCATCCATGCCGTAGATGGCGGTAACATCGTAGTTACCCTTCTCTACCTGGCGGATCAGCTTGCCGTTCATATCATAGAGATAAAGGTGCATGTAGCCGTCGCGGTCGCTAGGGAGCAGGATGTTCTTCTTGCCCACGATGCTGTTCTCCATCACCTCTTCCTTGACGAACTTAGGCACGCTTTCCTGGATGATCTGCTTGCTCTTGCCGGTGAATGGATTCACGGAGTAGAGGCGCATGTCGTCCTGGTGGCGGTTCATCGTATAGACGATGAGACTGTTGGCGTCTGGAGTGGTCTTGATTCGAGGATAGTAGCCGTCTGCATCTACCGGAACATCCAGTGCGAGGGTCTTGCCCGTCTTCATATCGTAGCTCCAGAGACTCACCTTGGAGTTGTCCTGTCCTGCCTTAGGATACTTGTAGGAATACTCTCCCGGATAATCGTGGAACTCACTGCGGGTAGGCTTGGCGCCCTCGAAGAGCTGGAGCGAATAGGTCTTCACGTGGCTCTCGTCGAAACGGATCCAGCCAAGTGAAGTTCCGTCAGCATTCCAGGCGAAGGCACGGTTGAAGGCAAACTCCTCCTCATACACCCAGTCGGGAATACCATTGATCACTTCATTGAACTTTCCGTCCTTGGTAACCTGCACTTCCTTCTCGCCATCGGTTACGAAGATATTGTTGTCCTTGACGAAGGCGATGTGGCGTGAATCCGGCGACCAGGTAGCCACCTGCTGGTTCTCGCCCTCAGAAAGCTTCTTGATGGTCTTGCGGGCAATATCATAGATGAAGTACTCAGCCTTGAACGAACGGCGATACACCGCCTTGCTCTTGGTGAAGACGAGCATCTTCTTGCTATCCGGACTCATCACGTAGCCCTCTACCGACTTCATCGGAGCCTTGGCAGCCTCTACGTCGAAGAGCACAGCCACCTGCTTGCCAGTCTTGAAAGAATAACTTACTACCTGCTTGCCATCAGAACTGATGGAAGCATAGAGATCGGTACCCTCAATAGGGTTGATTCCTGTAACGTATGAGGCAGAGAATGCACCTGAAGTAATCGACTTCAAATCGAGCTTCTCAGCTGCCTGCATTACTGATGCCATCATCATCGTTGCAACAAAAATTGAAAACCTTTTCATGTATTGTATTGAATGCTTTTGATTTTTCTGCTTCATCCAGCAGCAGACTAATCCTTATCCGATTAGTCCTTATCCTGCTGATTAGTCCTTATGCAGCGCTTCGATAGGCGAATAGTCCTCGTCTTCCAGCAGTTCCTTGACTGTGATTTTCGGATTGCGCTTCACATAAGCCTGGATGGTCTTCACATACTTGGTGTCCAGGATATCCTTGCCCAGCGCCTTGTTCACGGTCCACATGATCTTGCCCATGTGCAGGTCGCGGTCCAGCTGCGGACGGGTATCGAAATCCTTCATCGGATAGATGCTCAGCAGATAGAAGGTGAGGCAGTCGGGCACGATATACTCGCGCTGCATGGTAGCACGCTGCTGGGCTGTATAGAATTTCTTGTAGAGCGGATATTCCGGACCCAGATACTTATCCAGTGAAATACCTACCGAATGCTCACCTACCACGATGCTCTGGTCGAGCGCACCGATCTGGGCATAGAAGTATGGCTGCTGAAGCTCAGGCAGCCAGTCGTGCAGACGGCCGAACGACTTCTTCAGCTGCTCGTTGATGTCGTCCATATTCGCATACATGGCCTCAGCATCTGCGATAAGCGACTGGAGGGTGGAATCCTGATAGAACATCAGGAAACGGTTGCTGATGTTGGCGTCGGTAATGGTGCCAAGCTGCAGCATCTTCTCTATCAGTGTTCGGGTTTCTATCGGATAGTCGGTATTCATCTGCTGAAGGGCAGAGAAATCACCGGTGGTAAGGTATCTGCTTTGCAGGCGGTCGTAGCGCTGCACCGTTAATGGGACAGCGTCAGCCTCCTCGTTCGGCTTGAACTTGAACTCGCAGGCCGAACAGAGCATGATAAATGCTAATATGACAATATAATCAAATATTCTTTTCACGTAATTTTAAAGTCTTCTGGTTACGACTGCAAAAATACTAAAAAATATTTTAATTACCAAGCAAAATCTCAAAAAAATAATAAAAAACAGCCAATAGCGAGCAAAATGCTAACACTTTTACTCACTATTGGCTATCTGTGCAATATTCTGTCGTTTATTGAGGAGTCAAGGAGTTAGCTCCCTACTATCGAATCGTGCAGGAAACGGAAACCTTCACGGGTTCCTCGATCTGCTTCTTCCACTCCTTCAACCACTGATACCATTCTTTCTCACCCTTGAAACCATAGGTTTCGTTGGCACTGGTATAGGCGAGCTTGTAGCTCAGCTTCTTGCCGGAAGGCTTCACCACCTGGGTGTAGCAGTCCTTGTTGGCTGGTTCCTGACTCACCAGGGCGCACTGCGGCACGTAGATTCCCAAGCCTACGGTTTCCAACTTGTGCTTGCCGTCGTCCTTGCCTGTAGGCCAGTCGCTGCCGTAGCAGCCACGCAGGCCCTTGCCGTCGGCAAACTCGCTGGATCCCTTTACATTGATGAGTCCGGTAGCAAACTGATAATCAGAAGCATCCTTGTTGAAGAACACATCTACATCGAAATCACGATGACCGGCATAGATAGTGTAGCGGATGGTAGTATTCAGCGGTTTCAGCCCCGGAGCCGGAACCCAGCCGTTATCCACTACCTCGACGATGGCACGGAGCGGACCTTCGGAGATGACGCGCTGCTCCTGATACTTCACATCGGTGAGATGCAGCTGATCCTTGCCGTCCCAGCCACGCAAGGCTCCCAGTCCGTAGGTGTTTCCCACCCAGAGGCAGTCGTCGCCAGAACCAGCCTGTAGCTGTTCTTCGGATGGATAGAACTGGGTGTCGTAGATTACCAGTCCCTTGTTGATCTTACCGTAGAGGTCGATGGTCTGTCGCTGGTCGAAATAGATGCGCATGGCCACGAGCTCGCTCTCGAAGCAGACACCGTGGGAATGAACATAGTGATAGACATCCTTGGTCTTCTTGTCGAAGGAGATGCTTCGCAGATAGATGTCCTGTCTGTTCTTGGCAAGCTTCTTGTTCTTGCTAGGCAGACAGAGTTCGGCGAAGGTACGGGCAGGATACTGCGCCTGTTCGCCCTCTGTAAAGAGCTGCACCTGGCAGTTCTTGGTTTCCTTCTTGCCGAGATCGAGCAGGAAGCAGAGTTCATCGTTGGTACAGTCGCGGTTGGTGTCGTCAAGCTGTGAAGGAATCTCCTTTCCATCCACGGTTACCACCGCACGCTGAATCTCCCCGATGCTTCCCAGCTTGCTGAGGTCGATTACCACCGGCTGATCTGTCTTCACCATCTTTGACGGATTGGTCACCGTCACATTGAAATTCGCCTGTGCCTGGGCTGTCAAAGCCATCAGCGACATGAGCGTCATCATCATTTGTTTCTTCATCATAGATTCTTATTTTTAAGTTTGTTTTATCGTCTTCTTACAGTTTCGAGAAGAGCTTCTTGCCCCTGGCGTAATACTGCCAGAGGATGGAGCAATCGAAAACCTGCGGTATCTTTTCCTCCACTCTATTCTCCTGAATCTTCTTGCGGTCTTCATCGAAATCATGCTTCCATGCCTGGAAAGCCCTGCGGGCCTTGAAGATTGCCTTGAAGTCGCCCAGGTTGTGTTTCAGGATCAGCATCTCGAAAGCAGCCAAGTAATCCAGGAACCACCTCACCCTCATAATATGAGATAATTCTTTATCGCTCAGATTTTTATAGAGCATCGTTAGATTGTTTCTGAAATTCAGGAAAGTCTTCATCGGATTGCTCTTCGGTAAGGTTCCACCACCCACGTGATAGACTTCACTCTCCGGAATGCAGTAGATCTTCCTGCCCATCAGGCGCAATCGCCAGCAGAGATCTATCTCCTCGTTATGGGCAAAGAAGCGGCCATCCAGTCCGCCTGCCTCCCAGTAATCCCTGGCACGGATCATCATGCAGGCACCCGTAGCCCAGAGCACTTCCTGCTGGTAATCATACTGCCCGTTGTCGCGCTCCACGGTCTCGAAGATGCGGCCCCGGCAGAACGGATAGCCAAACTTGTCGAGAAAACCGCCGCAGGCTCCCGCATACTCAAACATATCCTTATCATATTCCGCCAGGAGCTTAGGCTGGCAGGCTGCCACCTGGGGATGGGAGTCCATAAACTCGATGAGCGGAGTGAGCCAGTGATGAGCCACCTCCACATCGCTGTTCAGGAGAACATAATACTCCGCCTCTATCTGCTCCAGCGCACGGTTGTAGCCCTCGGCAAAGCCGAAGTTCTGCTCCAGCACGATGGTCTTGACGTGGGGAAACTGAGTCTCCAGGAGAAGCATTGACTGGTCTGACGAATTGTTGTCAGCCACCCATATCTCAGCATCCTGCCGTGAATACTCCACGACATTAGGCAGATACTTGGCAAGCATCTTCTGCCCATTCCAGTTTAATATTACGATTGCAACTTTAGCCATATTTTACAGTAAACTCTTTAACTTATTATTCAGGAGATTGGTGAACTCATAGTTCTTGAGTCCCCATTTCGGTGCGACAAGCAGTTCCTTAGGCGACTGGCTGACGAACCGCTCCAGCACCAGGTCCTTTCTCAAGAGCCGGATGTATTTTACGATGACATCGATGTATTCCTCCACCGTATAGACGTGGAAGGGATGCTCAGCATACTCCTGCGCCAAACGGGTTCCCTTGATGATCTGCATCTGATGAATCTTCAGAATGTCGATGGGAAGAGAGGAGATGATGGGCGCCTGACGGAGGCTCTCTGCCGCATCCTCACCCGGCAAGCCGATGATGATGTGGGCACCCGTGAGGATTCCCCTGGCGTGGGTTCGCTCCACCGCATCCCGGCAGCAGGCGAAATCATGACCACGGTTGATGCGCTTCAGGGTTTCATCGTTGGCACTCTCAATGCCATACTCCACCAGCACGAAGGTGCGCCGGTTCAACGCCTCGAGATAATCCAGCAATTCATCGCTCACGCAATCAGGACGGGTTCCTATCACGATTCCTACCACATCCTCTACCAGCAGCGCCTCCTCGTACATCTGACGGAGGAGTTCCACTTTGGCGTAGGTATTGGTATAAGCCTGGAAATAAGCCAGATACTTCATATCTGGATACTTCCTGCTGAAGAAGGCCTTACCCTCCTCCAACTGCTCCGTAATCGACTTCCTGCGATCGCAATAGCTGGGATTGAACGTACGGTTGTCGCAGTACGTGCATCCACCGCTCGAGATTCTTCCATCACGGTTGGGACAGGAGAATCCTGCATCTATCGAAATCTTCTGAACCCGGAAGTCAGGAAACTGCTTCCGGATCCAGGAGCCAAAATCATTGTAGTACATTGAACTTTGAACTTTATGATTAGCCTTTGAGCCTTGAACTATCAACTATAACTATTAACATTTAACTCTCAAATAAGTTCAGCCTTCAATGCCGTCTTGTCGTGATTGAAATCACCCAGACGAACCTTGATGAGCTGATTATCGTATTCCTCCCTGGCGAAAGCTGGTGAAAGTTCCACGCGAATATAGTTCTTGGTGAAACCATGCATTGCCTTGCCCCTTGGCGCCTTCTCGAAGAGCACCTCTACCTCGGTACCGATGTACTGGGCATAGAACTCCTGGGTCTTCTGGTCGCTCAACTCAAGGAGACGCTTGGAGCGCAGCTTCTTCTCCTTCTCATCTACCACGTATGGAATCTTCAAGGCTGCGGTTCCAGGACGCTCGGAGTATGGGAACACGTGGAGCTGCGTAACAGGCAGGCTCTTCAGGAACTCATAGCACTCCTCGAAGCACTCCGGAGTCTCACCACGACAGCCCACCATCACATCCACACCGATAAACGCATCAGGCATCTTCTCCTTGATCAGGTTCACCTTGCGGGCGAAGAGCGCCTTATCGTAACGGCGGTGCATCAGCTTGAGCACCTCATCGCTTCCACTCTGCAACGGAATATGGAAGTGAGGCATGAAGGCACGGCTCTCGGCGCAGTAGGCGATAAGGTCATCATCGCAGAGATCCGGCTCCAGACTGGAGATACGGTAACGCTTGATGCCTTCCACCTGATCCATCGCCTTCACAAGGTCGAGGAACCGCTCATGGGTGCTCTGTCCGAAGTCACCGATGTTCACCCCGGTAATCACGATTTCCTTGCCGCCCTCAGCTGCCGTCTGCTCGCACTGAGCCACGAGCGACTCGATGCTTGGGTTGCGGGAATTGCCACGGGCGAAAGGAATGGTGCAATAGGTGCAGTAGTAGTTGCAACCATCCTGCACCTTCAGGAAGTAGCGGGTACGGTTGCCACGGGAGCATGAAGGCTGGAAGGTCTTGATCTCCTTGGTCTTCACGCTGTGGTGCTGATGAAGCGCAGAAGCAGAAGACTCCAGGTTCTCGCCGTTGACAGGAAGTCCGTTTTCTGCGGCAAACTTCTTGGCCCATGCGTCGCTGAGATACTGAATCAAGTGGGCCTTCTCGTTGGCGCCCAACACCAGATCAACACCCTCTATCTTGCTCACATTCTCCGCCTCCAGCTGGGCATAGCAGCCAGTGACGATGACGAAGGCACCAGGATTCTGTCGCACCATGCGATGGATAGCCTGACGGCACTTATGATCGGCAACTTCTGTTACCGAGCAAGTATTGATGAGACAAATGTCTGCTTTCTCCCCCTTCTGTGCCGTAATGACGCCCATATCTTCGAGCATCTTGCCGAAAGTGGAGGTTTCCGAGAAATTGAGTTTGCAGCCCAGCGTATAGTAGGCTGCCTTTTTGCCTTGGAAGGCACTTGAATCTATCATATATGAATCTTTTTCTTTGGTTTCTTTTAAGCTTTTGCCCTTTACCTTTCCCTTCGGCCGGTGACCGTTGGTTCAGGGCGCATTGGGGGTAATTCTGTTGCTACTACCCTTTCCCTTCAGAGGATAACCGTTGGTTCAGGGCGTTCTCCCCAAAAGACCCTAGGTCTATAAAACGAAAAAGCCGCTAGACCGAAGTCCAGCGGTTGTTTCTCTCATTTTTCGTTCGCAAGTAATTTCAAATTACTTAGCAGAATCAGCAGCAGCTGTATCAGCAGCAGCAGTGTCAGCAGCAGTTGTATCTACCTGAGCTGTGTCAGAATCAGCAGAAGCTGTGTTCTGAGCTGTTTTGTTACCACATGATGCGAAAGAGATAGCTGCGATAGCTACGAACATAAAAACTAATTTCTTCATTTTCTTTGCTTTTTAAATCTGTAAAACAATCATTCGTTTATTAAAACTGATGCAAAGGTAAGCATTTTTTTGATACGGCGAACTTTTTTTTGTGTTTTTTTTTAGGGGTATTTTGTAACAAAATCACAATCTACTGATATTCAATTATTTACAGAGTGCTAACAAAAGTTAAAGTTTTTGATGTGTTCGAAAACAGCCCAATTTTAACACTTTTCGGTGTTTTTTAGCGTAACAAAGGTGTGCGCCAACACCCCGGCAGAGCCGAACTATATACATATAATAAGGTACGCGCGAGGAAGAAAGCAGAAACTTTTTCTGCTGAGAAGGAAGATTTTTCTGCTGAGAGGGAAACTTTTTCCGAGAAATCGAGCCTCAAAGCTTGGTAGGCAGCGAACTTTTCTGTAACTTTGCACTCGAAAAAGAGTCATAGACAAACTGAAAAGTGTCTTAGGCAAGCAGAAAAGAGTAACAGATAAACAGAAAATGATACAGCTAAAAGAAAATCGGGGCATTCCCCGCAGCATTCTCCTGATGATGGCAATCATCGCAGGACTCACAGTAGCCAACTGCTACTACAACCAGCCGCTTCTCGAACTAATCCGCCACGATTTGGGCATTACCGAGCAGAGCGCCAACCTCATCACCGTGATTACCCAGATAGGTTATGCACTGGGGCTGTTCTTCCTCATCCCTATGGGCGACATGTTTTCGCGCAAGAAACTCATCCTCGTGAACATGACCATCGCAACCTTGATGGCGATTGTGATGGCTGTGGCACAAAACGTATGGATGCTCTGGGGAGCTTCCCTGCTCATCGGCGCCTGTTCCGTGATTCCTCAGTTCTTCATCCCGATAGCTGGACAGTTCTCCGCACCCGAGAACAAGAGCAGGAACATGGGCATTGTGCTCTCCGGACTGCTCACGGGTATTCTTGCCTCACGAGTCATCAGCGGTTACATCGGCGAATGGCTGGGATGGCGGGAGATGTTCTTCTTCGCCGCTCTCGTCATGGTGGTCTGCATGGGAATCATGATGCTGATGATGCCTGAGATGAAGCGCAACTATGTGGGAACCTACAGAGGACTGATGACTACCGTGGCTGAGATCTTCATCCTCCATCCTTCCATCCGCATCTACTCCATCCGTGCCGCCTTCGGTTTCGGAAGCATGATGGCGATATGGTCGTGCCTCGCCTTCCATCTTGCCCAGCCTCCTTTCCATGCAGGCAGCGACATGGTGGGAATGCTCGGACTCTGCGGAATCATGGGAGCCGTGGCTGCCAGCAGCGTAGGAAAGCTGGTTCCAAGGTTCGGAATCCACAAGTTCAGCCTCTTCGGAGCAGCCATGCAGATCATCGCCTGGGCAATAGCCCTCCTCTTCGGCGACACCTATACTGGACTCATCGCAGCCATCATCCTGGTAGATATCGGACTGCAATGTCAGCAGCTCAGCAATCAGAGTGGCTGTCTGCAGGAGATTCCGCAGGCAGCCAACCGCGCCAACACCATCTTCATGACGACCTATTTCATCGGTGGTTCGCTCGGTACGTTCTGTGCCGGATACGTGTGGACTCAAGCCGACTGGCTGGGAGTCTGCATCGTAGGCATTTCCTTCGCCTTCATCTCCCTGATGATTTCACTGAGCAATAAGAAATAAGAAAAAGAGATTATATTCCCAGCAAAACAGGAATATAATCTCTTTTTTATTTGATTGAGGCTGAAGCCGGCATTTCTGCCGAGACTTCAACTACATCTTCTCCTCTCCATACATTTCTTTCCACCAGCTGCCATCATCCTGCAGCCACTTGGCAAACCATGCGAAGATGGTGTCCTGCCACTTCAACCGCTTCTCATAATCGATGATGTGGTGATCCTGACCATCTACCAGAACCATCGCCGTTGGACGGCCCAGGAGCTTCAAAGCCGTATAGAGCTGGATACTCTCTCCCACAGGTACATTGTTATCGGCTGTTCCATGCACGAAGAGCAATGGAGTATGAATCTTGTCAGCATTGTAGAGCGGACTCTGATCTACGAAGAGATGCTTGTTGGTCCAAGGATACTCGTTCGCCATGGAAACCTCGCTGTAGCTGTAGCCCCAATAGCCTTCGCCCCAATAGCTGGTATGGTCGCTGATGCCGGCATGAGAAATGGCTGCGGCAAAGAGATCAGTCTTGGTCTGAAGATACTGAGTCATGAAACCACCGTAGCTGGCACCGATACAACCTATCTTCTTGCGGTTTACGAAACTATGCTCATCGCAGAAAGCCTGGGTGCTGGAGATAATATCCTCAGCCACTCCCTCGCCGGCTGTATCCACGTGGCGGGCAGAGAATTTCTGACCGAATCCGGTAGCTCCGCTTGGATTCACGATCAAGACCACATAACCCATCGCTGCATAGACATGATGAGGATAGCGGCTCTGGAACATACGGGTGGTAGGACTGCAACCGCCATAGTAGTTCACCACCATCGGATACTTCTTGGAAGCATCGAAATGAGGTGGCAGATAGTAACGGCAGCAAAGGGTGTCGCCACGGGAATTCACGAAGTTCCAAGCCTTGCACTCGCCCAGCTCGATGTCTTTCAGCAGGCGGGCACTGAGATCATCTACGAGCAGCGACTTCTGCGCCTTGGTGTTCATCTTGTAGAGTCGGTCGGCATTGGATGCGCTCTGTCCAGAGAACGCCATTTCCGGAGCAGCCGCTGCGATGGAGAAGCTCTTGATGTTCTCCTCCGGAGTCTTGAGCAAAGTAAACTTACCCGACATAGAGTTCAGTTGGAAGAGATGCATGCAGTCTTTATCCTCGGCTGTGAAGTAGATGTTTCCATCCGCCTTGCTCCAATCCACGCTCTGCACGTTAGGATTGAAATTCTTGGTCATCGGGCGAACCTTCTTATCCGCCAGGTTCATCAGATAGAGCTGGGTGTCAACCATGCTAGGAGTCTGTCCCTCCTCCACATTCTTTCCAATTCCATTGAAAGCCTCAGGCGAACCGGTAACGAGAATGCTCTTGCCGTCTGGAGAGAACTGGGCACTGTTCAGAAATTCACCCTTCTCTACCAGCGCCTCAACACTCATATCGTTCAGATCGAGACGATAGAGGGAGTTGAGAGTAGTAGGACGCTTGGTAAGGCGCTCCTCGCTCTTACCGATGAGCAGATAACGGGAATCTGCGGAAATATCGTTGAGATAAACATTGTGGTAGCCGAAGGTAAGCGGCTGGAGAATGCCTGAAGCCAGGTCATACTTAGCCAGATAGCTGCGGGTTCTCCATCCAGGCTGGCGGTCATCTGGTTCCTTTACATCGTACACCTGAGGGTCCTTCTTTCTGCCTTCCTCATAGAGCGTATAGATGAGCGATTTCTCATCTGGAGTAAACTGGAACCATCCCTCCGGAATGTTTGCCGCTAATACCTCTCGCTCCATATTCATCGGATTGATGGTAATCAGCTGAACCTCGCCATCTGCCTTTCCTTCGCCGGCAATGGAACTGTCGCTCGCCTTCTCGGTAAAGTACAGTTTGTTGGTGCGAGGCATCCAGCTAACACTTTCTCCAAAAGAAGCAACCACCTTGTTGTTCAGACTGTTTCTCAATTCATTGACGCTATGGTTCTTGCCCTGACGATCCACCCAAGTCTTACGCACAATCATGAACTTGCCGTTTGGCGACATCTGAACGCTCGCATAGTTAGGCATGCAGATTACATCGTATATATTAAAGGTACGCTTGGTGCTGGCAGAAGATTCGCCCACGCTCAGCTGCTTGCCGTCTGCCGCAGTAATGCTGATCTTGAAATCCTGATCAGTTTTCTTTTCAGAAGCGGAAGCATCGACAGATGAAGCAGTGAGGTACTTGATGACAATGGTATGAGTAGAAGGCATCAGGACAGTCTCCGCCTTATCACCATTCACTTTCACCTGCTCACCGTCCACAAAGAGACGATACTGCTTCAATCCCTTCACCTCAATAGTAGCCTGAGTACGGCTGGTGCTCGATACGGTGAACGAAGCCAGATGGAGAGCATTCTGCTTGCTATCATCCAGGAGCTGGGAAGCAGCCACCTCCTTACCATTATTCAATAAGGTAAACGAGAGCGGAGAGTCGAGCACACTCTCCATCGAGAATTTCTCACCCTTCACATTCACGCTATCCGCCATCCAAGGGGTAGCTACAGGATAAGGACCTGCATATTTCAGCTTCTGCACTTCGATGGTCTCGGCAAAGGCAGAAAGCGATGTTCCGAGCGAAGCACAGAGTGCCGCACTAAACGTAAGAGCCCTGAGGCTCATTTTAGTTGATTTCATCATAACTGATTTATATTTTTATTCTATTGTTTATTCTATGATTATTTAAGAAACACTAAATTTTCTATTTCGCTGCGAAATTACAAAATAAAGTTGAGATAAACGAATGAATGGCTTACATTTTATGCTTTTTGCAGGGTTTCTGATAAATTAATGTTATTTCAATGTTAAGGAGGACTTTCTGAAAGTTATTGTTGGGTTAAACTCCTCCCGGTGTCATTGTCCTTACAAAAGAATCCAACATCAAAACGAGTTGCAATGCATAAAAAAAGCATTCGCAACTCGTTTTTTTATGCTATCTATTGTCTATTTAATTTCTTTTTTGTACTTTTGCAAACAAAATATCACATAAAATCATAAAAAATGAAGAAACAAACGCAAGCCATTCATTTGGAATACGAACGCCGCGATGCTTACGATTCGCTGAGCGTTCCAGTATATAACACCCTTGCCTACGAATTCGACAATGCTGCCGTCATGGCTGAAGCATTCACAGACAAGATCAAAGCACCTGATTACTCCCGAGTGGAGAATCCTACGGTTACCAACCTGGAGCGCCGAGTGGCAGCCCTTACCGATGCAGCCCACGCCACAGCCTTCAACTCAGGAATGGCGGCTATCAGCAACACATTCATGTCCTTGGCTGCACAGGGCAAGAACATCGTTACCTCGAAGCATCTCTTCGGCAACACCTACGCCCTGCTCGTAGCTACCCTGCGCCGTTTTGGTGTAAAGGTCCGCTTGCGCGATTTAACCAATATCGAGGAGGTACGTGAAGCCATCGATGATGACACCTGCTGCGTCTTCCTTGAAATCCTGACCAACCCACAGTTGGAGGTTGCCGACCTGAAAGCCATCTCGGAAGTGGCTCACGAAAAGAAAGTTCCGCTGGTAGTGGATTCTACCGTGATTCCTTTCACACAGTTCTCGGCTAAGAATCTGGGAGTAGATATTGAGGTGGTTTCCAGCTCTAAATATGTAAGTGGTGGTGCTACTTCGCTCGGAGGTCTGGTCATCGACTACGGAACTCCTTACAACGGCGATTTCGCCAAGCGTCTCTATAGAGAAATGCTCTTCAACTTCGGCGCCTACATGACTCCACAGGTAGCTTATATGCAGACCATCGGACTCGAAACGCTCGATGCGCGCTATCGTGTTCAGAGCGACAATGCCCTGGAACTTGCAAAAAAGCTGCGCACTCTACCTCAGATTCAGTATGTAAACTATGTAGGTTTGGAGGATAATCCTTACCACAAGTTGGCGCAGCGCCAGTTTGGCAAAACGGCGGGAGCTATGATCTGCATTGATTTGGAAAGCAAGGAAGCCTGCTTCAGTTTCCTCAACAATCTGAAGCTCATCCATCGTGCCACCAATCTCTTCGACAACCGTTCGCTCGCCATTCATCCGGCAAGCACCATCTTCGGTGCATTTTCCGAGAATATGCGTAAGTCGATGGATGTAAAAGACACCACCATCCGACTCAGCGTCGGTCTGGAGGATGTGGATGATCTCTTCGAAGACATTAAGCAGGCGGCTGAAAGTTTATAATTGATAGTTGATAATTGATAGATGATAGTTAATAGTTGATAGTTAAGAATTAGAGATCACCAACTGGAGACTAATCATAAAGTTCAAAGTTCAAAGTACATGTACGATTTCGATAAGATTATAGACCGTTCGGGCAGCGACGACCTGAAGCATGGCGCCCTGCTGCCTCGCTGGGGACGAGATGACCTGCTGCCACTCTGGGTAGCCGATATGGATTTCGAGACCCCATCTTTCATTACAGATGCCCTCAAGGCAAGATTAGAACACTCTCTTTTCGGCTACACCATGAAGCCGGAAGATTATCTGCCCAGCATCATCGACTGGGTGCATGACCACCACCAGTGGGATGTGAAGCGAGAGTGGATCCGCTTCATTCCTGGTATTGTAAAAGGTATCGGACTCGTGGTGAATGTCTTCACCCGTCCTGATGAGAAAGTCATCATCCAGCCACCCGTTTATCACCCATTCCGCCTTACTCCAGAGGGCAACGGCAGAGAAGTGGTCTTCAATCCGCTGAAGATGAAGGAGGACGGATATTACGAGATGGATTTCGAAAACCTGGAGAAAATCTATGATGAGAAGTGCAAGATCCTGATTCTCTGCAATCCTCATAATCCGGGCGGTATTACCTGGAGCAAGGAAACCCTGCAGCGACTTGCCGACTTCTGCTACGAACATCATCTGCTCGTTATCAGCGATGAGATTCATGCGGACATGGCTCTTTTCGGACACAAGCACATCCCATTTGCTTCGGTTTCCGACAAGGCGCGCAATATCAGCATCACCTTCCAGGCTCCTTCCAAGACCTTCAACATTGCAGGAATCGTAAGCAGTTACGCCATCGTTCCAAACGAAGAAATCCGCAGGAAATTCTATCCTTGGCTGAGTGCCAACGAACTGGATGAGCCAACCCTCTTCGCTCCTATCGCCACCATCGCCGCTTTCCGCAAGGGAGAAGAATGGAGAAAGAAGATGCTTGCCTATATAGAAGACAACATCCGATTCGTAGAGGATTACTGCCGCGAGCACATTCCAGGCATTCGTCCGTTGCGCCCACAGGCTTCCTTCCTGGTCTGGCTCAACTGCCGAGACCTGCATCTCTCCCACGATGCCCTTCTCGATTTATTCATCGACAAAGCGCACCTGGCGCTGAATGATGGTGAAATGTTCGGTCCTGGCGGCGAAGGCTTCATGCGACTGAACGTTGCAACCCCAAGAAGCATTCTCAAGCAGGCTTTGCAGCAGCTGGAAAAGGCAGTAACCCAACTCTAGACCAGCTAGAAAAGACAATTCTAGATCATTAAGAAAACAATAGCCGTAACTACTTCTGCATAGTTACGGCTATTATATTATAATAAGGTAGAGGAAGACCTTTATTCCTCCTCCATTAAATCACGTATCAGTTTGATTTCGTAATAATCAATGCCGGTTCCCAATGCTTCCTTGATTTCGTTGAAATGCTCCATCTCGGGATGAGCCTCCATGAATTCACGGATTTTCTTTTCGTGGGCACTAGAAATCAACGCACGCAATCCAACCTTTCCTTCCTTTACGTATGAGGTAAGATGACCGATGATGGTGCCTTTGGTAAAGCCACGTTCTGCAGCAATCTGATCCACAGTCATTCCCTGCTGATAAAGATTGAAACTCACCTCTTTGGTTGGAATCTTCGGTTCCTTCGGTTCATTCGATTTCTTCGATTTTCTGGCTTTTCTACCAGAACCATAACCGGCACTTGAAGACGCTCCTTCGCCCATTTCATCCAGCAGCATGAACCGTGCCTTCTTCTTCAGATAATCGGTCACCGTAAACACAGCGCTGCGCTCGTATTTCAAAAGACGTTCCTTCAATTTCACATCCTCTGAAAAGACAGAGAAGCGGTCCTGGAACTGCTTCTTAGCCACCTTATTATCCGTATCAAGATTCGACTTTCTGATCAAATCGCTCAGAATACCTATCTTATCAAAGAAATACTCAGCACCCTTGTGAATACGCTCCTGCAGTTCTGCCTGAAGGATATCAGGATTCTGGGAAAGCATGCGGGTATATTGCAGACGGAACTTATCAGAAACACCTATCAGACTCTTCAGCACCACCTGCAACTTCTGATACTCGCTCACCACACGAGGATATTTGCTATTGAAGAATTCTACCAGACAGCGCATCAGATGCTCGTAACTTCCGCTAATAGCATAGAAATCAAAAAGCTCGCCGATGCAGTGAAGCACGTATTGCTGCTCCAGATAGCTGATCTGCTCCTGGGTAGGCGCAGCAAGTTGACTGTTGAAAGCATCCACCGTCTGACTGCTGATGATGGCTCCACGAGACAGAGGCTGACTGAGCACCATTCCCTCCAAGGTCTTGCAGCGGCTCAGAGCCACGTAGGTCTGACCATGGGTAAAGGAATGAGAAGCATCGATGATGGCGTGCTCGAAGGTAAGGCCCTGACTCTTGTGGATGGTAATCGCCCAAGCCAGACGCAAAGGATACTGTCGGAACTTGCCCTCTACCGTCTCCTCTATCTCCTTGGTCTCCTCATTGATCGTATATTTCGCATTCACCCACTCCATCTTCTCCAACTCAAACTCCTCATCAGAATCCTTGCTGCGCACAATGATCTTATCTCCTTCTTCATCGGGTTTCACACCGATAACCTCACCAATCATACCATTATAGAAGCGGTGCTGCGGGTCGTTCTTGATAAACATCACCTGTGCTCCGGGCTTCAGGGTGAGCATGAAATCAGCCGGATAAGATGATTCCGGGAAGTTATCCTCTACCTCTGCCGTATAGGAAAAAGCCCTGGATGGCAAGGCGGCAAGCTGCTGCTCATTGATGTACTGGGCTGGCGCATTATGAGTGGTCAGGCGGATGAAGTTACTGTTCTTCGGCGGTTCGAAATTAGGGATAAAACGCTGGTTCAATGCCTGCAAGGTAGCATCCGAAGCCCTGTTCTCCCTGATCTGGTTGAGCAGGGAGATAAACTGCTCGTCCTGCTGGCGATAAACCTTCTTGAGCTCTACGGTAAGATAGCCCACCTGCTTCAGCGCATTGCTGCTGAAGAAAAAAGGAGTATCGTAGTGTTCTTTCAGAAGCTGTTCCTCCTGTGCCGTAACCACTGGTGCCAACTGCTGCAGATCGCCTATCATCAGGAGCTGCACACCGCCGAAAGGAAGGTCGTGACGCTTGCGGTACTGACGAAGCACGGAGTCAATGGCGTCGAGCAAATCGCTGCGTACCATACTGATTTCATCGATGACCAGCAGGTCGATGCTTCGGATGATGTTTCGCTTGAGTTTGCTGAACTGATAGCGTTTCTGTTCGCCACTTCCGAAGGTTGTACCCGGAATGTATGGCGAAAAAGGAAGCTGGAAGAACGAATGAATGGTCATTCCTCCGGCGTTGATGGCGGCAATACCTGTTGGGGCAAGCACAACCATTCGTTTAGGCGACTTCTCCTTAAGCTGTTTCAAGAAGGTTGTTTTACCTGTGCCTGCCTTGCCCGTAAGGAAGAGGTTAGCGCTGGTCTTTTCTATGATGTTCCATGCCAGGATGGATTCTTCGTTCATTTCCATTAGCTTCGTTTTTTAGATTTCTTCCACAATCTCGTTCATTTCCTTGCGTTTCTTCTCGGTATGAGGACAATCCTCAGCAACATGACCGAGAGGGATGATCACTACTGCCTCGAAACCTTCGCGAGGGAAAAACTGCTGCATCTTGTCTGTATCATAATTGCAGACCCAGCAGGTGCCCAGACCTCTTTCGGTGGCAGCCAGACAGAGGTGCTCGGCAGCTATTGCCACGTCAATATCTCCATGAGGCTTCTCATCGTATCTGCGAACCCAATTCTCGTTCACATTTCTCATGCCCACGATATACATCGGAGCCGTCTTGAACCACTCGCGGTCGTAGCACTGCTGCAACTTCTGCTTAGCCTCATCCGAGCGGACGATGAGCCAATGCCAAGGCTGCCTGTTCACTGCCGATGGTGCCAAACGCACACATTCCATGAGGTAATCCAAATCCTCCTGGCTCACAGCCTCTGGAGTAAACTTGCGAGCCGAGAATCGTTCCTGGCTCAATGCCAACATATTTTTCATACCGTTTCGTTTTAAACTTTTTAATCCTTTTAATCCTTCAATAAACACATTCATTTTTTCAGAAAGCGAAAGCATTTACCTTTTTAAAAGGCAAAATTACAAAAAATCCACGAAAAGCCCAAGCCTTTCGGAGATTTTCTTTCTAATCATCCTATGATTTCCCTGGTTTTATTTACCCTTAAGGCAAAAAATATTTAGCCTTAAGGGAAAATATTTTTTGCCTTAAGGGAAAATATCCTAGATAAAGACTAGCGTTTCGAATATTTTTTGTAATTTTGCAACACGAAAGGATTTGTAAGATAAGAAAATGATAGGATTAGCCGACTGCAATAACTTCTACTGTTCGTGCGAACGAGTGTTTCGCCCCGACCTGATAGGGAAACCCGTGGTTGTTTTGAGCAACAACGACGGGTGCGTCATTGCACGCTCTGAAGAAGCCAAGGCTCTGGGCTATAAGATGGGCGACCCGTTCTATCAGGTAAAGGAAAAACTGGAGGCTGAAGGCGTGGCTATCTTCTCCAGCAACTATACACTCTATGGCTCACTCTCCAACAGGGTAATGTCGATGCTCTCGCACTACTCGCCGCACATCGACCAGTACTCCATAGACGAATGCTTTTTCGAGGTGGAAAACCTTTCTTCCGTCACAGATGATTTCCTCCTCCAACAATACGGCGCCAGGATTTCTGCCGATGTGCTACGAGCCGTGGGAATCCCTATCTCCATCGGAATCGCAGAAACGAAAACCCTAGCGAAAATCGGTTCCAAATTCGCCAAGAAATACAAGGGCTATCAGGGCTGCTGTCTCATTGATACGGATGAACGGAGACACAAGGCTTTGTCGCTGTTCCCGATAGAAGATGTATGGGGAATCGGAAGACAGATTGCCCGAAAATTAGATTATATGGGTATCCGAACTGCAGCTCAGTTTGCTGATAAAAAAGAGAGTTGGGTGCGCAGTCATTTCAACATCACCACGATGAGAACGTGGAAGGAACTGAATGGCGAAAGCTGCATCAGCATCGAGGAACTGCCGCAGAAGAAGAGTATCTGCACCAGTCGGAGCTTTGCCGGTGAAGGCATCAGCGATAAGGATGTGGTAGAAGAAGCCGTGGCTAATTTCGCCGTGCGCTGCGCCGAAAAGCTGCGACATCAAGGCAGCGTGTGTCAGGGAATCACGGTGTTTGCCTGGACTTCAAGATTCAACGAAAACGTGCCGGAATACACCATCCACGATTCCCTCACCCTGCCCATCGCCACCAATGCTCAGGAAGAGATAGTAGGTGCCGCACTCAGTATTCTCCGCGCCAAATACCCGAAACCGCTGGCAGACAGCAGAGCTGACCGCCCCGACATGTCGTTTCACTTCAAGAAGGCAGGTGTCATTCTGTGGCAAATCTCACCCGACAATCCTCGCCAACAAGACCTCTTCGATCCTATCGACCGAAGCAAGCAAAAAGCACTGATGGAAGCCATCGATGCCATCAACCGAAAGAACGGACACGGCACCATCCGCCAAGCCGTACAAGGCAATGGTTGCCGATTCGACTTAAAACGAGAGTATATGTCGAAGCGGTTTACCACAGATATTCATGAGATTCTGAAAGTAAAAACAAAATGAACAAGAATAACGATAACAAGATAAGACTGACATTTCACCCTGCGGAATTCGGAACAAAAATGCCGATTCCGCTGGCAGAGCAAAGCGTAAAGGCAGGCTTCCCTTCGCCGGCACAAGACTATATGGAGGGAGAGATAGACCTCAACGATATTCTGGTTCGCCATCGTGAGGCCACCTTCTATGTACGTGTTTCGGGCGACAGCATGCAGGATGCAGGCATTCTCGACGGTGACCTAGCCATTGTAGATAGGCAGATTGAACCCTCCAACGGCAACTTCGTCATCGCCTTCGTGGATGGCGAATTCACCATCAAGCAATTCAAGATGGATGAGAGCGGTGCCTTCGGATGGCTTATCCCATGGAACAAGAACTTCTCCCCAATCCGGGTAGATGAGACCAACCGATTCATGATTTGGGGCGTAGTTACCTATGTGATTCATCAAATTGCAGAATGAATCATCTGATTGTAGAATAACTCTTAAAAATAAAAAACTCGGGATGCTTCGAAAAAGGAAACATCCCGAGTTTTTTATATTCTTCTTAATTTATGTCTTACTAATGTCTTTTATACTTCCTGCTTCTTATAACCCACAAGTCCATACCAGAGGATGACGAACTCGCAGAAGAGAGGAACAAGCCAGGTGAACTGCCATGAACCGATATAATCAGCAAGCAATCCCTGAAGCACAGGGAAGACGGCACCACCGAAAACTCCCATCATAAACACACCCGAAGCCTTGGAAGTATATTCCTTCAAGCCACCCACTGCCAAGGTGAAGATGCAACTCCACATGACACTATGGAACAATCCCACAGCAGCCATCAGCCAGAGATTTTCGGTAAGCATGGAAATGGCCATCAATACGATTGCCGCCACCGTAACGGCGATGAGCATAGGACGAGGTGCCACGTTCTTCAAACCAGCAGAAACCATTCTACCTATCATGAATCCTCCCCAATAGAGTGTGGCAAGAAGGGCTGGAGAAAGATCGTAACCATGTCCCATCAAATCCATCGCATGAAGATTCATATTGTTGCCGATT
>USRA01000017.1 GCA_900557035.1 uncultured Prevotella sp. | reverse complement strand
GCATCAGATCAACAAACGATGAATAGCGCATGATGCCGGAATAGGTATGGAAGATTCGCATACCCACGACAAAGAGTGGAAGGGTGCAGACGTAAGTAAGGACATAACTCCAGAAATGGCTCGTCAATGCTTCTCCGCCCTCTGCGATGTAGGTAGCTATCATTCCGGCAACAACTACAGCGATGCTATCCAATGCCAGGATGCACCAATATGGCAGGGTAGTCTGGGAAAAATACCAATTCGTCAGCTTGTTGGCAAAAAGGGATACTTTGATCTTATAATAGATTCCTTCAGACGGCTTTTTGTTTGAGCCATCCTGGGCATTTTTATCTCTCATAAATTTGCATATTAATTACTTGGAAGAATATTTATTTCTCAACCTTTAAGGTAATCTCCTCACCTAGTGTCAAGATGACACGCTTGGCATGCTCCTGTTCTAAGGTATGCACCTGATCCTGAATCCAAAGGCTCATAGAGGAAAGGTCAGGATGGCGCAAATCCGTATAGCGAAAGACTTTCGGGAAGCCATCGGTACTATCCGTAGTTGTAATTTCCAACAGATACTGAGTGACTGGCGAGGTGCATTCCTTCGTCAGTATCACTTGCTTAAGATCAAACATTTCCATATACTCTATTCTATTTTCTGCAAGAAAGCTTTGGGGATATATCCTGTTGTAACAGCACACAACCCCTTGATACTCACATAAAGTTTATGATCTTTTTTGATGCGAACGACATAACCTTCCGCTCCCTTCAAAGGACCTTCAATGACTCTGAACTTATCGCCTTTGGTAAATTTCGGATTATACTCATCGTAAAAATCAAGTCCTTCAACACCAGAAGTTGCGACAATATTGAAGATTTTCACTTCGCGTTCAGAAATTTTAGAAGGTTCTTTCAGGTTCTCAGAATTTTTGTCACGATAGAGCATCACTTTATTGAGGAACATACGCTCCATCTCTTCAGCTTCTATTCTCGTAGAACGAAAAAGGATGAGAGATGGCATAATTGGAACTTCCTTCACCAATGTCTTTTTCTTATTCTTGTCCCAATATTCTTGTTTTACATCATAAATGTGTTCTATCTCTTTGGATACGAAATAAGTCTTGATAGGCTTTCCTTTCCCAAAAAATATTTTGAATGCGTACCAATTCTTCTCATTATCTAATTGTTGCATTGTTCGTTTTTTTTATTTCGGTCAGAATATAATTCTCATTCCCCCGTATCGTGAATTCATGGTTCAAAACACTTGGCAAGAAAGGGTTGGTTAGTCTATTTCCAATAACGGAAACCTCTAATCACAAACGTACTCCTGACCCAAGAGCGTGATAGTCTGCAACCCTTGGAATGATTAGCTATCCGATTCCTTTGTCTTCAAAACCCTTCCCTAAATCATTCCCGTTCTTCTGAATCTCTATATAAGAGACACAGAATCTCGTTGCAAAAATACGAAAAAAGTTGGAAACTAGCAAATTATGCGTGTTAAAAAATTAATGTTATTCTACGGAATTCTACAATTTTTCAGTTATTATTATGACGACAATCTGATAAGTTACTGATAGAGCGAGTGTTTTCAACTTTTCTGTGTCTCTTATATAGAGATTCAGAATAATTGGTTCATTTTGGTTCATTTTTCGAGTTCCCTCTTTTTATTCACTTTTAAGGCTTATAAGGCTGCCAGTATTTTAGCGTTGACATCATCCACCTCTGAGCTTTTTGATGAAGCGGAGATAAGTTGCCCAGAAAAGACTGGCTTCTTACCATCATACGTATATTTTTGATGTTTATAAAAAAAAGATAGGGGCACCCCTGTCTCTATCAAAGAAACAAAGATGCCCCCATATATAAATGAGCATGCCAAAGTCGAAATGACTTTGGCATGTTTTTTTTGTATTTATAATTTGATAGTAGCTTGTTGCAAGTCTATGGATTCGGCACGGAGCGTACCGTGACCTCGCAAGACGATGATGCACTTGCCGAAGAATGCCTTCCTCTTTGGATCGGTAAAACGCTCCAGGGAGGTCTGATTGCCGTTATCTGTGCCCAGAATCTCGGCGGTAGAAGAGAAATATATCTCGTTCTCAGCATTCGGACAGAGATTGCCATCCTTATCTACTACATTTACTTCTACGAAGGTTGTAGGGGAGGATGGGGATTGCAAATCCCCAGGAACGCCTGACGGGGTTTGAACAGCGGATGCAAGGGTGTTCTGATAGGTCTTCTTCAAGACGAGGTGATGAGGAGGACCGGCTGTCTTGATGGTCTGGGATGAAATCTCCCTGCCCTGCTTTCTCGCTACAACCTTTACTTCACCCGGCTCAAAAGTTACTCGCCACATCACGTGGTACTCTGTGCTGCGATCAAAGGCGCCAGCATTTGCGGCATTGGCATGGGCTGCACCTTCATTTCCCTCTCCATGCACCTTCTTCTTCCGGATGCCCTGGCTCTTGCCATTGATGAACAGCTCTACCTCATCAGCCTGGTTGTAATAGCACCACATATCTATCTGCTGACCCGGAAGCCAGTTCCAGTGAGGGAAGAGATGAAGAACAGGCTTCTTCGTCCACTCACTCTGATACATATAATAGCTGTCCTTAGGAAGACCAGCCAGGTCGATGATGCCAAAATAACTGCTGCGTGCCGGATAGGCATAAGGAGTCGGTTCGCCGATATAGTCGAAACCAGTCCAGATAAACTGACCGCCCACGAAATCATTGTGCTTCACCACATCCCAGGTCTCCTCGTGCGTACTGCTCCAGGAGGCATGCATATTGTCATACGCCGAACACTTGAAGGATGGATCGGTATATGGCAGCCACCACTCCACTGGAGCCGTATAGATGCTGTCGCTCGGCATCCGGTAATAACCGCGCGTCTGGAGTGCCGAAACACTCTCGGAGAAGATGAACGGCTTGTCGGGGAAGTTCCTAGGAACATCCTTCACCCACTGATGATGATAATTGAATCCGATGACATCGATGGCACCGCTCTTGAAGAGATGATTCTTAGGATCAGGCTCGTTGCATCCGGCAGTAACCGGACGGTCTCCCCACGGATCATACTTCTTCACGATATCTGCCAGATGACGGGTGAGAAGCGAATTCACGCTCAGCTCATCGCCATGTGCCAGGGTAGAGGCATCATGACCCGCATTCAGGATGAGATTCGCCTGCTCCAGACTCAGGGTATCGGCAGCGGCATCCGACCACTGTTCGAGCACCTCGTTGCCGATGCTCCACATGATGATGCAAGGATGATTCCTGTCGCGCTTCACCAGATCAGAGAGATCACGCTGGTGCCATTCATCGAAGAAGCGGGCATAATCGCCATTCGACTTCTTGCGGCGTCACATATCAAAACTCTCGTCCATCACCATGATTCCCATGGAATCACACATATTCAGGAGTTCGGGAGCCGGAGGATTATGACTGCTTCGGATGGCATTCACACCCATATCCCTGAGGATGGTGAGCTTGCGATGAAGCGCATCCTCGTTGAGGGCGGCACCGAGACATCCGAAATCGTGATGCTCGCACACGCCATTGATCTTCATATTCTCGCCATTGAGAAAGAAACCCTTCCGGGCATCAAACCTCACATCGCGGAATGCGGTCTGCGTAGTGGCGGTATCCACCACCTTGCCATTCACCACCAGTTCGCTCTTCACGGTATAGAGATAGCCCTTGCCTACAGACCAGAGATGAGGTTTCCTTACCTTGAGCTGCTGGCTCTGGCTGCCCTGGCTCCTTGCCACCACCTTGCCAGCCGCATCATTGATGGTATTGCGGATGGATAGTTTCATCCTGCTGCCTTTGGCTAGGAAATCCACCTTCACCCTGACATCACCCTTCGGCGTAGTAGCCACATACTGCCCCCACTGCGGGATGTATGCCTCCTTCAGGGTCTTGGTAAGCCAGACGTGGCGGTAGATGCCGCAGCCCGAATACCAGCAGCTGTTGGGCTGGTCGCTGTTATCCACCTTCACGGCTATGACGTTATCACCCTTCTTATATATATAAGGTGTAAGATCGTACTCGAAGGTACTGTAGCCATAGGGACGGGTGCCGAGCTTGTGACCGTTGATATAGACGGTGGAGTTCATATACACGCCATCGAAGGTGATGGTGAAGCGGTCGTACTTCTCGTCTGGCGAAAGAGAGAAGTGCTTGCGATACCATCCGATGCCGCCTGGAAGAGCACCACCGTTGGCTCCAGAAGGATTCGATGGAGAGAAATCGCCCTCTATCGCCCAGTCGTGAGGGAGATTCAGGCGGCGCCAATGCCCATCGGAATACTCCGATTTCTGCATACCGGCACTATCAGCCAAAACGAAAAGCCAGTCTTTATCAAAAGACTGGCGATCGCGGGCGCTCAAAGACTGAGCGCCCAATAGTAGAATTGCTAAAGCAAATATCTTCTTCATATTATTTCAATTTTACAGTCATTGCCTGACCGGAATACTTCACTACCTTGCCCTTAGGCGACTTGGCGAGATTCACGCCCTGCTGCTTCTTCTGATCTACCAGGATGATGTTGAAGCGGCGCTTCTGGAGCATGCCGTCGAAACTACCCTTGCGGGCACCGATGGTTACCTGCTTCAAGGCATCATCATACTTGAAATCGATTACAGCATACTTACCCTTCTCGTAGTTATAGTTCGTACCCTCATCCTCGTACAAGGTATAAGAGCCATCCTTGCCGGCATAGACATAGAGGTCGATCAACTCCGGTTTCTTCTCATCACTCCACTGCATCTCAGGACCTATCGGAAGGATGGCGCCTTCTGGAATGAAGACTGGAATCTTATCGTATGGCGCATCAGCCACGATGGTCTGACCGCCTGCATGATATGCTCCGGTATAGAAATCATACCAGCCCTTCTGCTTAGGCAGATAGACTTCGCGTGAATACTTCTGATACTCGCCTACCGGACAAGCCATCAGGGCAGAACCGAACATCCACTGGTCCTTGATATCCAACACCTTCTCATCGCCATTGAAATCCATCACCAGTCCGCGCATCATGGTGTAATCCTTGAGATGCACCATACCCGCCATACTGTAGAGGTAAGGCATCAGGCGATAGCGGAGCTTGTCGTAAGCTACGATGGTCTTGTAGGCAGGATGATCGGCTGGAGCGATGTTCCACACCTCACGCAATGGCCACTGACCGTGGGCACGATAGAGCGGAACGAAACAGCCAAACTGGTTCCAGCGAGCCTGCAACTCACGCCACTCCTTCAAATCGGCATTCTCCTTACCGGTCTTGTCAAACTCCTGCTGGGCAGCCACATAGCGGTTTTCTACACAGAAACCACCCTGGTCCATTCCCCAGAAAGGAAGACCTGCCATGGAATAGTTCAGTCCGGCAGTCATCTGCGCACGCATATCTTCCCAGCGGGTTGCGATGTCGCCCGACCAGGTAGCCGTGCTGTAACGCTGTTCGCCAGCAAAGCCCGAACGGGTGAGGAGGAAGACACGCTGGTTAGGGTTCACGCTGCGCTGACCATTGTAGATGGCGTCGGCATTCACGATGCTGTAGGCATTGAAATACTCGGTAGCCGTACCCAGGGCGGTAGGACCGGAGAGCGCCTTGCGGTACCACATCGGCGTGCAGTCACGCACATTCGGCTCAGAAGCATCCATCCACCAGGCATCGATACCGAACTTATACTTGGTATAGAGATTCTCATCCATCTGTCGCCAGAACATCTTTCTGGCTCCGGCATCGTAGGCATCATAGAAGGAGCCGCGGAAACCGAGCCAGTCGTGGATATCATCCTTGATAGCCTGGTGATACATCCAGCCCTTGGCATCCAGTTCCTTGTAATTCTTCACGGTATCATAGAACTTCGGCCAAACCGAAATCATGAATCTTCCATGCAGGGCATGCACACTGTCGAGCATCGCCTGAGGGTTCGGATAGCGTGCCGCCTCAAACTCGTGGCTTCCCCATGAATCCAGCTTCCAGTAGTTCCAGTCCTGTACGATGTTATCCACCGGAATCTTCAGGTCGCGGAACTTCTTCATGTTCTCCTCGATATCCTTGCTGCTCTGATAGCGCTCGCGGCTCTGCCAGAATCCGAGCACCCACTTAGGATATACCGGTGCCTTGCCGGTAAGGGTGCGATAGCCCGAGATTACCTCGTCCATATCCTTTCCGGCGATGAAGTAGTAATCCATATCCGGCGACATCTCGCTCCAGATGCTCAGCTGGTTCTTCTCTGCCTCAGAACGTGGGGCTGCCACACGGAGACCGCAATAGGAAACATCGCCATCCGGCTGCCATTCGATGCGGATTGGGGTTTTCTTACCCTTCTGTACGGCAGCCTCAAACTTATAGGAATTCGGATTCCAGACGGTACGCCAGCGCTCAGGCACCACCAGCTTGCCGTCGATATAGACCTTCATATAGCCGGCATAGTAGAGGATAAACTGATAGAAGCTGCTGGTTGGCGCCTCTACATATCCCTCGTAAACCACCTTGGAGCCATTCAGCGCAAAGCCCTTAGGCAGGTTCTGGATACCACCCTTATCAGTCTGGTTGCAGGTTTCTGAAGTTTCAGGCATGGCATATTCAAAGTAGATGCTGTCCTCGCCACGTACAATCTTCTGCCCGTTCTTATCCACGTAGGTACCGGTGAGCTGTCCTTCCTTTCCAGCGAATCGAAGAGGGCACGCCACGACCATCCGTGCTTCTGAGCATCGGGTACCTTGGCGATATCCACACCGATTTCACGGTCGGGCACGGTGAAAGGCTTGAAAGTCTTTCCGCCCTGCGCCACCTCTTTCAACAGTACCTGATCCTTGAGATCATAGAAGATGATCTGTCCGGTAGCCTCGTTCAGCACGGCACGCATGGCAGCGGTGGTGATGATGAGGTCATCGCCCTGCTCCTCCACCTTGTAATTTGCCTTGCCCTTCTGAGGCACGATGATGAGACTCTGCTTGTTGCGGAAGCTCTGCTCGGCAGTAGCCTGCACACGGATGATGCGGTCGTTGACCACCTGGAGGCGGATTTGCGACGGACCATAGTTCTGATGCTGTTTCAACTGTACGGTAAGATAATTACCATTCTGGACAAAATCAGCTGCCTGGACACCCATAGTGCCCAGAATCCATGCAGCCGAAACTAATAATGCCTTTGTTGGTTTCATTTAGTTTGTTTTTTTAGAGTTTATAAAATTGTTATAATAGTCTATTTCTTCACGAGATTCTTTTCCGAACTTTCACGTATCTTGAGAATCATCGGCACCACCTCCTTGTAGATTTTCTCATCGCCATTGATGCTCTTCATCAGAAGCTGGCAGGCTTTGGTGCCCTGCACGTGTGCCTGGTCCATGATGGCGGAGAGGCGAGGAGTTACGAAGGCGGCAGTATCTCCATCGGTGAATCCGATGATAGCCACATCTTCCGGAATGCGCAGACCTTTCGACTTGATGGCATCGAAGGCTGCATAGGTAATGATATCATTGAAGGCGAGGATGGCATCAGGCGGATTCTCACCTTCCAGGAGTCGGAGTGTGGCATTGCGCGCTACGTCGAAATCTATCTTGTCGCATACCACCAGGTCGCGGTCGATGGGGATGCCGTTCTCGCGGAGCGCTTCGAGATAACCGTGCTTGCGGCGGCGCACCATATCGAGATGGTTGGGACCGCCGATGAAAGCCACACGGCGCGAACCGGTTTCTATCATGTGCTGGGTGGCCTCCTGAGCCGCCACATCACCATTTCCCACCACCTGGGAGAACTTATCCTCCAGACAGCAGCGGGCAAAAAATACCAGGGGCACCCCCATCTTATGGAGCTGCTCGAAGTGAGAATAGTCGGTGGTGTCCTGCGCCAGACAGGCGATGATACCCTCTACATGCATATTGAGAAAGTTATCCAGAGCCTGCGCCTCGCGCTCATGGTCTTCATGACTGTTGGCACTGATAACGGAATAGCCCAACTTGGAGGCATAGTCTTCGATGCCATCGAGAACTGCGGCATAATAGTGAGTCACGAGATTTGGGACAATGACACCAATCACCCTCGGAGCTTCCTTACGGAGACTCTGGGCGAAGGGATTCGGGCGATAGTTCAGCTCCTTGGCGAGCTGCTTCACCTTCTGGGTCATCTCCTCTCCTACTTCATGGCTGTTTCGCAATGCTCTGGAAACGGTAGCTATACTGACACCAAGCTTATCTGCAAGGTCCTTTAATGACGTTCTACGCTGCTTCATGTATAATAAGTTAGTTATTTATGGTGCGATATTGCATCAAATTTACTGCAAAGATACTATTTTTATTCCGAATTGCAAACGTTTACGTGTGTTTTTTTAGCAAATATAGCACATATTTCTGAAAATACTTGTAATTTTGCAGCACGAAAAGTAATGAATAGTTGATAATAAGTTAGTTAGAAATGAAAAAGCTTCAGAATGTCGGGAGACAATCTGAAGCATTTTTTTTAAATATAATATTCCGCAGAATCTACCAGTCCGGCGCGAAGTGCATACTTTGTTGCTTCGTGCACGTTGTTCACACCGAGCTTTCTGAAGATATTCTTCCGGTGGGTATTCACGGTATGGAAACTGGAGAAACGCTTCTCGGCGATTTCCTTGGTAGTCATACCCAGGGCGATATCCTTGAGAATCTCGGTTTCGGTCTTGGTGAGATTCACTTTTTCTTCTACTTCCTGCGGCGGAGTAAGGAGCACCTCCATCATTCGCTGGCAGACAAAACGCTTGCTATCTACGCAGAAGCGTATCGCCTCCTTGATTTCCATCAGCGGACTCTCCTTCAGGAGCACACTGAACATACTGCTGCTGGCGATGAGCACACGCACGAAATCGGCACTCAGGTCTTCGCTGAACAGCAGCCATCGGGTATAGGGAAAGCGCTGGTTGAGAATGAGCAGTTCGGCGGAATCATTGATATCGAAAAGCGTGTAATCGACTATCACCACCGTATCTTCGTTTTCCCGCAAGGCAAGCATCAGCTCTGTCTTGTCTTCCACATACTTGGTTTCCAATCCTTCCATTTTCTCTATCACGTATATCAGTCCGGCACGCGTGATATCCTGCTTATCTGCCAATAGAATCTTCATAAGCAAATCTCCTTCTTTTATGTTGATATATACTCTTTTATGACCAAACAATTATTATGAAGAATGTTAAGAAGCTAACTCCTTTAACTCCTTAACATTCTCATATTCTGCTTTCTAGAATGACATGAGGAATCCCATTCGGATGCCCCACTTATCTACATTGGCATGATTCAGGTAGTTGATACGGCGCACATAATCGATTCCGAAGAACTTGAAGATGTTGTGCACACCGGCTACCACCTCCCAATATGGCGTGTTGCCAAAGGTGTAGGAGTTGTTAGGGAACTTGAAGATCACGTCATCCGATGTATTCTTCACCGGATTGTTCTTGTCGGTGAGCTGTCCCCATACTCCCTTCACGGCTACATACTCGCGCCACTTCAGCTTCTTGATGAGCGGAATGCGGTTGAGAAGCTTGCCGTTCATATCCCAGGCTACCGACCAGAAGAGCTGGCGGTCGCTCAGGAACTCCCAGTCTTTCATCATACTGATGGTTGCCTCCTGCTCGAAGATGGAGAGGTTGACTGGTGGCTGGACGAGCATGGTGAATGGAACCTTGTTCCACTGCATCTTGCCCACGATGTTGAAGTCCACATATCCGAAGCTGCCCAGCCACTGGCGCTTGTAGATGCCCAGGGTGGTGAGGTTGCTCTGATACTGACCGCCCATGAATCCGTCCAGACCCATGGAATGGCGGAGGGTGAGCTCAGGACTGTCGAGATTGATAGGCAATCGCTGCTGCTTGGTGTTGACATAGGTAACACCCGGGTTGTAGTCGATGCCCACAGATGCCTCGGTGGTGCGTATCTTCTTTACTTCCTCGCCCGTGTTCACCTTGAAATAATGCAGGTTGCCCACGGTGCGGTTGCTCTGCCATCTCATTCCCGCATCGAAGCGGAGTCCCCAGTCGGTCTCATAGACGAAGCTGAACTTCTGTCGCTGGTAGAGATACATCTGGTCCTGCGTAGCGGCACGGATGGTCATGAAGAAGTTATCCTTGTTGTGCAGCAGGTTGTCATCGGATGGAGAGGTGATATCGTGACCAATCTCGAAGACGAACTTACGCATCGGGAACTCGAACGGACTGTTCTTTTTCTTGTTGAGCGAATAGGTGAAGAGATGACCGTAGTACCAGTTGTGGCTCTTCGTACCGTAGGCACCATATCCATCCCAGAAGAAATGAGGGTTGAGTGCCGCCATGGTACGGGCTGCCAGACGCAGGCGCACGCCATCCACGTAGTTGTTGGAGAGGAAGGTGTTGATAGGTCCGAGGTCGAAGAGGCTCTTTCTGCCATCCTTTCCTCCGCTTCCTATCTCTACATAGTTCTCCATGAGCGCCTTGACGCCGAAGATGATGTACTTGAATCCCTTGGAATTCTCCATACGGTGGATGAAACTGTCCATCGAAGACTCACTCTTGGTGAGATCCACCTGTCGGTACTTGTTCCAGTAAGCCTCATCACGGTTCATCGCATCCATATCATGCCTTACCTTCGCCTTGCCCTTGAAGAGCATCTTCGGCAGAGGATCGAAGGCGTAATCGGTGATTCGGGTATTTCGCACCACAAGCAGGTCCTGCAGCAGCTTGTTCATGTGCATCTCTGCTATCATATCATCCTTGGTGAGCACCCACTCGCCATTGTCGAGCTTGGTATATTCCTGCTCAATCTTCATATCCTTCACCCAGTTGACGGCTGAGTTGTGAGGCATGTAGAGATTACATTTCTTGACGTGCAGGGTACTGTCGGCAAGCACATAGAGCTCGCCTCGGAATCCGAAGTCCTGACTGTTGGCTGGGATAAACTGCAGATGATAGCAGAGGTCACGGTTCACATACACCGTATCTTCTATATAATAATGATAGAAGCTGATGGCTGTTCTGCCCAGCGGAGACGGGAACGGATACTGGAGCAGTCGCACGTAGTCATCGTAGATATCCACATCGGTAAAGACATCCTTGATGGCTGTATTCAGGATTTCTCCGGTCTGGATCACCTGTCCGATACCATTGCTCTGCTGACCCTTGATGATATCCTTTTCGCTCTTCGGGTCCTTGCGGTAAACGTGCTGCGAAACGGTCTCATCAATACTTACCGGCAGGGTGAGCTTGCCGTTGTAAGGCGAAAGCTCTACCTGGTCGAGGAGATACTGTCGCTTGCTGAAGAACTTGCCCTCCATCTGTTCCTTGGTGATATCATTGAGTGCGAGGGTGATCTTCTGATATTTATCATACTGATAATAATCATAGTTGCTGAGGTCGCTCTTCTTCTTGGCAGCGATGACACGTCGCATGAGTTCCACGGCAGGGTTATCCTTGCGCTTGTATCTTCCCTTCTTCGATTTCACCACGACTTCTCCCAGCTTGTGGGAATCGTCCTTGAGCTTGATTTCGAGGAAGCTGGTTTTCTCATCTACCTTGACCGTAGCGGTCTTGTAGCTCAGAGCGCTGACGGTAAGCATCAGTCCCGGCTTCTTTTCGATGGTAAACTTACCTTCTCCATCACTGGAAACGGCAATCTTGTGTCCCTTGTACTGCACGCTTGCATACGATACGGCAAAGCCGTCATCGTCAATGACACGACCTGTTATCTTCTGCTGCGCCATCATCTGGAGTGTAGAAACCACCAGGAGGATGAGCACCAAATACAATTTTCTTATACCTTTCATTACCTTATTATATATATAGGGGCCTTGCGCCCATTATTAATTCTTTCAGGCTGCAAAGTTATAACATTATTCGTAAACAGCTGCAAAAACCTATTATATATTTCAGTTTTTTATGAGATTTTCAGAAAATTCTCCATCTCAGAGAGTTTTCTGATGATGCCATCGGGGATGGATTCATCCACCTTCTTCTCTTCCCACTGCAATCCCTTGATCCAGAGGGTGTGGCAACCCAGCTTATGGGCAGGGATGATATCCTTGCCATAGGTATCGCCCACTACCAGCACCTGAGAGGCTGGAAGATCGAGGGCACAGACTCCGAGGGCGAAGATGGCTGGGTTCGGCTTGCGCACACCCACTACTGCCGATTCTATCACGTCCTCGAAATAGCCATCGATTCCTGCATCCTTCAATACCTGATTGATGTTGCCGTAGAAATTGGATACCAGCACCATCGGATACCCCGACTGCTTCAGATGCTCCAGCACCTGCCTGTTCTCATTCAGCAGAGCAAGGGTCTTGGCATTGATATAGCGAGCCATATCCACTGCTATCTGATGAATTTCTGAATCAGAAAGGGAGAGGAAAAGGCTTTCTGATGAAGCATCAGAATCTTTTCCGGGATTCCCAAGCTTCGCCTGTTTCTCAGAATCATCCTTTCCTGTCTCCAGCAATTCCTTTCCTGCCAGGAAATTCAATTCCAGGATCAGTTTTTCTCTGAGAATATCCTCGAAATGGAAATCGGGAGTCACGATGGGATTCACAGCCAGTGCTCGCTCACCATACACGTAGGCATCGCGAAACGCCTGCTTGTGGATACTTACTCCTGGCTCTACTTCCTCGTCATCAGCCACACCGATGCCGAAGTGCTCGTAGCCCTGCCACAGCACTTCCGACCAGTGGTCGCCCCTGGTATCGAGCGTGCCACCATAATCAAAGATGATTCCTTTTATATCCAGTACTTTCATTATTTTCCTTTATTAATTGTTTGCTGCTGGCTCTTCTGATCAGCCTCGTATTCTTCCTGAATCTTCTTCAGGTCCTTGTTTCCCACCTTGATGAGCAGAATGCCGATGGCTATCCATACCAGCTCACGGATTCGGGTGATGAGACCGGTATATACACCCAGGGCACCCGTAAGATGCAGACCATCCACCGCCAGAGCCAAACCACCCTCTCGGGCTCCCAACTGCATAGGAGAGAAGAAGATGAGGTTACTGAAGAGCGATGAGAAGGCAAGAATCAGAATGCTGTCGGCGATGCTGATATCCGCCGCAAAAGCCTTCAGGATAAGATAAATCTCCAGGCTCTGGAGCACTCTCGCCATCACCTCGAAGAAGAGAGAACTGTAGAAGGTGCTCTTATGCTGACCATGCAGCAGGGCTATCTGCGAATCTATCTGCTCCAGGGTCTCCTGCTTCTCCTGCGCAAACCGCTTAGCCCAGTTCTTCACGAAAGGAATATGGGTGAGCAGACGGATGCCCTTCTGTGCCATTCCCGTCTTGTAGCCGCGGGCGAAGAAGTAGATGCCTAGCAGGCAGAAGGCTGCGATGAAGCCCAGCATGATGCCCATAGGGACACCTATCGGATACAGGGCGATATAGAGAAATACCGACAGGAACCAGAACCAGAAATGGGAGAAGATGTGCATCATCACATAGAGAATGACCGATGATGTAGCCTTGCTCACACCCGTAAAAGGCTTCAACTCCATAATGCGGTAAGGTTCGCCGCCCATCAATCCGCAGGGAGTGGTGTAGTTCAGGGCAAATCCGCTCACGGTGAGCTTATATACTCGCCAGAACGAGAGTCCCTTCACCCTACCCTCATCGTTGATGATGAGCCACCAGGAAATGGTGTTCACCCAGTAAACCACGAGCCACAGACCGAGAATCAGCGGGAAATAGATGCCCGCCTGCTTCAGATAGCGCCAGATATCGGTATAGTCCATATCCATCGTGCAGAGCATGATGATGATGGCGATAATACCGAACGCCATGAATATATTTCTGAACTTGTTATTCATAAAAGAACTTGTTATTCATAAAAGAACTTGTTATTCATAAAAGAACTTGTTATTCACGAAAGTATTTGTTATCACAAAATAAGACGTTTATGCCCCGTATTCTCCCTTCAGCACCTTCTGGTTGAGCTTCAGGCAAAGGCGCTCATGGGTTCCTCTCATATAGAAGAAGATCAGGCTGAACACAGTAATCTCGATAGCCGGATAAAGCCATGGAAGACCTACCAGGATAGAGGTGAACAGCGTGATGCTGCGCCAGTTGAAGGTGAGGATATTGGCATATTTCATCAGTGGAAGACTGCCCGCACGGAAGTCGGCACGCAACTGCTCAGGCAACTGCTGCGGATATCTTTCGCGCAGATTTCTCTTGAATATCTGGAAGATAGGAGTATCCCGCTCCTGTCCCAAGGTATAGTTCTTGTAGAAGAACTGGAAGAGCTTCTGCACAGGCTCCTTCTTCCACTTCATCTGCTTCCACAGCTCTACCTGCTTGCTGGCATCATCCAGTTCGCTTCCCTCCTTGCCTTTCAGGAAGAAGAGATGAATCTGACGGTAGTAGTCGGCAAGACGGCTCTGAACGGCATGGCATCCGAAACCGGCAACGATGCAGAGTGCCCAGATCTTCCAGCCCCACTCCGGCATCAGGCGGAAAGAGATGGCAAAGTAGATGCTGACAAACCAGAAGTCGCCCGCAGCACCATCGAGGATTCTGCCCAGGGCACTCTTCTGGTTGGTGAGTCGTGCCAGCTGACCGTCGCAGCTATCATAAACGTTTGCCCAGATGAGCAAGAAGATGCCCAAGATATTGATTGCCAGATCATCGAAATAGAAGCAGATGCCCGCTCCTACACCGAGGAAGATAGAAAGAATGGTCACCACGTTTGGGGTGACGTGAAGCATGCGGAAGAATCGCGCCCACTGGTAACCAATAGGGCGATAGAAGTAAATATCAATGTGCTCCTCGGTATCCGCTGATTTCAGAGAAGCCTTAAATTCCTGATTCATTTTTTTTTATTTTTTTGTTATTCCTGTATCATTTTTGTAGCGATATAGAACGCAGCCTCATCACGGCATGGAGCAAAGCTAGGCCAATCGTTGAAGTCGATGATGCGGATGCTTCCATCCTCGCTGACCACACAGTCGCCGCCATATACCGGCACATTCAGCATGTCGGCAGCCTTGTCAGCCTCAGCCTTCAGAGCCTCGGCATCGAAGGCGATGCCCTGAGCCTCACCATTGATTACCTCCAGTCCGAACTTGGAACGATGACCGCATTTCGATGGATAGAACCAATAGAAGAAATCAGTACCCGAAATGCCATAGAACTTGATGAGGTCGCCCTTCAGATGCTCATTCACCACCACCGATGTGATGCCACGCAACCAGAATTCCTTCAGTAGTGCCTCAGCTTCCTGCTCGTTCTGCACATAGCAGGTATCCTCCTTCTGCTGCGCACAGCCGTCGCCACGCTTCAGCCAGCAAGGATAGTGGATAGCCTTCACCATCTCCCCGTTTCTGCCGATGATGCGGCTCTCCGGGGTAGCGATGCCTCCGGCGATGAAACGCTCGGTCATGATGCGGCGGATGCAGCGGTTTACACCCAGACTGGAGTTCACCACCAGCACGCCCTCTTCCTCTATTCTGCCCAGAATATCAAGCGCCTGCTTGCTGCGTGCCATCGAGAAGAAGCCATCCACACCCACAGCCACACGGCAGCGAGGCCATCCGTAGGCTCTCTCCAACATGGTTGCCTTGCGGCAGAATTCCTTCTCACACATCAGCATCACCTTTGCACCGAGTGCCTCCAGCTGCTGTTTTACGGCATTCATGATGGCAGCATCGTTATCCACGCAATTAGGCGAGAACTCGTTGCCACGGCATACGCCCACCAGGGTCTTTCCCTCCAGCGGATGGATGAAAGCCTCAGCCTTGGCAATATCCTCCTTGTGATCTACATCGAGAATCTTGTTGATAGGATAAGCCTCCAGCTTCAATCCCTCTACCACCAGCTGGCGCTGGAAATTGCGCATGCGGCTCATGCCCTGCTCCATGCAGTGGTCGAGCACATCAAGCGCCTTGTCGCCCAGACAGTAGATGCCACCCGAAATCAGATGGTCATCGCCTTCCTGCCTGTCGTGGAAGCCCGTGATGTGAGCCTTCTCCACGCCTACCCACAGCGGTTTTTCATCATCCACATATGGGGTGACAGCCATGCAGCCGTCAATATCCTTAGCCTTCTGGAAGTGGCGGATATACTTTTTGAATTCCTCCTCACGGAAGATGGTGTCCACGGTGGTGAGGCAGAAACGCTCGCCCCGGAGATAAGGCGAAAGGGCATGCAGACTGTGCATGGAACTAGGAGTGGTCTTCACCACCAGGCGCAAAGGCACCGGCAGCTTCATTTGCTCCAGATGTTCACGCACCGCCGTACTCCATTCGTTGACAATCACTACGATTTCGGTAGCACCGCAATCTACGAAGATGCGCAGAAGGCGCTCTATCATCGGTTCGCCACATACCGGCACCAGGGGTTTAGGCTGTTCTACGCCTTCCTGTGCCAATCGGCTTCCCTCGCCTGCGGCTATAACTGCAAATCTCATTCTATTACTAATATTTTAATTTTTCTTCTAATTCCTATAATCTTATTTCAGTTTCGCAAGTAGCCGCTATTTCTACATTTTCCTTCTGTAGCAGCGGCGACGGCGGTGCTGCACGCTTTCCAGATACTGCCACTGGCTCTGCACCCCCTTGTTGCTCTCCATCTGCGGCATTGCCTCCGCCCATTTGAATCCATAGCGGCGGTACTGCTCGATGAGGTCTGCAAAGATAAGGGCATTGGCACCCTTGCTGCGGTATTCCGGCAGCACGCCGATGAGCACCAGATCCACGGTATCGGTGGCATACCACTTCATCACCAGCCGAAGCCATCCCCAAGGCAAGAGCTTGCCGTTGCGGTTCTTCTGCAGCGCCTCGGTCATGGATGGGAAGGATACGCCGAAACCGATCAGGCGGTTGTTGTCGTTGCCATCTACCACTCCGGTAATGAGGTTCATATCCGCCATCTTGATATACGAATTCACATACCCGTCGATCTGCCGGTCGGTGAGCTGCTGGAAATCGTAGAGATTCTTGTAGGTCTCGTTGACGATGCGGAAGACTTCCTTGCCCATACCGCCCTGAACCAGTTCGTGCTTGGTAAACTTATGCACGTGCAGATTGTAGCGGCTCTCGATGAGCTGGGCTGTCTTGGCAAATTTCGGAGGGGTTACCTCAGGCACCTTGATGCGGTACTCCAGCCAGTCATTGTCCTTCTGGAAGTAACCCAGTGCATCCATGTGCTTGGGATAATAAGGATAATTGTAGTTAACGTACATGGTGGATTTCTCGTGGAATCCTTCGATGAGCATTCCTTCACGGTCCATATCGGTAAAGCCAAGTGGTCCTACCAATTCTTCCATGCCATGCTCTCTGCCCCACCGGGCTGCGGCATCCAGCAGCATATCGGAAACCTTCAGGTCATCGATGAAGTCGAACCATCCGAAGCGCACCTGCTTCTTGTTCCACTGGTCGTTGGCACAATGGTTGATGATGGCAGCAATGCGGCCTACCACCTTCGGTATGCTGTAATCGATAGCCAGAAAATATTGCGCTTCGCAGAAATCGAAGGCTGGATTCTTGTCTTTGCTCAATGTATTCCACTCGTCGAAACGCAGGTAAGGAACGGCATATTTGCTACCTTCATAAAGGTCGTAATAGAACTGAATGAAAGCTCTCAATCCTTTCTTGGTAGTAACGGGTATGATTCTAATATCACTCATTGATCTGATTTTTTTCTAAAACTTTTTGCTCTGATTTTTCTTTTTATAATAATGTATCATCAGAAAAACGATGCAAAAGTACGAGTTTTTTCCGAGATGGCAAACGAAATCCGTGTTTTTTTTCCTGCCGAGCGTTAAAAACCCCGAATATTTCCCCCTTTCGGAAATAAAGCAGTAACTTTGCAGGCTGAAAGGATTCAAAAAATATGAAGAAATCAAGAGATAATTATACATTCCTGACCCATGCACCGGTGCATCGGGTGATTTTTACGATGGCGATTCCTACCATTATCAGCATGTTATCGACGAGTATGTACAACCTCGCCGACACCTACTTCGTAGGCAGCATCAACACCCAGAGCGTGGCGGCGGTAGGCGTTTCCTTCGCCATGATGTCAGTAATCCAGGCTGTTGGTTTCTTCTATGGTCATGGCTCTGGTAACTATATCTCCCGAATGCTGGGAGCCAAGGAGATGGAGAAGGCAAAGAAGATGGCATCCACGGGCTTCGTGCTGAGTTTTCTGACGGGACTTCTCATCGCCATTCTCGGACAAGTTTTCCTTACACCGCTGTGCATTCTCCTAGGTTCCACCCCCACCATCCAGCCCTACACCGAGCGCTATCTCAGCATCATCCTGCTGGGTGCTCCCTTCATGACTACCTCTCTGACACTCAACAACCTGATGCGTTTTCAGGGCAATGCGATATATGCAATGAAGGGAATCATGTCTGGCGTGCTTCTCAACCTCATCCTTGCCCCGCTGCTCATCCTTTATTTTGCCATGGGCATCACGGGTGCCGCCATCGCCACCCTCACCAGCCAGTGCTTCGGCTGCGCTATGCTCTTCTGGATGACGCACAAGGGAGAAAACATCCGAATCCATCTTCGCAACTTCACGCCATCCTGGGCTTACTTCAAGGAGATTATCTTTGGCGGCACGCCTTCCTTATCAAGACAGGGCTTGGGAAGCATCGCCACGCTGGTGCTGAATGTGGCTGCCGGAGCCTATGGAGATGCAGCCATTGCGGGTATGAGTATCGTGACGAGAATCTCGTTCTTCACCTATGCCGTGGTGATTGGACTGGGGCAGGGCTTCCAGCCGCTCTGCGGTTTCTGCTATGGAGCCAAGTTGTACGACCGCGTGAAGGAGGCTTTCTTTTTCTGCATCAAATGCGGCACGGTATTCCTGGCGGTTTGTGCCGTACTCGGCTTTCTATTCTCCGAACCTATCATCCATCTCTTCCGCGATGATGCCAGCGTGGTAGCAGTGGGTTCCGTTGCCCTGAAGTGGCAGGTAATCAGCTTTCCTCTGGTTGCCACCATCGTGCTGACGAATATGCTGATGCAGACCATCCGCAAGCCTGTACGTGCGAATATTGTGGCAGCAGCACGTAGCGGCCTGTTCTTCATCCCGCTCATTTTCATCCTCCCTCATTTCTTCGGATTACTGGGTGTGGAGATGTGTCAGGCGTGGGCAGATATCTGCTCCTTTCTCGTGGCGGTACCGATAGCCTGGAGTGCATTCAGGGATATGAACAGGTAAGAACAGGACTGTCATTTCCTTTATAGATGGTTGCTATTTCCATTTATAGAAGCCCGTCTTCATCCAACATTTGAGTTATTTACATAAAAAAACGTGTAATCCCCTCCAAAATCCGATTTATTTCTTTGTAGTTCAAGAAATTATTCGTATCTTTGCACCAACTTTTAAAAGAAAAGACAACTATGTTGGAAGCAAAGACCATAACAAAGGAAGAATACGAAAGACTTGTTTCAGGGGCAAGCTTTTCAGACATGACTAATATGCCGTTGGACAATGGCATAAAAAGAGGCATGTCTATTCATTCGAAGATACAGAATGTATTACCGAAAACAAAATGCAAGAGTCCTGTAAAGGTTGGCACATTGACTAGTGAGGAATATCAGAAGTTTTCCTCTCATCACTCTGTGGTATATACTACATCACCCATTGCTGACGCTCACATCGCAAGAGCCATCAGCGCTCGTCAAAAAGACATTTTAACGGTAAACTGATGGAAAAGATAACACAGAAGTACAAGAATCTTCAAGATGGTATTACTTCCCATTGTATCATAATGGCTGGACATAAGAATCCTTCAGAACTGAAAGAACTGAGATACTGTGAGACAGATCAGGCTTTATGGGACACAGGAGCCACCAATACAATTATATCAACTGAGATTGCGGAGGAACTACACCTGACTCCTATCAAAAAATCAGCCATTTCCGGCATAGGAGGGCTTGTAAATTCCAATGTTTATAGAGTAAATTTGTACTTTGGAAAAAAGTTAGATTTGAGAATATAGAGGTACTTGCCAGTGACTTAGAAGATTGTCACCTCATCATAGGAATGGACCTCATCAACAAAGGCGACTTTGCTATCACCAACAAAGACGGAGAGACATGGTTCTCATTCCGCATTCCTTCGCAGGAACATTTGGAGTTCGACTGATTTGCTCACGAGACTCTGCAAAAGAAAGAATTTTATTGATACAGAAAGAACATGAGTAAAGATACACTAACTCATCAGCTGACAGAGACTATCGACGAGCTTTCTAGCGCCGAATCACTGAAGGGTCTCTTCCATCAGCACAGAGACGGAAATCCACTTCCTTCGGGCAAAGCGCTCGAAGACATCATCAATCTGTCTCGCTCCATCCTCTTTCCGGGATATTTCGGAAACTCATCTGTGAATATCTCTACCATCAAATACCATATCGGAGTAAGAGTTGAGAAACTCTACGAGATGCTCGCAGAACAGATTCTCGCCGGACTCTGCTTCGCCAACGACTGCGAATCGGAAACCCAGGCAGAATTGCAGCACCAGCGTGTCAAGGCAGGCGTCATCGCTGCCAAAGCCATCATGGAATTTCCCAAGCTACGCAAGATTCTCGCCACCGACGTAGAGGCAGCCTACAACGGCGACCCGGCTGCGATGAGCCACGGAGAAATCATCTCCTGCTATCCCGTGATCAAGGCGATAACCAACTACCGTATCGCTCATGTTCTGCACAAGCTCGGCGTGCCCCTCATCCCCAGAATGATGACGGAGCTGGCACACTCGGAGACAGGTATCGATATCAATCCGGAGGCTACCATCGGGCACCACTTCACCATCGACCATGGCACGGGTGTGGTTATCGGAGCCACCTGCATCATCGGCAACAATGTGAAGCTCTATCAGGGTGTTACCCTCGGAGCTAAGAGTTTCCCACTGGATAAGGACGGCAATCCTATCAAGGGAATCCCTCGCCACCCTATCCTGGAAGACGATGTCATCGTATATGCCAACGCCACCATCCTGGGCAGAATCACCATCGGAGAAGGCTGCATCGTGGGCGCCAACGTGTGGGTGACCAAGGACATGAAGCCGAAAACAAAGAAATATAGAAAAGAAAAACAAAGTTTATTAGATATAGAATTCAATAATGGAACAGGAATTTGAACTCATTGCCAAGACCTTTATGGGTCTGGAGCCAGTCTTGGCTGAGGAGCTCACCCAGCTGGGTGCTAACAATGTACAAATAGGTCGCCGAATGGTATCTTTCACTGGCGACAAGGAAATGATGTATCGTGCTAACTTCCAGTTACACACAGCCATCCGCATCTTGAAACCTATCAAGCACTTCAAGGCTCGTTCTGCCGAGGAGGTGTACGACGAGATTCAGAAGATCAAGTGGGATGACATCTTAGACGTGAAGAAGACTTTCTCGGTAGATTCCGTGGTCTATTCTGAGGAGTTCCGCAACTCACGCTTCGTGACTTACAAGGTAAAGGATGCCATCGTGGACTGGTTCCGCGAGAAGCAGGGCACACGTCCTAATATCAGCGTGTCTAACCCAGACATCCGCCTCAACATCCATATCGCAGAGGATAACGCTACCCTGAGTCTCGACTCAAGCGGCGAGAGTCTGCACCGCCGCGGCTACCGTCAGGAGCAGGTAGAGGCACCTCTGAACGAGGTTCTCGCTGCAGGTATGATCCTGATGACCGGCTGGAAGGGCGAATGCGACTTCATCGACCCTATGTGCGGTTCGGGAACCATCGCCATCGAGGCTGCCCTCATCGCACGCAACATCTCTCCAGGTGTATTCCGCAAGGAGTTTGCCTTCGAGAAGTGGAACGATTTCGACCAGGATCTCTTCGACATGATTTATAACGACGACTCTCAGGAGCGCGAGTTCGAGCACCACATCTATGGCTACGACGTAGATATGAAGGCGGTGAACACTGCCAACCTCAACGTGCGTGCTGCTGGTCTGACCAAGGATATCACCATCGCACAGCAGGACTTCAAGGACTTCACACAGCCTGCCGAGAAGAGCATCATCGTGATGAACCCTCCATACGGCGAGCGCATCTCTACCCCTAATCTGCTGAACACCTACAAGATGATAGGCGAGCGCTTCAAGCGTGCCTTCGCAGGCAACGAGGCTTGGGTATTGAGCTACCGTGAGGAGTGCTTCGAGCAGATTGGACTGAAGCCATCTATCAAGATTCCGGTGTTTAACGGAAGTCTGGAGTGCGAGTTCCGCAAGTACGTGATGTTCGACGGCAAGATGAAGGAGTTCCGCTCTGAGGGCGGTATCGTGAAGACTGAGCGCGAGAAGAGCGAGATGGCGCAGAAGCACCGTTTCAAGAAGGAGCGCGAGTTCAAGAAGCGTGTGAGCGAGGAGACTGAGAACGAGGATGCTGATATCCGCAGCTTCCAGTTCCATAGCCATCGCCTGGAGGACTTCGAGAAGCGCCGTAATGAGATTCGCCGTGGCGGACGTCCACGTGTAGGAGCCGGAAGACGCAACGATGAAGGTGATGACCGCAAGGGCGGACGCAGCTTCGGAGGCAAGCGCAGCGGCGACCGTGAAGACCGTGACAACAAGCGTGGCGGATTCAAGGGCGACCGCCGTGGTGGCAAGGACTTCGGAGGAAAGCGCGACGGCAAGCGTTTCGAGAAGGGCGACAAGCGTGGTGGCTTCAAGGGCGACCGCCGTGGTGGTAAGGACTTCGGTGGAAAACGCGGCAGCAAGCCTAGCTTCGACACTGACTTCGATGACGAGGATTAAAATTCTTTGAAATAACTGAACTTTCGCATGTGGGGAAGTTAAGTGAAGTTAGGGAAGAGTGATAACTTCTTTAACTTCAATCAATTCCCTCACTTGCGAAACTTGAATAAAATAACAATCATGAATCTAAAGAATTCAATTTATAAATTATCTTTCGCTGCTATGATTTCCATGATGGCTATGAATGCAACCGAAATACAGGCTCAGGGCGTGGTTCCTGCGCAGAAGGGCGAGAAAGCCTTCACACTGGAAGATCTGAACTTCGGTGGCAACAACTACCGCAATATGGTGGCAAAGAACCGCTGGTGTACCTGGTGGGGAAACGAACTCATCCATCAGGACACCGAGGCATGCTATCTCGTAAACAAAACTACCGGAAAGGAAACCAAGCTCTTCGGCATCAACGATATCAACAAGTGGATTGCTCCTACCAAGGACATCAAGGTAAGAGCCCTCTACAACGCTCAGTTCCCTTTTGCAGGAAAGAGCATCGTGATGGTGAGCAACGGCAGCAAGACCTACACCATCGACTTCAAGAAGCATAAGCTGCTGAGCGAGATGGAGTTTGAAGATGGCGAGAACCTCCTCGAAGCTAACGCACAGCAGAAGGCATTCGCCTATCTGAAGGGCAGCAACCTCTATGTGCGCACCTTCGACGTAACCAACAATGCCATAACCCGAGAGAAGAAGTCTCACGATTTCCAGATCTCTACAGACGGCAGCCGCTCTATCGTATATGGACAGAGTGTTCACCGCGATGAGTTCGGCATCAGCAAGGGAACCTTCTGGAGCCCTAACGGCGAACTGCTCGCCTTCTATCGCATGGACCAGAGCATGGTGACAGATTATCCACAGGTGGATATTCCGGAGATTGATTACTTCAATCATCCTGAGACCGAGACCTGCTGCGCCAAGCCTGCACCAGACAAGTATCCGATGACAGGCGAGACATCGCACAAGGTAACAGTGGGCGTATTCGACTGCATGACAGGCAAGACCATCTATCTGAAGGCGGGCGACCCTACAGACCGCTACTTCACCAACATCGCATGGAGCCCAGACAGCAAGACCATCTATATGTTTGAGCTGAACCGCGACCAGAACGACTGTCGCCTTACTGCCTACAGCGCAGAGACTGGCGAGAAGACTGGTGAACTGTATCGTGAGACCGACGAGAAATACGTGGAGCCTTGCCATCCTATCCAGTTCCTGCCTTGGGACAGCAACAGCTTTATCATGCAGAGCCGCAAGGATGGTTACAACCACCTCTATCTCTGCACCCTGGGCAAGCACGGCAGCCGTATGGCGAGCAACACGGAATCGCTCGAAATCAAGCAGTTGACTTCCGGCAAATGGGAGGTGATGGAAGTGCTCGGCTTCAACAGCAAGCGCAAGAGCATCATCATCGCATCCAACGAGTGCTCTCCTATCCAGCGTAACATCTTCGTGGTGGATACCAAGAGCGGCAAACGTGCCATGATGGACGATTGCGGCAAGGGATGGCACAACGCTACCCTGAGCGAGAACGGACAGTTTATCTATGATAACTACTCTACTCCAACCGTGCCTCGCAAGATTGCCATCGTAAACACCGAGAACGGCAAGCGCACCGCTTACTTCACAGCCAAGAACCCTTGGAAGGGCTACAACGTGCCTGAATACAGCTGCGGTTCGATCAAGGCCGACGACGGCGTAACCGACCTCTACTGGAGAATGGTGAAGCCGGTGAACTTCGACCCTAACAAGAAGTATCCTACCATTATATATGTATATGGTGGACCTCACGCCCACAATGTGGATGCCCGCTGGAACTACAGCAGCCGTGGCTGGGAAACCTACATGGCAGAAAAGGGCTATCTGCTCTTCATTCTCGACAACCGTGGCAGCGAGAACCGTGGCAAGGCTTTCGAGCAGGCTACTTTCCGCCAGCTGGGTCAGGTGGAGATGAAGGACCAGATGAAGGGTGTGGAGTATCTGAAGACCCTGCCTTACGTAGATGCCGACAAGATTGGCGTACACGGCTGGAGCTTCGGAGGATTCATGACCATCTCATTGATGACCAACTATCCTGACGTATTCAAGGTAGGAGTAGCCGGCGGTCCGGTTATCGACTGGCACTGGTACGAGGTGATGTATGGCGAGCGCTATATGGATACCCCACAGACCAACCCAGAGGGTTACAAGAAGACATCCCTGCTCTATCAGGCTAAGAACCTGAAGGGTAAGCTGCAGATTATCCAGGGCTTGAACGATGTGACCGTAGTGCCACAGCACTGCCTCACCTTCCTGAAGGCTTGTATCGCAGCAGGTACCCAGCCAGATTTCTTCGTATATCCAGGTGAGCCTCACAACATGAGAGGTCATCAGAGCACTCACCTGCACGAAAGAATCAGCAACTACTTCTTCGACTACCTGAAGTAAAAAGAATAATAATTAATGTATAAGAGACTCAATCCGAAAATAATACGGATGGAAAATATAAGAGAGTCTATCTGAAGTAAAACAAATCTTCGGAACGAAAAGATGATAAACAAGATAAGAAAAGTAATTTTATTAATTACCACTATACTCTTTGCCTGCCACCTGCAAGTGGCAGGTAAAGAGCTTTTTGTTTCTAAACAGAGCATCCCCGACTTTAAATTTATCTTCGACAAGCTATCTCAGAACCGCATCATCTACAATCGCTACAACGACAGCATCTTCAGCATCCACAACCACGACGAATGGGTAAGATTCTTTATGGCAAGAAGCCAGAAGAACCATCAGATCTATCATGAGAACGTGAAGCTGCTGAACAGCATTGCAGATTATTTCGAAACCGATATGGCAGATACGACGAAGGAGAGCATTTTGCCGGATGCTGCCTACGACAGTCTGAATGTACATTTCTTCCGTAACTATGCCTATGCCCTGACGGATCCCTTCATCACGAACAGGATTACCGACATTCTGATCAGAAACTTCAAGAACCGGCAAGACCAGAACTACTATTTTCTGAGAGCCATGAGCTGGAAGGGTTCATCCTATTATCAGATATGGAAGCTGAACAGAGACAACGAGACTTTGAAAAAAGCATACGATTGCATCGCATACGTAGCCGACAGTGCACACTGCCATACGCCCGAAGAACTGGGGCTGTACGGCTATGCCCTACAGGATCTGTGCCTATCTGCATGGACACTCCACCATATCCAACCCCTGAAAAAACTGCAGGAAAGATACGAAAAGCTGGAAGAACTGGCTAGAAATCATACGGCAGACCAACTGGAAGTACCCGAAAAGAGAAGGCAGCTATGGATTAACCGAATCAAAAACAGAGACTTGGAGATAGTAAGAGGAATCTATCTCACCAATCCGGAACTGATAGAAAAGAAAGAAGGAGACGCATTGGTAAAACGAGTGATAAGACAATATCCGGATACCGTAGGACTCAGCACCTCTACGAAGCTCAACCTCATCGTCTTGAAGCTAAAAATGGGAGAAATCCGGACAAGAACAGCCTTGAAAGAAGCCGTGGGAATATACGAAACGTTAATCAAACCATTTACACGACAAAAAGTTCTGGGGGAAAGTGCCTTCTATTCGCTGATGTCTCATTATCCCAACCTGGCATTCATCGTAGATACCGCCAGAGTTTCAGCCAATTACAAAAAGAAGTACGTAAAGATGTTCTGTGAAGACATTATCAGGATGTTCAGACATCGCAAAGACCAGCAGAACTCCACACAGTATAATCAGACACTGGAAGATGTGAGCACCTATCCCCGACTCATCAAATACCTGAACGATGAGGAAAGAATAGGATTCGTGATGGAACTGAACGTAGCAACCCAGGTTACCACCTACGCCCACTCTACCCACGTGGCACGACTTGCAGAAACGATGATGAAAGCCATCATCAGGTACCGGCGCGAACTCCTGGTAGGAAAGCTGGGCATCAGCAGCAAATGGCAGGTAAGGCTTCATCAGCGACAGCTCATCCACTTCATCACCCGTGCTGCACTCTGGCACGACGTGGGCAAGAACAGTATCGTAAGCGTGGTGAACAACGACTATCGACAGCTGTGCGATGAGGAGCGCAGCATCATCAGAATGCATCCCCGAATGGGACTGAAATACCTGAAGATATCGCAGGAACTGAAATACTACTACGATACCACGCTGGGACATCATAAATGGTACAACGGCAAGGGAGGCTATCCAAGCGACTTCGACAACACCAAGTCGCCTTACCGCTTCATGATAGACATCATAACCCTGTGCGACTGCATGCAGGCTGCCACCGAGCGAGTAGGCAGAAACTACAAGCAGGAAAAGAGCTTCGAAAAAGTGATGGAAGAACTGAGAGAAGGCGCAGGAACCCGATACAATCCCGACCTGGTGAAGCTGATAGATGACATACCGGAACTCTACAAGGAACTGGAGAGGATTGCCATCTACGGATGGCCGGATATCTATTATGAAATCTATAAGCACTATATGCGATAAAGATTTTAGGCTTTTTGCTTGTATAGTTCGCTGAAATTTAGTAATTTTGCAGCAAATTAGGAATTTGGATGCAAAAAGGAGTAAATATCTATCCTGATTGTAAAAGAAGGAGAAGACCAATATCCTGATTGTAACATGTAATAGAAGAATTATTAAACGTAACTACGATGAAAATATTATTGTTAGGAGGCGGTGGCCGCGAGCACGCCTTAGCTTGGAAAATCGCTCAGAGCGAGAAGTGTGAGAAACTCTTTATCGCTCCTGGCAATGCCGGTACGCAGAATGTCGGCGAGAATGTGAATATCAAGGCTGACGACTTCGAGGCGCTCAAGAACTTCGCTGTCGAGAACGGTGTTGATATGGTGGTAGTAGGTCCGGAAGACCCACTGGTAAAGGGTGTCTATGATGACTTCAAGGCTGACCCTCGCACCCAGAACATCCCTGTGATTGGTCCATCAAAGGCTGGTGCCGTGCTGGAAGGAAGCAAGGACTTCGCCAAGCAGTTTATGAAGCGCCACAACATTCCGACAGCTCAGTATGAGACTTTCGACGGCGAGCACGTAGAAGAAGGCTTGAAGTTCCTGGAGACTCTGAAGGCTCCATACGTATTGAAGGCTGACGGCTTGTGCGCCGGCAAGGGTGTTCTCATCCTCCCTACCCTGGAAGAGGCCAAGAAGGAGTTCAAGGAGATGCTCGGCGGTATGTTCGGCAACGCTTCTGCACGCGTAGTTATCGAGGAATTCCTCAGCGGTATCGAGTGCTCCGTATTCGTATTGACCGATGGCAAGAACTACAAGATTCTGCCTGAGGCTAAGGACTACAAGCGCATCGGCGAGCACGATACCGGTCTGAACACCGGCGGTATGGGTAGCGTTACCCCTGTGCCATTCGCAACCAAGGAGTGGATGCAGAAGGTGGATGAGCGCATCATCCGTCCTACCGTAGAGGGTCTGGCTGAGGAGAACATCGACTACAAGGGCTTCATCTTCTTCGGTCTGATCAATGTAGAGGGCGAGCCTATGGTTATCGAGTACAACTGCCGTATGGGTGACCCAGAGACTGAGAGCGTGATGCTCCGCCTGAAGAGCGACATCGTGGATCTCTTTGAGGGTGTAGCTGCCGGCGATCTTGACAAGCGCAGCATCGAGTTTGATGAGCGTGCTGCAGTCTGCGTGATGCTCGTAAGCGGTGGTTATCCAGAGGCTTACAAGAAGGGTTATCCTATCCAGGGTATCGATGAAGTGGAAGGTTCTGTAGTTTTCCACTCTGGTACAGCCATGAAGGATGGAAAGGTTGTAACCAATGGCGGCCGTGTAATCTGCGTAAGCAGCTACGGCAAGGATAAGGAAGAGGCTCTGAAGAAGAGCTTTGCCGAGGCTCAGAAGATTCAGTTCACAGACAAGTACTTCCGCTCTGATATCGGACAGGATCTTTAATCCATAGGCTCCACACGCCCTGAAAGGGCAGAAGCTCTCAGCCCAGGGCATCGCCCTGGGTTATGATTCAAGGGAGAATGTCGCCCTGTAAGGGCAAAAGCTTCATCATATTTCAAAAAATTAGATGTTAAGAAAGAAAACTTTTCAAAATAAAGTGGCGGCTAGCCGCTACGCTCTACCTGTAACAGCAACCCTTGCCGCCTTGGTATGGGTTGCTGTAGGTTTTTTAGTAGCTAACATTTGGGTGCAGTTCGCCTTCACCATTCTCTCTACCCTGCTGATGGTGGAGCTCAACAACCATAATTCCCTGATGCGAACCTACAGCCGAATGGTGTCCTGCAGTTTCCTGGTGTTCATCACCATGACCTCTCTGCCTACACCCTCCTTCAAGGCAAGCATCGTGACGATGTGCTCCATCGCCTTCTACCTCATCATCTGGAACAGTTACCAGGACAGGCGGGCGGCAGGATGGACCTTCTATGCCTTCTTCTGCGTAGGACTCGCCTCAATGGTGTTCATCCAGGTGGGATATTTCCTGCCCTTCCTGTGGCTGATGATGATGGTATTCACCAATTCCTTCAGCATCAGAAACTTCTTTGCATCTATCATCGGACTCATCATGCCGTACTGGTTCTCAGCGGGTTACTTCGCCTACACCAATAATATCGATGGACTGATCAGTCATTTTGCGGAATTCATCAACTATCAGGATCTGTTCGATTATTCGCAGGTTACCGACCACGAGGTGGTGAATCTCCTGTTCCTCATCATCCTGAGCACATTGGGCAGCATACACTTCCTGCATACCTCTTATGCAGATAAGATCCGTACCCGAATGATCTACAATTCATTCATTCTGATCAACTATGTGAGTCTTGCCTTCATCATCCTGCAGCCTCAGCATATCAAGGAGTTGAGCAGCATCATGATTGTAAATACGGCACCACTCACCGCTCACTTCATCACCTACACTAAGGGAAAGCTGGCGAACATCGTCTTTATCTCGGCGCTGGTCATCATGGTATTGATATTGCTATACAATATCTTCATTCCGGAAATGGTATTGCTGCAGGCTATTCAGTAAAACAAATAATATTCAATGGGTTACATAATAGACTTTTTAATCAACTGGGGCTATTGGGGCATGCTTGTTTCCGCCTTTCTTGCCGGCAGTTTCTTTCCTTTCAGCAGCGAGGTAGTGATGTCGGGCTTGCAGGCAGCAGGACTGGATCCCATCCCTCTGGTGATATATGGCAGCATAGGAAATGTATTGGGATCGCTGTTCAACTATGGCGTGGGCAGACTGGGCAAAATGGAATGGATAGAGAAATATCTGCACGTGAAGAAGGAAAAACTGGATCAGGCAGAAAGATTCATGGCTGATAGAGGTGCCTGGATGGGCTTCTTCGCCTTCATCCCGATTTTGGGAAGCGCCATCACCATCGTGCTGGGACTGACAAGAGCCAATATCATCATCTCTACCATCAGCATCACCATCGGAAAAGTGCTGAGATATATCCTCTTGGTTTATGGCCTCAGCTTCATCGTATAAACATATAAGCAGATTTATAACATAAGGAGATTTTTCAATATAAGGAGATTATAACATAAGGAGATTTTAAGAATATGAAGAGATTTCTATACCTTATTATATTATGTGTCATTCTTGCCGGATGCAAGGGTACACCTCAGAAACAGGCTGATTCGGGAAAGACTTCCGGAACTGAGAAGCCTGCGGGTACGGTTACAGTTACAGTTACGATTTCCCCCTACAAGTATTTTGTAGATCAAATTGCCAAAGGCAAGGTGGATGTCAACGTGATGGTACCGAATGGAAACAACCCGGAGACTTACGAGCCATACGCCCAGCAGATGATGGAACTTTCGAAGAGTGCCCTCTATCTGAAAGTGGGCAGCATCGGCTTTGAGCAGACCTGGATGAAGAAGCTGCAGGACAACGCTCCAGATATGAAAGTGATAGATACTTCCGTGGGCATCAAGCCTGCCAAGACTCCGGGTGGCAATATCGACCCGCACGTATGGATGAGTTGCAGCAACGCCCGCATCATAGCCAGCAACATCCTCAAGGCGCTCTGCCAACTGGAGCCAAAGAACAAGGCTTTCTTCGAGAAGAACTATCAGTCGCTGCTCAGCATCATCGACAAGAGAGACAGCACCATCAAGGAGAGCTTCAAAAAGGACCCAGATCTGGTTCGCAAGTTTGTGATTTATCACCCTATCCTCACCTACTTTGCCCGTGATTACCAGCTGGAGCAGCTTGCCATAGAGGAAGAAGGCAGGGAGCCTAGTGCCTCCCAGCTGAAGAGCCTCATAGAGAGAGCCAGAAAAGAGAATATCAAGTTCTGCCTGATACAAGCAGAATTTGCCAACCGCAATACCACTACTTTCATCAACGAAAGCCACACCAAGCCAATGAATATCAATCCATTGCAGGGCGACTGGAACAGGGCGATGCAGGAAGCAGCAGCCGCAGTACTGGGCAAAGGAACGGCGGTAGCTGGAAAAAAACAGCACAGATAAACAAAACAATTATTTATTCAATGATTCAAACTAACAATCATCAATTATCGGAAAGACTTTCCGATTTTTATCGCTTCCTTTCAGGAGAAGGAGGCGTGAACACCCATTCGCGCACGAACTATATTTCATGGCTCAAATTTCTTGATGGACAAGGTTACGAACTAGAAAGTTTGCAGTCTTATGATGATATAGACGATTTGTTAGAAAAGGAAAAAGAATTACAACCAAATCGTTCGAAATACAATAAGACAAAAGACCTTGTCAATTTCAAGTCGGCATTACGTAAATTTTTACAGTTTCGCAATTCGGATTTTGCCAAGCAACAAGAAGAGACCATTTTGGAAAAAATAAAGAAAGTGGAGAACGACACCACTCTTTCTGTTACGGAACGAGAGTCTATCGTAAAGTCAAGGATAGGACAAGGAGAATTCCGAGACAAGTTGATTAAATATTGGAATGGATGTTCCATTTCGTCCTTTTCACATTTTGACTTGCTTATCGCCTCCCATATCAAGCCGTGGAAGGACGCAGACAACGAGGAACGGATAGATTTATACAACGGCTTGCTCCTCTTGCCTAATTACGACAAACTATTTGACAGAGGTTATATCTCTTTCGATAAAAATGGAGTCGTTATGTATTCTCGCTATCTAGATGTTGAAGATCGTAAACTCTTGGGAATGGACAACCATGTACATCTCCTCAAATTGGAAGATAAGCACAAGGTGTTCTTGGAATATCATCGTGAAAATTGCCTGATGTTGTAATGTGATTACACCATCAGGCATTTCTCTTGCCTTTTCTCGCATGCATTTTTTAACTTGCCCGCATGCATTTCTTAACCAAATATTAGATGATTTATATTCTTTTTTTTCGTACTTTTGCAGCGCATTTTAATGATGCATAGATAAGAATTATATTATAAATAAATTGCGATTGACAATGAATTAAAAGAAATACGTAACATCCTTGACACGACTGGGTATCAGAATTTGCACTTCAACAGAACCTCCATAGCTGTCAATATCATCGGATGCTCACGCACCTTCTGAGGGCGTGGACATGGGCTGTTATTGATTGGAGTGGCCGTGCAAAGCCTTGATACCAATAATTTCCCCCACGCCCTCATTCGTTTGGAATGGGGGATTTTTCGTTTCTCTCATCATCGCATTCAAAGATTGTGATTATCCTTAATTCCGCAACACTATAGTTTAACATTATTTATAAGTGCCTGAGCAAC
>USRA01000016.1 GCA_900557035.1 uncultured Prevotella sp. | reverse complement strand
GTACGAAGAGCTTCTTGCCCTCCTCAGCCTTGAACTGCTGACCGTTAATTTCTACGATTGCGTACATTTAATTAATTATATAAACGGGTTTTTCCGCGAGGCGTCCTGCATCGTGCCGGATCTTTACCGAGCCCCAACGAACTTAACTTTTTCTGTAATATTTGCCCAATCCATGAGCATTCGGGGTGCAAAATTACTTATTTTCTATGAAACAAGAGAATAAAGAGATGAAAAACTATCTTCTTTTAGGAAGAATTAACAAAGATGTGGGGGATTTGCAAAATAAAACGGGTGCAACCCCTAACAAAGCGGATATAAACAAAAAAAGCGATGACCTTCACAGGCTACCGCTCCAAATCTTCAATAGGTATTAGTTTTCCTTAAGGTAAAAAGATTGTTTTCAGGATAACTGCTGCAAAGGTAAATCATTTTTTTTGTATCTCCAAATCTTTTTGAAACTTTTTTGGGTCTATGTAGAATGTGTAGGTGCACAGTGATATTGTTTAACTAGCGTTAACGGAAAAAGTTGCGTAAACGTTTGCTTTTTGCAGTCTTTGGTGCTGTAAACGTTTGCTTTTTTGCAGTCTTTAGTGCTTTTTAGTAGTTTCTTCATATCAATTAGATAGCAGTTTTTCTTTTGTTTGATTGAGCGTAGCTTCTCCATAACGAAAAAAGGGCAGAAGCTCTGACAAGCTTCTGCCCCCATGCTCTTTTCTATGTATCTTTTGCTATTACTAGCCTAAGATTCTATATTCAATAACTCTTGTATAAGATGTTATTTCTGATTCTTGATCTTCTCTACGTAAGCATCGATTACAGCTACGGCTGTGATGTTTACGATATCCTGTACACTGCTCTCTGAGTCAGTGAAGTGGATAGGCTTGTTCAATCCCATCTGGATAGGGCCAATGATCTCTGCCTCTGGGTTCAATCCCTGGAGAAGCTTGTATGCGCCATTTGCACTGCTCAGGTTAGGGAATACCAAAGTATTCACATCCTTGCCCTTGAGACGTGAGAATGGATACTTCTCATCGCGGAGATCCTTGTTGAGCGCATAGTTTACCTGCATCTCGCCATCGATAGCGAGGTCAGGGAATTCCTTCTGCATCTCTGCCACTGCCTTCTTTACCTTTATAGGAGAACCGATGGCATCGGTACCGAAGTTAGAGTAGCTCAACATTGCCATTACTGGCTCCTCGTTGAAGAACTTCACTGTGCCGGCAGACAGCTTGGCGATATCGGTCAGGACATCCTCGTCTGGGTGACGGTTGATCAGTGTATCTGCGATGTAATATACGCCCTTCTGGGTATTAAGGATGTGCATGGTTCCGAATGTCTTGTACTCATCACGGATGCCGATAACGTCCTTGGCTACCTTGATGGTATTGCTGTATTTGGTGTAGAGACCAGTGATGAATGCATCAGCATCACCCTGCTCAACCATAGACATACCGAAGTAGTTGCGCTCGTACATCTTATCGTAAGCCTCTTCGAAGCTGTAACCCTCGCGGGCACGCTTCTCTGCCAGGTGCTTGGCAAACTTGGCACGGCGACCCTGCTCGTTGTCAGCACGCATATCTACAATCTCGATGCTTGAGAGGTCGAGCTTCAATCGGCTTGCCACACGGTTCAGACGGTCTGGGTTGCCCAACAGGATAGGCTCGCAGATACCCTCGTTCTTTGCCTGGACTGCAGCCTTCAGCATGGTAGGGTTACCGCCCTCTGCGAATACTACGCGCTGTGGGTGGAGGCGGGCTGTATCGTGGAGCTTGCGGGTGAGCTTTGTCTCCTGACCGAGCAACTGGCGCAATTCCTGCTTGTACTTCTCCCAGTCTTTGATAGGGGTGCGAGCTACGCCGCTTTCCATAGCTGCCTTGGCTACTGCTGCAGATACCTCTGTAATCAAGCGTGGGTCAACTGGCTTTGGAATGAAGTACTTAGGACCGAATGTGAGGTCGTTTACATGATATACGTCGTTCACTACGTCTGGCACAGGCTGCTTAGCCAGGTCGGCGATGGCGTGAACGGCAGCCATCTTCATCTCCTCGTTGATGGCACGGGCGTGAACGTCGAGTGCACCACGGAAGATATATGGGAAACCGATAACATTGTTAATCTGGTTTGGATAGTCGGAACGGCCTGTTGACATCAATACGTCAGGACGGCTTTCCATCGCATCCTCGTAACTGATTTCTGGCACAGGGTTGGCGAGTGCGAATACGATAGGGCTGTCTGCCATTGATCGAATCATATCCTTAGAGAGCACATTGCCCTTGCTGAGTCCTACGAATACATCGGCACCCTTCACGGCCTCTTCGAGTGTGTGGACATCGCGGCGGTCGGTAGCGAACAGCTTCTTCTGCTCTGTCAGGTTCTCACGGTCGCTTGTAATTACACCCTTAGAGTCGAGCATGACGATATTCTTCACCTGTGCACCGAGGGCTACGTAGAGCTTGGTACAGCTGATGGCTGCAGCTCCGGCACCATTAACCACGATCTTCACGTCGGCAATGTTCTTGCCGGCTACTTCGAGGGCATTCTTCAAACCTGCAGCTGAGATGATGGCAGTACCATGCTGGTCGTCATGCATCACAGGGATGTCGAGGGTCTTCTTCAAGCGCTCTTCGATGTAGAAGCACTGAGGCGCCTTGATGTCCTCCAGGTTGATACCACCGAAAGTAGGTGCAATCTTCTCTACGGTTTCGCAGAATTTCTCAGGATCTTTCTCGTCGATTTCGATATCGAATACATCCACGCCACCATAAATCTTGAACAGCAATCCTTTACCTTCCATTACTGGCTTGCCGCTCATCGCGCCGATGTCGCCGAGTCCGAGCACAGCAGTTCCATTACTGATCACAGCTACCAGGTTACCCTTGTCTGTGTACTTGAAAACTTCGTCAGGATTTTGCTGAATCTCCAAGCATGGGAAAGCCACGCCTGGTGAATATGCCAAACTCAAGTCCGTTTGTGTGTGATAAGGTTTTGTTGGTTTAACCTCAATCTTACCAGGACGGCCTGCTTCGTGATATTCGAGAGCCGCCTCTTTTGTGATTTTTACCATAACAATATATTGGTTTAATGATTCTATTTCTTTCTGTTTTTCGCAAAAAATGCGTTTTATCTTAAAGATTGTGCAAAGGTAATAAAAAACTTATTAAAAAAAGATGGTTTTTTGTTTTTTTTTGTATCTTTGCACAAAAATTATCTAATGGATGCGGTTTTGCTATATGGAGTTGGCAGAATCGAATATGCAACAAACCATTAAAATAAGAGATATGGCAGAAATTAATCAATATAGAAAGGATTTGCGCGATAAGATCATAGCTTATGCCATGAGAGAGTTTTACCAGCGCGGCGTGAAGGCGGTGAAGATGGATGAGATTTCTCGTGGACTTCGTGTGTCGAAGCGTACGGTGTATGAGATTTTCGGCGATAAGGAGGAACTGCTGCTCGCAGGACTGAAGATGGAGCGGGCTGAGTATAAGGCCCGTGTTGAAGGGTATGCTATTGCGCACGCGCGTAATGTAATAGATGTGATTGGCTATATCTATCGCCTTCAGATGGAGCGTAACCAGCAGGTGGGTGTCGTTTTCTATGAGGAGATTCATAGGATGCCCCGCATCCTGAAGTTCCTGAAGGAGGAGCATGACAAGGAGTATGATGATAGCATGCGCTTCTTCAAGGCTGGTGTAGATGAGGGATACTTCCGCAAGGATGTGAATTTCGAGGTGATTTATGAGTCTTCGAGAATCTGTATGTCAGAGATGATGCATCATCAGCTCTATAAGAGATTTACGATGCAGCAGCTCTTCGATAATTTCACTCTCATCATGATTCGTGGTTTCTGTACCGAACGCGGTCTCGAATTGCTGGATAAGGCTATCGGACAGCTTTAAGGCTTGTATATCCATTTCATCAGTCTGTTGATGATGCCGATGTTGCATCTGAACCAGCGGTATTTTGCCACGGGCTTGCCTCCGAAGCTGCGAATGAAATCTCTATACGGATTTCGCTTCCAAGGTAAGCCTACATCCATAAAGTGCAGGTGCTTGAAGCCCCTTTGGTGGGCATATTGGATGGCGTGCCAGACGGTCAGGGTATCGGGATGCAGATATCGGTAGCTCTTCCTGAGCGATGCCAGGTGCCACAGGTAGGCATCGCTGTCGCTGAAGGCCAGGGCGCATCCTCCCAGTATCCTGTTTTCGCAAGAGGCTTTCTTGATACCCAGCCGCTTCTTGTCGTAGGTTGTCACGAAGACCTTTGCCTCGCTGCTTTTGCTTATTTGCTCAAAGTATTCTCTTGGTGGCACATAGCGGCGAGGTTTCATCTTGTAGAAGTTTCTATAGAGTTGATAGAATCTTCTCACTTCGTTTTCGTCAGAAGTGCTATGACATTTCAATCCCTTTCTTTCTGCAGCTTCAATTTGCATTTTAGCCTTGTCGGTGAGTCTCTCTTCCGGTGTCTTGCTGTGTAGCGAATTATATACTTCCTGCCAAGCTACAGGGAAATAGCCCGTGCGACGGAAATGTCGGTAGCCGAACATCTTTTTCTGTATCTCTGAAAATTCGATGTAGAGGGTATGGCGGCGGGTGAGTTCGCGGGTCATCGCATGCAGAAGAGTAGGGAAGGTGGCTTCGGCGGTTTCTTCATCCAGATAGACTCCTTCTCCGTGCACGTGGGCATGTGTATATATAAAAGGTGGAATAAGGATATGGCGGCGGTGTATCATGGCTAGCATTTGTCCCACTACTCTTCCTTCCTGGGTAGCTACAGCCATAATGGGGGTGTCGCTTGGTACTTTTTCACCTATCTGGAAGAGTTCCAAGCTATGGAAGAAGTTGCCCTCCAACAGATGGGGCAGTTCCTCGTTTTCCGAATATATTCTTACTTCAATTCTTTTCACATTGCAAAAATAATAAATTAATTATAAAAAAACAAGTTTTCTTCCATTGTGTGGCTCTTTTTTAGTATTTTTGCACATTATCAAGGATTGTTTAGGTAAAAATGGCCTGATGGCTTGCGTAAAGCGGCTTGATGGCTTTAGGTAAAAATAAGATTGAAAAAGAAAAAGATATGAAGGTGATATTGATTGGCGCTGGCAATCTTGCCACTCATTTGGGTAAGGCGATATTTGCCGCAGGGCATGATGTGGTGCAGGTGTTCAGCCGCACGATGCAGTCGGCTACGGCTCTGGCTTCCGAGGTGGGCGCGCAGCCTGTTTCGGATATATCAGCTGTTCGCTCTGATGCAGATTTATACGTCGTCTCGGTGAAGGATAGTGCACTTGCCGAGTTGGTTCCTGTTCTTTGCAAGGGCAGGGAGACCAAGGTCTTTCTGCATACGGCAGGCTCTATTCCGATGGATGTTTTCCAGGGAATGGCTTTACATTATGGTGTGCTTTATCCGATGCAGACTTTCTCCAAGCAGCGTGAGGTGGATTTCTCTCAGATACCTTGTTTTATCGAGGCGAATGATGAGCATGCCTTGCAGCAGATCGGTGATGTGGCGCATCAGGTGAGCTGTAGGGTGTATCATCTGGCGAGTGAAGACCGCAAGTACCTGCATCTCTCTGCCGTCTTTGCCTGCAATTTCGTGAATCATTGCTATGCCTTGAGCCAGGAAATTCTGGAGGAGCACGGAATACCGTTCGATGTGATGCTTCCGTTGATAGACGAGACGGCTGCGAAGGTGCACGAACTGAATCCGAAAGATGCACAGACGGGCCCAGCTGTAAGGTATGATGAGAATGTGCTTCGGGCGCAGGGAACTCTGCTCAAGTCGAATCCGCAGATGAAGGATATCTATGACAGAATGAGCATGAGTATTCATAAGTTAAGTATCAAGGAATAAGTATCAAGGAACAGAGTTCAAGTGTCTGATTACTAAATAGAAAAAGTTTTCAAGTATGATTAATTACGATTTGAAGAAGATAAAGGCAATTGTATTTGATGTGGATGGCGTGCTTTCCCGCCAAACCATTACGCTTGCCAGTACGGGTGAACCTCTTCGCACCGTGAATATCAAGGATGGCTATGCAATCCAGTTGGCTCAGAAGGTGGGTGTGCGCATCGTCATCCTTACGGGCGGAACTACCGAGGCTATCCGCAAGCGATATGAGGGATTGGGCGTTCAGGATATCTATATGGGATGTGCTGTAAAAATCAATACCTATGATGATTTCCTGGAGAAGTATCAGCTTTCTGATGAGGAAATCATCTATGTGGGTGATGATATCCCGGATTACGAGGTAATGCGTCGTTGTGGCTGCCCGTGCTGCCCTGCCGATGCCTGCTCTGACATCAAGGAGATTTCCTGCTACGTCTCTTCTGCCAATGGTGGCGAAGGAGTGGGCAGGGATATTGTAGAGCAGGTGCTTCGTGCCAAGGGGCATTGGCTTTCCAATGCCAAGGCGTTTGGATGGTAATCATAAAGTTCAAAGTTCAAAGTTCAAAGTAAATAAATGAAGTATAAAATCATTTTGGCGAGCAATTCGCCACGCCGCAGAGAGTTGTTGGCAGGATTGGATGTTAATTTCGAGGTAAAGGTATTGCGTGGTATTGATGAAAGCTATCCTGAAGATTTGGATGCATACGATGTGGCAGAGTATATTGCACAGAAGAAAGCGGATGCTTATCGCTCTTTGTTGAATGGAGATGAGGATTCTGAAGATTCTTCTTCCGACAAATCCTCCTCCGATGATTTGCTCATTCTTACAGCGGATACTGTAGTGATAGCTCCTGTTGCTGATGAACAGAACGATCAGGAGGGTAAGGGAATCATTCTCGGAAAACCGCAGAATGCCGATGATGCGGTTCGCATGCTTAAGATGTTGAGCGGCAAGACTCATCATGTGGTTACGGGCGTATGTCTTACTACGAAGAAAGAGCAGCGCAAGTTCTCGGTATGCACGGAAGTAAGTTTCAAGGAATTTGAAGAATGGGAGATCAATTATTATATCACCCATTACAAACCCTTCGACAAGGCGGGTGCCTATGGCATCCAGGAATGGATAGGTTACATCGGATGTACCGGACTCAAGGGCAGTTACTTCAATGTGATGGGCTTGCCTGTGCAGCGCATCTATGCAGAAATGCTTCAATTAGCAGAATAATAGATCTGGCTTTGTGCCAATTTACATCAATAATCCCTAAAACAGCCATCAGATTGGTGAAGAAAAAGCAGGAAAATTACCAAAAACAGGGCAATTTAGATTTTTTAAATTTAAATATGCCCTTATGTCCGGAATAATGAGTATCTTTGTGCGTTTTATGTAACTAACAAGGATTATGACTGAGAAAAATAAAGCCAAGGTTCGTGAAATCTTGGACACATATTTGGAGTGCAATCATCACCGCAAGACCCCAGAAAGGTATGCAATTCTGGATGCGGTTTATAGCATTGATGGGCACTTCACTTTAGAAGAGCTGGATGCTGAGCTCACGAAGAGAAACTTCCGGGTGAGCAGAGCTACGCTCTATAATACAATGCACCTCTTCATCGAGCTGAGGCTCGTGATGAGACACAGCCTGGTGGATGGTACCAAGTACGAGGCGTGCTATTGCAATGATAGCCATATTCACCAAGTGTGCAGCGTGTGCGGGCAGGTAACAGAAATCAATGTTCCGGCTGTTACGGCAGCGGTGAACGAACTCAAGCTGCTGCGCTTCAGAAAAGACGCTTTCGCCCTCTATATCTATGGCGTATGCAGTGCATGCCAGGCAAAGCTTACACGCAAGAAAAACGATAAATAATAAAAATAACTATATTTTATAGAAATGAACACAGGTAAAGTAGATGTCCTGCTCGGTTTGCAGTGGGGCGATGAAGGAAAAGGTAAGGTGGTTGATGTTTTGACCCCTAAGTATGATGTCATTGCTCGTTTCCAGGGTGGTCCTAATGCGGGTCATACTCTCGAGTTCGAAGGCGAGAAGTATGTTCTTCGTTCTATCCCTTCTGGTATCTTCCAGGGCGGCAAGGTAAACATCATCGGTAACGGCGTAGTCTTGGCTCCAGACCTCTTTATGGGCGAGGCTAAGGATTTGGAGAAGAGTGGCCATGACCTCAAGAGCCGTCTCTTCATTTCCAAGAAGGCTCATCTCATCATGCCTACTCACCGTGTGCTCGATGCTGCCATCGAGGCTTCCAAGGGCAAGAACAAGGTAGGTACCACTGGTAAGGGTATTGGCCCTACTTATACTGATAAGGTAAGCCGTACAGGTCTTCGCGTGGGTGATATCCTCGAAAACTTCGAGGAGAAGTATGCTGCTCACAAGGCTGCTCATCTCAAGACTATCGCTAGCCTCGGATACACTGATTTCGATATCACTGAGGTAGAGAAAACCTGGATGGAGGGCATCGAATACTTGAAGCAGTTTAAGCTCATCGACAGCGAGGTGGAGATCAACAAGGTGCTCCGCTCTGGCAAGGACATCCTCTGCGAGGGTGCTCAGGGTACTATGCTCGATGTTGACTTCGGTTCTTATCCTTTCGTAACTTCTTCTAATACCATCTGTGCGGGTGCTTGCATCGGTCTGGGTATCGGTCCTAACCGTATCGGCAATGTCTATGGTATCATGAAGGCTTACTGTACTCGCGTAGGTGCCGGTCCATTCCCAACAGAGCTTTTCGATGAGACTGGTGCTAAGATCCGTGACCTCGGTCATGAGTACGGTGCTGTTACTGGCCGTGAGCGTCGTTGTGGCTGGTGCGACCTCGTACAGCTCAAGTATTCTGTTATGGTAAACGGTGTAACCGAGCTTATTATGATGAAGAGCGACGTGCTCGATGGTTTCGATACCATCAAGGCTTGCGTGGCTTACAAGTTGCCTGATGGCACTGTTACTACAGATTTCCCTTACGAGATTGATAACGTAGAGCCTGTTTACAAGGAGTTCAAGGGATGGAAGACGGATATGACTCAGTTTACTTCTGAGGATCAGTTCCCACAGGAATTCAAGGACTACATTGCATTCGTAGAGGAGTTCCTTGAGACCAAGATTGGTATCATCTCTATCGGTCCAGACCGCGCTCAGACTATTGTTCGTAAATAATTTGATAGTGTTTAATGTTTGGTGTATGATGTTTGCTTAAGGGTGAGCATAGCACTAGGCATTAAACATTTAACATTTAATATTTAACATAAATAAATGGCTCAGAAACCAAGTATTCCAAAGGGTACCCGCGATTTCGGTCCTGTTGAGATGGCAAAGCGTAATTACATCTTCAATACCATCAAGGATGTGTATGCCCTTTACGGATTCCAGCAGATTGAGACTCCTGCCATGGAGACCCTTCAGACCTTGATGGGTAAGTATGGCGAGGAGGGCGACAAGCTGCTCTTTAAGATTTTGAATTCAGGTGACTATATGAATAAGGTGAGCGATGAGGATATTCATTCGCTCGGATCACTCAAGTTGGCTGCAAAGCTCTGCGAGAAGGGTCTTCGCTACGATCTTACCGTGCCTTTCGCACGCTACGTAGTGCAGCATCGTGATGAGTTGCAGATGCCTTTCAAGCGCTATCAGATTCAGCCAGTATGGCGTGCCGACCGTCCACAGAAGGGTCGCTATCGTGAGTTCTATCAGTGCGATGCCGACGTGGTTGGTTCTGATTCTCTTCTCAACGAGGTTGAGTTGATGCAGATTGTAGATACAGTCTTTACCAAGTTTGGTGTGCGTGTCTGCATCAAGATCAACAACCGCAAGATCCTTACCGGCATCGCTGAGGTTATTGGCGAGGCAGAGAAAATCGTAGATATCACCGTGGCTATCGATAAGCTCGACAAGATTGGTCTTGACAATGTGAACGAGGAGCTGCGCAAGGATGGTATCTCTGAAGAAGCAATTGAGAAGTTGCAGCCAATCATCTCATTGTCTGGTTCTAATGATGAGAAGCTTGAAGTGATTTCCAAGGTGCTCGAAGGTTCTGAAATCGGATTGAAGGGTGTAGAGGAAACTAAGTTTATCCTTGATACTTTGAAGTCTGTAGGTTTGAACAATGAGATTGAACTTGATCTTACTTTGGCTCGTGGCTTGAACTATTATACTGGTGCCATCTTCGAGGTGAAGGCGCTTGATACTCCTATGGGCAGTATCACCGGTGGCGGTCGTTACGACAACCTTACCGGTATCTTTGGCTTGCCAGGATTGAGTGGAGTAGGTATCAGTTTCGGTGCCGACCGCATCTACGATGTGCTCAATGCTCTCGATCTCTATCCAAAGGAGGCGGTCAATTCTACTCAGGTGCTCTTCATCAATTTCGGTGAGAAAGAGACTGCCTATTGTCTTCCTATCGTGACTGCCGCTCGTGCAGCTGGTATCCGCACTGAAATCTTCCCAGACAAGGCGAAGATGAAGAAGCAGATGAGCTATGCCAACGCGAAGCAGATTCCATTCGTAGTTCTCGCTGGCGAGAATGAGATGGCTGCTGGCAAGGTTACATTGAAGAATATGGAGAGTGGTGAGCAGACTTTGGTTTCTGCAGAGGAGCTCATCGCTGTCGTTAAGAAATAATAAAGGCTATACTATTTTGGTATAAGGTTTTTCTACCGTATATATTTACCATTACGTCCGTTCTCTTGTGTATGAATTTGTGAAAACTCTGCATAGGAGGCGGATTTTTATTAGCTTTAGGGCTAGAAACATTTAAAAACTCAAACTATATAAAACAATGAAAAGAATAATAACTTTTTTGTCTGTATTTGTCTTGGTGCTGATGATGACTTCCAGTTCCAGGAAAACTACTATTTTCGTTATTGGTGATTCTTCCGCTGCCGAAAAGCAATGGTACAAAACGAGTCCGGAACGTGGTTGGGGCATGGTGTTGCAAGGTTGCTTCGACGATCAGATTATCGTTGACAACCATGCGGTAAACGGCAGAAGCTCCAAGAGCTTTCTGGATGAGGGAAGATGGCAGAAGATTCTTGATAAGATGCAGCCAGGCGATTATGTCCTGATCCAGTTTGGTCATAATGATGAGAAGCATTTCTCTGATCGTTATACCGAGCCTGGCGGTACCTTTGATGCGCATCTCGCCAAGTATGTAAACGAAACCCGCCAGAAGGGGGGCATCCCTGTGCTTCTGAACAGTGTGGTTCGCCGCTGCTATTATTCTGAGGATTTGAAGAATGATAACGACGAGAAACTACGTGACAAACAATATGATGGCAAAGAACTCATCAACAGTGATACGCTCATAGATACCCACGGAGCTTATGTCGTAGCTCCACGCCATGTAGCCAAGGCATTGAATGTGCCATTCGTGGATGCTACCAAGATTACCCACGACATTGAAACCAAGATGGGTATCGAAGGTAGCAGAAAGCTTCACATGTGGTTTATGCCAGGCGAGAATCCTCAGGTTCCAAAGGGTAAAAAAGATAACACCCATTATAATGTCTATGGTGCGCATGTGGTAGCTAATGCATTGGCTGATGCCTTGGCCGAGCAGGTTCCTGCGCTGAAGAAGCACATTCGTCATTATGATTATGTGGTAAGTGCCGAGGGTAGGGGTAATTTCATGACTTTGCAGCAGGCAGTAGATGCTGTTCCTGCTCATCAGTCAGCTACTATTCTGGTTTTGGGTGGTAAATGGAAGAATCCTTCTCATGTTGCCGGCAAGCAGATCAAGTATGTGCTGCAGTTTGGTGCCAGTATAGAAAAGTAGCTGCAAGTGCTAGGGAAATTACTTTCTACCTTTAAAGGAAAATGTTTCTAGAGTTAGTAGAAAGCTTCGTTCTGTGACGTTGAATCTCCGTTCAATAGTTTTGAATGTCCGTTCAATAGTTCTGAATGTCCGTTCAATAGTTTTGAACGGAACTTTCTTCTAGTCTTAAAAACAATTTTGCCCTATACGGTTGAAAAATCCTCCTATAATAAATTCTATATTATTCTCCGATGGACTGGCAAGAGCCAGCATATGAAAAAGGGGGAGCAAGCAGCCATGATAGACTGATGCCTCCCCCAAACGATATGGAAAGTTTTAAATGTCTTAATTCTTAAAGCTGTGGATAGGAGCAGGAATGCGACCTACACGATTTACGAAATCAGAGCAGCTGAACTGATTAACCGGCATGATTGGAGCATAACCCAACAAACCGCCGAAATCTACAGTATCACCTACCTTCATACCCACAACAGGGATGATGCGGACGGCAGTAGTCTTCTGGTTTACCATACCAATGGCAGCCTCATCTGCAATGACACCAGAGATGGTGGTAGCTGCTGTATCGCCAGGGATGGCAATCATATCCAGACCTACAGAGCAAACGCAAGTCATTGCCTCCAGCTTCTCGATGGTAAGTGCACCTGCCTCTACGGCATTGATCATACCCTGGTCTTCAGAAACAGGGATGAAGGCACCACTCAAACCGCCGACATAAGAAGAAGCCATGATACCGCCCTTCTTAACCTGGTCGTTCAAGAGTGCGAGTGCTGCGGTTGTACCTGGAGCACCAGCACGCTCCAAACCTATCAACTCCAGAATATCAGCTACGCTGTCGCCGATGGCTGGAGTAGGAGCCAATGAAAGGTCGATGATACCGAATGGTACGTTCAGGCGGCGTGATGCCTCCTTAGCAACCAGCTGACCTACACGGGTAATCTTGAAAGCAGTACGCTTGATAGTCTCGCAGAGAACCTCGAAGCTTTCGCCCTTCACCTTCTCTAATGCATATTTAACTACACCAGGACCGCTGACACCAACGCTGACAACAGCGTCTGCCTCAGAAACACCATGGAAGGCACCAGCCATGAATGGGTTATCATCAGGAGCATTGCAGAGAACCACGAGCTTAGCGCAACCCAAAGAACCATTATCCTTGGTAGCCTCGGCTGTATCCTTGATGATTTCGCCCAGCAGGCGTACAGCATCCATATTGATACCGGTCTTGGTAGAACCTACGTTTACAGAGCTGCAGATGAAATCGGTCTGAGCCATAGCCTGAGGGATAGAACGGATGAGAAGCTCATCGCTCTTGCTCATACCCTTGCTTACGATGGCAGAGTATCCACCGAGGAAGTTGACACCCAACTCCTTGGCACACCTGTCGAGAGTCTTGGCAATCTTCACATAGTCATCGGTAGTCTTGCAGGCAGAACCACCTACGAGTGCGATAGGAGTGATAGAGATGCGCTTGTTTACGATAGGCACACCATACTCTTTAGAGATGTCCTCACCGGTCTTCACCAGATCCTTGGCGAGGCGGGTAATCTTATTATAAATGTTCTGACAGAGCTGGTCGAGATCTGAAGTGGCACAATCCAGGAGGTTGATACCCATGGTGATGGTGCGCACGTCGAAGTTCTCCTGCTCAATCATCTTGTTGGTTTCGATAACCTCAGATATATTGATCATATTCCTTCTATTGATTTAAAAAGTGATAAACTTAGATGCGGTGCATCATGTTGAAGATTTCCTCACGCTGGCATTTTACCTGAACACCAATGCTCTTGCCAAGATCAGCGAGTTCATCGGCAACAGTCTCGAAAGATGTATTCATCTTACCCATGTCAACAATCATCATCATGTTGAAGTACTCCTGCACGATGGTCTGAGAGATATCCAAGATATTGACGTCTTTCTCTGCCAAATAGGTACAAACTCTGGCGATGATACCCTTTGTATCCTTGCCCACTACTGTAATAATCGTTCTGTTCATGTAATAAATTATTTTATATGGAAAGTTTAATGCTGCAAATTTACAACAATTTAGGGAGACTACCAAATAAAAAACAGAAAACTTGCAAAATGTCTGTCATTTTGCAAGTTTTCTGATATGTCGTTTACTTGATTCCTCTTTCGTTGAGTGCCTTGGAATATTTTGCAGCATTCTGCAGATGCTCCTGATAGGTGCGGGCAAAATTGTGGGTGCCGCTGAAATCCTCCTTGGCGCACATATAGAGATACTCGTGCTTTACATGATTGAGTACGGCATCAATGCCGGCAACCGATGGTATGCGGATTGGACCAGGAGGAAGACCTGGATTCTTGTAGGTGTTGTATGGGCTCTTGATGTACAGGAGGTTGTTGTAGATACGCTTCAGTTCGAAACGCTTCCAGGCGAACTTGATGGTTGGGTCAGCCTGCAGTGGCATACCTTCCGGATACTCTGCATTGCGCAGCATCAGTCGGTTGTAATACATACCTGCAATCATCGGTTTCTCGCCGTTGTTGGCAGTTTCCTCATCCACGATACTGGCAAGTGTAATCACCTGGTTAGGGGTGAGCTTCATCGTCTTGGCCTTCTCCGTGCGCTCAAAGTTCCAGAACTTGTCGCTCTCTTTCTTCATGCGTTCCAGGAATTTCTCGATGGATACATTCCAGTAGATATCGTAGGTGTTAGGGATAAACATGCAGGCGATGGTGGCGGTATCGTAGCCCATCTTCTCGCAAACAGCCTCATCTGTAAGTGCCTTCTTGATTTCTGTGCTGTCGAGCATCAGTTTCTTGCTCAGCTCCACGGCGAGCTTGTCGATGGTGCGTACGGAAGGTATGGTGAGGTTGACTGGTTCCTGCAAACCGTTCTTCATGTGGCGCCAGACCTTGAGTGCTCCGTCTCCGGGATGGATGGCGTATCTACCGGTGCGGATGTGCTCGGCATAGCCGGAATGAAGGGTGAGTGTGCGGAATGCCCGCATCGGAATGCTCTTGGCGATAGGCTGCACCTTATTATATACGGAGTCGATGTTGTCATCGGCGTCGATATATACATACTTGGTTTCGCTGCTTTTCGAGAATGATGAGAAGCAGTAGAGATAGCCTGCGATGGCGATGACGGCGATGCAGCCGATGGCGCCATAGAGGTAAAACTTAGAAGTTGTTTTCTTTTTCTTCATTTTCTTTATCTACTTAAAACATTTTCTATTCTTCTTGAAACATTTTCTATTCTTAAAACATTTTGGTGCAAAAGTACAGTAAAAATGCCAAATAGCAAAGCGTAGTCAATTAAAATAGGTTAATTCGCTGATTCTTTATCCGTGGTATGAAGATTTTCATTACCTTTGCATCATAGAAACTGAGGAATATTGACATATTAAAACGATTGATGATATGAGAATGAAATTTACAATATCATACAAGGCAGAGTGGGGGGAGTCCTTGCATGCCGATATCACCTTCTTCGCACGTGACGGAAAGCGGAAGGTGGTAGATCTGGCGATGAACACTTTGGACGGTTATCATTGGATGGCTGAAACCCATACTTTGGAAAACCGTCATCATCCCTTTGTGGCTGTAGCCTATTATTATAAGGTGGTGGATGCCGAGGGAAACGTGGTGCGCAGGGAATCTGTTGCTTCTCCTAGAGCCTATGTGTATGAGGCGAATAGAAACTATATCCTGTCCGACTTCTGGCTGGATGATGAGAACGAGATGCAGGGCGCTTTCATCAACTATACGGCTCCGGTAGTCTGGACGGGTAGTGAGGCTGCCAAACTGCCTCTGTTCGAGCAGACCGTGATTTTCAAGGTTTCTGCTCCTCATCTTCACGAGGGTGAGGCTGTGGCACTGCTGGGTAATCATCCTACCTTGGGCGAGTGGAATACCGACCATTATCTCCCGATGATTCATCAGGGCGGAACCAGTTGGGTGCTCTCTGTCAACGTGCAGGCTTTGGAGGCTCCGCTGGAGTATAAATATGTGGTAGTGGATGCCAGGACCCATCAGTTCAAGAGATGGGAGTTTGGTGAGAATCGCACCATGGGAACAGGCTTGGCCTATGGCCATGATGAGGAGGAGAAAGCCAACCGCTATGCGGTTAGCGGTCCGGATGAGATCCGCCTTTATTCCAAGGATGTCTGTATCCTCCATGGTGGTGAGTTCCGTGTGAAGAAGATGCCGCCTCATGCTCAGTTTAATTTCGACACCTATATCTTCGACTTGGATGGTACCTTGCTTTCTACCCTTGGCGATTTGGCTGCGAGCTGCAATTATGCCCTCAAGACGAATGGCTTTCCTGAGCGAACCGTAGATGAAGTGCGCCGCTTTGTTGGAAACGGTATCAAGAAATTGATGGAACGTGCCATTCCGGATGGTTTGGAAAATGAGAAGTTTGAACAGGTGTTTGCCGATTTCCGCAAGCACTATATGATGCATAATCTTGATACCACGCAGCCTTATCCGGGTGTGATGGAAATGTTACAGGAATTGAAGGATAGAGGCAAGAATATTGCCGTGGTGAGCAATAAGTTTTATGCTGCCACCCAAGCCCTCTGCCGCCATTTCTTTGGCGACTTGGTAGATGTGGCTATAGGTGAGCGTGAGGATATTCAGAAAAAGCCAGCCCCAGATACGGTAAATGAGGCTTTGCGCCAGATGAATGCCGATAGGGAAAGTGCTGTCTATATCGGCGACAGTGATGTGGATGTCATGACCGCCAAGAACAGCGGAATGCCTTGCATCAGTGTGCTTTGGGGATTCCGCGATCTCGAATTCCTTATCGCACATGATGCTAGAATATTTGTTACATCCCCACTGCAGATCTGTTAGTTGATTCCGTGTTCTTCTACGAATTTCACTACATCATCCCTGTTGGTGTCAGAGATAGGCACCGCCAGTTTGCCATAGATGACCTTCATGTTCTGGATGTAGTCGAAATTAGTTAGATTGGCAATGAAAGAGCGGTGCACCCTTCTGAACTTCTCGCGTGGGAGTTTCTCTTCCAGGCGTTTCAGGTTGCCCAGGGTCATGATGTTGTGTCCGTCCGCCATGTGGAACTTCACGTAATCTTTCACGCTCTCGATAAAGAGTATGTTCTCGAAAGGAATCCTGGTGTATTTGCTTTCGTTCTTCACCACTACGAAGCCATCGCGCTTGATGGGGTTGTAGGCATCGTTCTGCATATAATGATCGAATACCTTCTGGCATGTCTGCATGAAGTCTCCGTAAAGGATAGGCTTGACCAGATAGTCGAAGGCGTTCACCTTGTATGCTTCGATGGTATACTCCTTGAATGCGGTGGTGAAGATAATCTTCACGTTCATTGGCACGAGCTTGGCAAACTCGAGCCCGCTGATCTGCTGCATGTGGATGGCAAGAAACAGAATGTCGAGATGGCTGTGGTGGATTCCATCTACAGCTTCGATGGCGTTGTGGTACGCGCCGATAAGTTTGAGGGATGGTGTTTCCTCAACATAATGCTTCAGCAAAGCCAAAGCCTCAGGATCTTCATCTATGATAGCGCAGTTTAATATCATAATCTTATTTTATTTGATTAGTTTGATGGTATTATCATTATATTTGCCTAATAACGGCTGATTTTCCGTTTTATTGTATCCGGAAGATGTTTTTTTTCTGGAAATCTTATTTTTATTCTTTTTCCCTTAAATTTGCTTAATCTATTTGGTAGTTTGCCGAAAAAGCGTTACTTTTGGGGATTGAATCGAATATATCGGTTCGGAATCGGTCAAACTCCGTTCTGGACTCGCAATCATGTGGCCCGGGAATGGCTGTGATACCAGTTCTTTTCGAAATCAAAATGATGATAAACGACATGAATGATAAGAAAAACAATTCTATAAGATATTTTTCTGTAAGCACGTTTTTGCTTACAGGTAAGCAGATGATGCTGGCGATGATGCTGGCATGTTCGCCTATTGCCATGTCGGCGCAGAAAATCTCGCTCGGTAGCTGCATTACCCGTGATGGCGGCCAGTATAAGGGAGAGATGGTAAGCGGCAAGCCACAGGGTAAGGGATCTACCATATATAAGAATGGTGATACTTACGAGGGTGCCTACGTCAAGGGAAAGCGCAGCGGATATGGCGTATATACTTTCTCGGATGGCGAGAGATACGAAGGACAGTGGCTGCAGGACCAGCAGCACGGCAAGGGCACCTATTACTTCCAGAACAATAATAAGTATGTGGGACTCTGGTTCCGCGATTTCCAGCACGGACATGGCGTGATGTACTATTACAATGGTGATAAGTATGACGGAGACTGGTATAAGGATAAGCGACAGGGAAAGGGTACCTATACTTATTCCAACGGTGCCAAATACAAAGGCCAGTGGATGAACGACATGAAGAATGGCAATGGATTCTTTGACTGGGGAGATGGAACCACCTATGATGGACAGTGGGTAGATAACCAGCGCTCAGGAAAGGGTACCTTTAAATATGCTGACGGTGATACCTATATCGGCGACTGGAAGGATGATATCCAGGACGGTAAGGGTATCTACAAATTTCATAACGGCGATATCTATGAAGGTGATTATTCGCAGGGTGAGCGTACCGGTGAAGGTATTTTCCGCTCAGCCAGCGGTTCGAAATACACCGGACAGTTTGTGGATGGCCAGCGTTCCGGACAGGGTACTTTCGTATGGAAGAATGGCGACATCTATGTTGGCAGCTGGAAAGACGACCTGCAGAACGGCAGGGGAAAGTTGACCAAGAAGAACGGTGACATCTTTGAAGGTGAGTTCAAGAAAGGATATGTGGACGGCAACGTGGTGATACATTACGCCAACGGCAACCGCTTCAAGGGCATCTATCACAATGGTAAGCGCGAGGGTTTCTGTATCGAGGAGAACAAGGACGGCAAGCGCTTCGAGGGCAACTATAAGAAGGATGCACGCGATGGCAGATTCGTAGAGAAAGACCGCAATGGTCAGGTTACTGCCAAGGGTGTATATGAGAACGGAAAGCGATTTGAGGATTAAACTTCCTGCCAGGAATTGAATCATCAATCAATCTGGAGGCAATTAAACACTTATCTGCTTCTATGCTTTCCTAGAATATAAACTTTAAAAAAAAAATCAATCACAAAATTCAATATACTATGGTAATTGATACATTAGACAATTTGGAGAAATATGTTTCTCTTAATCCACTCTTCGCAGAAGTAGTGAAGTTTATCAACGAGAATGATCTCACTAAGTTGGAGACAGGCAAGCATCCTATCCAGGGTGATGATCTCTTTGTGAATATCGCTGTAGCTCACGGCAAGACCGAGGAAGAAGCTACCATCGAGGCACATCGCCAGATGATAGATATTCAGATTCCTTTGAATACAGAGGAAACCTACGGATATTCTCCAGTGAAGAATCTCCCGGAAGTGGAGTACGACGAGGCTAACGATTGTACCGTATATCCTGGTGTGAAGGCTCAGACACTGGTAACCTGCAAGCCAGGTCAGTTTGCCATCTTCTTCCCACAGGACGGTCATCAGCCATGCATCGGCAAGGGTGATATCCATAAGGCTATCTTCAAGGTAAAGGCTTAAAAACCTTAATAAAATAGTAGAACCATCTAAAATCATGATATATGGCAACAGAAAAGAAAACTTCAGCTAAAAATACTACAGCAAAGAAGACAACAGCCAAGAAGGCTACCTGCAAGGCAACCGCCAAGTGCGCTACCAAGAAAACCGTGAAGGCTGCTGCCCCAAAACATATTGGACTCGTGAAGAACGATCCATATCTGGCAGACTTTGAGCCTGCTATCGTAGGAAGACATGAGCATGCGCTCTGGAAACTCAACCAGCTTACCCGTAACGGCAAGATTTCGCTCAGCGATTTCGCCAACGGATACGACTACTTCGGATTGCATAAGACGGAGAAGGGATGGGTGTTCCGCGAGTGGGCGCCAAATGCTACTGATATTTATCTCATCGGAGATTTCAACGGCTGGCAGGAAAGCCCAAAGTATCGTGCCAAGCGTATCAAGGGTACCGGCAACTGGGAGTTGAAACTCTCGGAAAAGGCAATGAAGCACGGTGATTTCTTCAAGATGAAGGTGCACTGGGAAGGTGGAGAAGGCGAGCGTATCCCTGCATGGGCTAACCGTGTGGTTCAGGATGAGCAGACCAAGATTTTCTCTGCGCAGGTATGGAGCCCTGAGCCTTACAAGTGGAAGAAGAAAACCTTCAAGCCTAGCACCACTCCGCTGCTCATCTATGAGTGCCATATTGGAATGGGACAGGATGCTGAGAAGGTGGGTACCTACACCGAGTTTAAGGAGAAGGTGCTGCCACGTATCATTGAGGATGGTTATAACTGCATTCAGATCATGGCTATCCAGGAGCATCCTTATTATGGTTCCTTCGGCTATCACGTAAGTAGCTTCTTTGCTGCCAGCAGCCGTTTCGGAACCCCTGAGGAGCTCAAGGATCTCATCGATACGGCTCATCAGAATGGCATAGCTGTCATCATGGATATCGTTCACTCTCATGCAGTGAAGAATGAGATGGAAGGTCTCGGTAATCTTGCCGGTGATCCTAACCAGTACTTCTATCCTGGCGACAGACATGAGCATCCAGCTTGGGACAGCCTCTGCTTCGACTATGGTAAGGATGAGGTGATGCACTTCCTCCTGAGCAACTGCAAGTACTGGCTCAGCGAATACCACTTCGATGGTTTCCGCTTCGATGGAGTAACCTCCATGCTCTATTATAGCCACGGTCTGGGAGAGGCATTCTGCAATTACGGTGACTACTTCAATGGTCATGAGGATGATAACGCTATCTGCTATCTCACCCTTGCCAACTGTCTGATTCACGAGGTAAACAAGAATGCCATCACCATTGCCGAAGAGGTGAGCGGTATGCCTGGATTAGCTGCCAAGTTTACCGATGGCGGCTATGGCTTCGACTATCGTATGGCGATGAATATTCCAGACTATTGGATCAAGACCATCAAGGAATTGAAGGATGAAGACTGGAAGCCATCCAGCATTTTCTGGGAGATCAAGAACCGCCGTGCCGACGAGAAGACCATCTCTTACTGCGAGAGCCACGACCAGGCATTGGTAGGCGACAAGACCATCATCTTCCGCCTGATAGATGCTGATATGTACTGGCACTTCAAGAAGGGTGATGAAAACGATATGGTTCACCGAGGCATTGCCTTGCACAAGATGATTCGTCTGGCTACAGCTTCTACCATCAATGGTGGCTACCTGAACTTCATGGGTAATGAGTTCGGCCATCCAGAGTGGATTGATTTCCCTCGCGAGGGTAACGGATGGAGCTATAAGTATGCTCGCAGACAGTGGAATCTGGTAGATAACAAGGAACTCTGCTATCACTATCTCGGCGACTTCGACAAGGAGATGCTCAAGACAATTAAGAGTGAAAAGAACTTTAACAAGACACCAGTTGTTGAAATCTGGCACAATGATGGCGATCAGGTACTCGCTTATATGCGAGGCGACCTGCTCTTCGTCTTCAACTTCTCGCCAACCCGCTCGTTTACCGACTATGGATTCCTGGTACCAACCGGTGCTTATAGTGTGGTACTCGATACCGACAACAAGGCGTTTGGTGGCAATGGTCTGAACGATGACGAGATGACCCACCTCACCAGCTATGACCCTGTGTATGTGAACGATCGCAAGGAGTGGTTGAAGCTCTACTTGCCAGCCCGTTCGGCACTGGTGCTCAAGAAAAATTAAACATAGATATATGGATCATAAAAGGAATAGCACGGCGAAGATGCGCTTCGCCTGTGCTATCATTTTTTTAGTTTTTGCTTATACATTCCTGGCTTGTTACCAGGCAGACATTCTAGCCGTGGCGCAGCATGTCTTATCAGAAGGTAAGACGGATTATTTCTATACGCTTGCACCGCTGCTTGTAACCTTTGTATGCTTTCTGCTGCAGTTGGGAGCATATGCGGTGACCCGTGTGAAGCGCCGCTTCCACGGACTTACTTATTTCCCTTCATTCCTTTTGCTGGCCCTGATAGCCGATGTGCCTACCCATGTAGATACTAGCTTGTCGTTGGGTTGGTGGTGGCTTGTCCTGCCTTTCAGTCTGCTGGTCTGGGGAGGCGTGATGTGGGTGGTCAGACAGTTGGAACCTCTTGAGCAGGAGCCACATAGTTTCGGTTGGCTCTCGCATTACTCATGGGTGAACATCTTCCAGCTTGTCCTGATGATGCTGGCAGTTATCTTCATCACCAACAATGATCGCCTCTTTCACGAAAGAATGAAGATGGAACATCTGATGAAAGAAAAACAGTATGAAAAAGCTTTAGAGGTGGGAGAGAAATCCCTTCAGACTGATTCGTCGCTTACGATGCTCCGTATAGCCTGTCTTTACAGAACGGGCGAGCTGGGCAGTCGTCTTTTCTCCTATCCATTGGTAGGTGGCAGCCAGTCGATGTATATCAATGGCACGTCCGTCAAGGCATTGATGTGGCAGGCTCCGGTGTGGATGTATGGCACATCGCCCTGGATGAAGAAACATCGCCTGAAGTATCGCCTCTCGAAGGAGTACGAGCTTTGTGCGCTTCTGTTGGATAAGAAGCTCGATGCATTTGTCAGCAAGCTGGTTAAGTATTATGATTTGACCAAGCTGCCAACTCATTACAAAGAAGCTCTTTTGCTCTATTGTCATCTTCGTACGCATCCTATCGTAGAGTTTCACGACAACGTGATGGATGCCGATTTTGCCGATTATCAGTCGATGGAGCGTAAATATAGCAATCCGGTAGAACGCCAGTCTGTTCTCCGCGATACATACAGCAACACATATTGGTACTATTATGATTATGGAAATAAATAATAGATTGAGACATAAAATATCGGGATATAGTAGTAAATGGGAATATCCGTTTTTCCGCAACCTGGCGAGTGCCATATTGTGGATGCTCCTTCTTGTGCCATCAGCGGGCTTTGCCCAGAAGAAGGAAATACAATTGGCGAAGGATCAGGTGAAGTCGGGCAAGAACCTGCCTCAGGCGCAGGCAAGCATGCAGAAACTTCTGGCTGATTCTGCCAATCAGAACAACAAGAAAATCTGGAGCCTCTACTTTGCTGCCGTACGTAAGCAATACGAGCAGGGTAACGAAAAGCTCTATCTCAAGCAGAAGTATGATACTGCCCAGCTCTTCAATTTCACCCGACAGCTCTTTGAGATTGCGCAGCAGTTTGATTCTGTAGAGATGGTTCCTAATAAAAAGGGAAAGGTGGAAATCGAATTCCGTAAGCAGCATGCTGATTATCTTTCCCATATCCGCACCAATCTCTTTAATGGTGGTCTGTGGTTCCTCGGTAAGAAGAAGTATGCCGATTCCTATAAGTTCTTCGACCGTTATATAGATTGTGCCAACCAGCCGTTGTTCCAGTCGTATGATTACAGCCAGAAGGATAAGCATCTTCCTTTGGCAGCCTATTATGCCGTATATTCCGGCTATAAGATGAAGGATCCCAAGGCAACGCTGCATCATTCTTATGTAGCGCTGAAAGATACCGTGCATTACAACTATATGTTGCAGTATCTTGCCGAAACCTATTATCTGGAGAAGGATACAGCGCGTTATCTGGCATCGCTGAAGGAAGGATTCGAACGGGTGCCTACCTTCCCATATTTCTTCCCACGACTCGTGGAGTTTTATGTAGATACCAATCAGCTGGATTCTGCGATGGCAGTAGTGGACAAGGCTCTCACCATTGTGCCAGACAGTGATACGTATCTTGTTGCCAAGAGCAACATCCTCTTCGAGCAGAGCAAACTCCAGGAGTGCATCAAGGTAAGCGATAAGGCTATCTCCGTGAATGAGGAACTTGCCGATCCATATTATAATGCAGGCATCTGTTACTTCAATATGGCAGTGGAACAGGATAAGAGTTCGCAGACTTCGAGAAAGGTGCGTGAACAAGTGGATGCCAATTACAGGAAGGCACTCCCTTATCTTGTCAAATATAGAAAGCTTCAGCCTGATGAGCAGTCTAAATGGGCTTTTCCGCTCTATACCATCTATCTGAATCTGAATATGGGTAAGGAGTTTGATGAAATAGATAAAATCATGAAGAAAAGGTAATCTCTTTTTCAATAAACAAAAGACAATGATAGATAGAATTTTAGATAAGTTGGGTATCGAACTCAACGATATGCAGCAGGATGCGATGCAGGCCGTGCTGCACACCGATAGAGATGTGGTAGTGCTTTCGCCTACCGGTAGTGGTAAGACGCTGGCTTATCTCCTGCCGCTCTCGCAACTCATTGATGCCGGCGACGACGAGCCGCAGGCTGTTGTGGTGACTCCTGGTAGAGAGCTGGCGCTGCAGTCTGCCACCGTACTCAAGAATATGGGTAGCGGACTTCGTGCCATGGCTTGTTATGGAGGTCGTGCGACAATGGATGAGCATCGTGTGATGAAGCAGGTGCGTCCACAGATTGTCTTCGGAACTCCAGGCCGTCTGAACGATCATCTTGATAAGGGTAATCTGAACCGTTACCATATCAGATATCTCGTAATTGATGAATTCGACAAATGTCTGGAGATGGGTTTCCAGGATGAGATGAGCCGTCTGGTGAAATCGCTCCCTGGCTTACGCCGTCACTTCCTGCTTTCTGCTACCGAGGCAGAGGAGATTCCTCGTTTCGTACACATGGGCAGAGTAGAGAAGATAGATTATCGGATGGACGAGGAGCAGGTGCCTGAACGTGTACATATATATAAGGTGGAAAGTCCGGTGAAGGATAAGCTGGAGAGCCTGGGTATGTTGCTCCGCAGTTTGGGCGACCAGAGCACCATCGTCTTCCTGAACTATCGTGATAGCGTAGAGCGCACTAATAAGTATCTGGTGGAGCAGGGGTTCTCTACCTCTTTCTTCCATGGCGGTCTGGAGCAGAAGGAGCGTGAGGCTTCACTCTATCGTTTCAGCAATGGCAGTGCCAATATCCTGGTGAGCACCGATCTCGCATCACGTGGTCTCGACATCCCAGACATCGATAACATCATCCATTATCACATGCCGGAAAGCGAGGATGGCTATATCCATCGTGTGGGTCGTACTGCAAGATGGGAGGCACAGGGTAGAGCTTTCTTCCTGTTGGGTCCGGAGGAGCACATTCCTGAATATGTTGATGCAGAGGTAGAGGAGTACGAGATTCCTGCCGTAGAGGAGTTGCCGATGCCGGCAAAGCCAAAAATGGCTACCTTATATATAGGTAAGGGAAAGAAGGATAAGATCAGTAAGGGCGATATCCTGGGCTTCCTTTGCAAGAAGGGCGGATTGAACTCGTCTGAAATCGGAAAGATTGATGTCAACGACCGCTATGCCTATGCGGCGATAGCCCGACCAAAGTTGAGAAGTGTGCTCAACAATGTAAAGGGTGAGAAAATTAAGGGCGTAAAGACCATCGTGGAAGAAGTGCGATGATTTTAATGCCGGTGAAGGCCTCTTCTTGGAATTTGTTTCCAGAGGAGGCTTTTCTGGTTATAAATTGATATTTATGGCATAAATATGCGATAAATATGTTAAAAGCACTGACAAAATGAAAGATTTTTGCCCAAAACGCTAAAAATGTGCAGGAAAATTTGGTGGTTTCAAATAAAATATGTAATTTCGCATCCGTAAATCCATACATTAGGGTTGCTCAGTTGCCTATATGGGTGGATTGCGCTTATACTGTTCCTGCTAACAGGAATGGCATAGTCAGAAAACTAAAATAATTAAACAAGATGAAGAAGTACAATTTTAACGCAGGTCCATCAATGCTTCCACGTGAAGTGATTGAGAACACAGCAAAGCAGATTTTGGATTTTAATGGTTCAGGTCTTTCATTGATGGAAATCAGCCACCGTGCTAAGGATTTCCAGCCAGTTGTTGATGAGGCTGTCTCCCTTTTCAAGGAGCTTCTTGACATTCCTGAGGGTTACTCCGTAATCTTCCTTGGTGGTGGTGCGTCATTGCAGTTTATGCAGATTCCTGCCAACTTCCTCATCAAGAAGGCTGCCTACATTAATTCTGGTACTTGGGCTAAGAAGGCAATGAAAGAGGCAAAGCATTTTGGTGAGGTCGTGGAGATCGCATCATCGTCCGATGCCAACTACACTTTCTATCCACAGGTTCCTAACACTGTGCCAGCCGATTGTGATTACTTGCATCTCACAAGCAACAATACTATATATGGTACCGAACTCCGTGTGGATCCAGACGTGAACGTTCCTTTGATTTCTGATATGTCATCAGACATCATGAGTCGTCCTGTGGATGTTTCAAAGTACACAGCCATCTATGCCGGTGCTCAGAAGAACCTCTCTATGGCTGGTGTTACCGTTATCATCGTGAAGGATGAGATGCTCGGCAAGGCTCCTCGCGAGATTCCTACCATGCTCGACTATCGTACTCACGTAGAGAAGTGCAGTATGTTCAATACTCCTCCTGTAGTTCCTATCTATACCCTTATGGAGAACCTCCGCTGGTTGAAGGCAAATGGTGGTGTAGAGGCTGCTGACAAGCGAGCTCACGAGCGTGCTGAGGTTCTCTATACAGAGATTGACCGCAACAAGCTCTTCAAGGGTACCGTGGAAGAGGCTTCCCGCTCATTGATGAACATCTGCTTCGTGATGAACGATGAGTACAAGGAGCTGGAGAAGCCATTCCTTGATTTCGCTACAGAGCGCAGCATGGTTGGTATCAAGGGTCACCGTTCTGTTGGTGGTTTCCGTGCCAGCTGCTACAATGCACAGACCATGGAGGGTGTTCAGGCACTCGTCAAGGCTATGCAGGATTTTGAAGCACAACATTAATTTTTGAATTTGTATGAAAGTATTAGTTGCAACAGAAAAGCCATTCGCAGCGGCTGCTGTGGAAGGCATTAAGAAAGAAATAGAGGGAGCAGGCAACGAACTCGTTCTGCTCGAAAAATATACAGAGAAGGCTCAGCTTCTCGATGCTGTGAAGGATGTGGATGCGATGATTATCCGTTCTGACAAGGCTGATGCCGAGGTGCTCGACGCTGCCAAGAACCTGAAGATTATCGTTCGTGCTGGTGCTGGTTATGACAATATCGACCTGGCAGCTGCTACTGCTCACAACGTAGTAGCCGAGAATACCCCTGGTCAGAACTCTAACGCTGTAGCCGAGTTGGTATTCGGCTTGCTGGTATTTGCCGTTCGTAACTTCTACAATGGCAAGGCTGGCTGTGAGTTGAAGGGTAAGAAGTTGGGTATCCTGGCATTTGGAAATGTGGGTCGCAATGTAGCTCGCATCGCCAAGGGCTTCGGTATGGAAGTGTCTGCCTATGATGCCTTCTGTCCTGCAGATGTCATCGAGGCTGCAGGTGTTCACGCCGTAAAGTCTCAGGATGAGCTGTTCCAGACTTGCGATATCGTTTCTCTTCATATCCCTGCTACTCCAGAGACTATCAAGAGCATCGATTACAAGACCGTTAACCAGTTGCCTAAGGGTGGTATTCTTATTAACACTGCCCGCAAGGAGGTCATCAATGAGCCTGAGCTCCTGAAGCTTCTCGCTGAGCGTGAGGACTTGAAGTTCATCACCGACATCAAGCCAGATGCTGATGCAGACTTCGCCAAGTTCGAGGGGCGTTACTTCTCAACACCTAAGAAGATGGGTGCGCAGACAGCCGAGGCTAACATCAATGCTGGTATTGCTGCAGCCAAGCAGATCAATGCGTTCTTTGCAGATGGCTGCACCAAGTTCCAGGTAAATAAGTAATTAATCATCCCGAATATATAGCTCATGAAGAGTGCTTTTTCACTGAAGCACTCTTGATGGGCTTTTCGTGTTTTTATTCATCTTGACAAATTTAATATAACATTATGGCAATAGTAAAACCTTTCAAGGGCATTCGCCCTCCAAAAGATTTAGTAGAGCAAGTTGAGTCTCGTCCATACGATGTCCTCGATTCAGAGGAAGCTCGTACCGAGGCTGGCGATAACGAGAAAAGCCTTTATCATATTATTAAACCTGAAATCAACTTCGAGCCGGGTACCTCAGAGTACGACCCTCGTGTTTATGAGAGTGCCGCAGAGAACTTCAAGAAGTTCCAGGAGAACGGCTGGTTGAAGCAGGATGATAAAGAACAGTATTATATCTATGCACAGACCATGAATGGCAAGACACAGTATGGTCTTGTGGTGGGTGCATATGTAAATGATTATATGACGGGTGTCATCAAGAAGCATGAACTTACCCGCCGTGACAAGGAAGAGGATCGTATGAAGCACGTTCGTGTCTGCAATGCCAATATCGAACCTGTCTTCTTTGCTTATCCTGATAATCCGGTGCTCAATGAGATTCTGATGCGCTATGCTGCAACAGAGCCTGAGTATGATTTCGTCGCTCCGATTGATGGCTTCCGTCACCAGTTCTGGATTGTCAGTGATGACAAGGATATCGAAACCATCACCGCAGAATTTGCCAAGATGCCTAGCCTCTATATCGCCGATGGTCATCACCGTTCGGCTGCCGCAGCTTTGGTAGGCGCAGAGAAGGCAAAGCAGAATCCGAACCATACCGGTAAGGAGGAATACAACTATTTCATGGCTGTCTGCTTCCAGGCTAGTCAGCTTACCATCCTTGATTACAACCGAGTAGTGAAGGACTTGAATGGCTTGACATCAGAACAGTTCCTCGATGCTCTTACCAAGAACTTCGAAGTTATTGAGATTGATGCGATTAATGTGAATGTGTCTGGCGATGAGGAGGGTATCCCATGCTATGAGAAGTTTGCTGTTGATGCAGCAATCGAGCAGTTTGGCTTGGATATCCTGAAGCCTGCCGCTCTCCATTCTTTCCTCGTGTATCTCGATGGTAAATGGTACGGTTTGTTTGCCAAGCCTGGAACCTATGATGAGGAGGATCCTATCGGCGTGCTCGATGTAGATATCTCTTCCCGTCTGATTCTGGATGATATTCTGGGCATCAAGGATTTGCGTTCTGATAAGCGTATCGACTTCGTGGGCGGTCTTCGTGGACTCGGCGAGTTGAAGCGTCGTGTAGATAGTGGCGAGATGAAGATGGCACTTGCCTTGCATCCTGTCACCATGCAGCAGATTATGGACATTGCAGACAGTGGCAAGATTATGCCGCCAAAGGCAACCTGGTTTGAGCCAAAGTTGCGTAGCGGATTGATTATTCACAAGTTGGATTAATGATTGACGAATTTAAGACTATATCAGATACAGTAGGCGAGGGATATTACACCGAGAAAAGGAGTAAGTTTCTCGCCTTTGCTCACCACGTTACGACCGTTGACGAGGTGAAGGAGATTGTTGCCGGGTACCGTAAGAAATATTACGATGCCCGACATTGTTGTTATGCCTATATGCTAGGTCCGGAGCGTACGGAGTTTCGCGCCAATGATGATGGTGAGCCTTCTTCTACGGCAGGAAAGCCTATCCTGGGACAGATTACGAAAGCCGAATTGACGGATATTCTCATCGTGGTAATCCGCTATTTCGGAGGTGTCAAGCTGGGTACCAGCGGATTGATTGTTGCCTATCGTGAAGCTGCGATAGATGCCTTGGCGCATTGTGAGGAGGTAACGCAGCAGGTAGAGGAAATCGTAACCTATGATTTCACCTATCCGATGATGAATGATGTGATGAGAATCGTGAAGGAGATGAATCCACGCATCGTGGATCAGACTTTCGACAATACCTGTACCATCAAGTTATCCATCAGGAAGAGCGAAGCCGAGCAGTTACGTACTCGCCTGAAGAAGCTTTCCTTCGAATAAAGAAAATGAGGGTGTGGCTTATGACACACCCTCATTTGTATATAATTACTAATTATTTTTTTCTTCCAATTCCTTCTGCAATCGGATGATTTCGTCGCGATACTGGGCGGCCTGCATGAAGTCGAGGCCCTTGGCGGCTTGCTTCATCAGGGCTGTAGTATTGGCGATGCTCTTCTCCAGTTCCTCCTTGCTCATGCTGCGGACGATAGGATCGGCAACCATCGTGGCTGTATCCGGTTCGATATAAACCCGTTGCTTCGAACCTTCGGCACCCAGAACACCCTGAAAACCTTCGGCACCCTTGATGTTTCTGATGCTGGCGGCACCATTGGCTGCCTCTTCCTTGCTGGTAGGCAGTGCAGAGGTGATTGCCTTCTGAATCTGCTTAGGGGTGATGCCATGATCGGCATTGTATTTCAGCTGGATGCTTCTTCGGCGGGCAGTCTCATCAATGGTCTTCTGCATGCTGTCTGTAATATTATCCGCATACATAATCACCTTGCCGTTCACGTTTCTGGCGGCACGACCGGCGGTCTGGGTCAGAGAACGGTGACTGCGCAGAAATCCCTCCTTGTCTGCATCGAGAATGGCTACAAGCGATACCTCAGGCAAGTCAAGACCCTCGCGGAGCAGATTCACACCCACCAGTACATCATAGATACCTGCTCGCAGATCGTTCATGATCTTCACGCGGTCGAGCGTTGCCACATCGCTATGGATATAGGCAGCCTTTACATCGTGGTTCAGCAGGAACTCGGTCAGCTCCTCAGCCATACGTTTGGTAAGGGTGGTGATGAGTACACGTTCATCCCGGTGGGTTCTGGTCAGAATCTCATCGAGCAGATCATCTATCTGGTTCTCGCTTGGGCGGACCTCTATCTCCGGATCGAGCAATCCGGTAGGACGAATCAGCTGTTCTACTACCACACCTTCAGATTCTCTCAGCTCATAGTCGGCTGGGGTAGCACTCACGTAGATGGCCTGATGAATCATACTGTGAAATTCCTCGAAGGTGAGCGGACGGTTGTCGAAGGCGGCAGGCAACCGGAAACCGTATTCCACCAGGTTCTTCTTTCTGGCTCTATCGCCACCATACATCGCACCGATCTGCGGAATGCTTACATGGCTCTCGTCAACCACCAGTAGGAAATCTTTCGGGAAGAAATCGAGCAGACAGTATGGACGCTCTCCTTCATGTCTGCCATCGAAATATCTCGAATAGTTCTCGATGCCCGAACAGTGTCCCAGCTCCTTGATCATCTCCATATCGTATTCCACACGCTCCTTGATGCGCTGTGCCTTGATGCCATCGCCTATGCTCTTGAAGAATTCTTCCTGCTTCACCAGGTCGTCCTGTATCATTCTGATGGCGATTTCCTGCTGCTCCTTGCTGGTTACAAAAAGGTTGGCAGGATAAATCTCATATTCTTCAAAGGAGGCGAGTCGGTGATAGGTGAGGGAATCTACCTCCTCGATGCTGTCTATCTCGTCATCCCACCAGGTTACTCGCAGCACATGGTCGCTGTACGCCATGAAGATATCTACCGTTTCTCCCTTTACACGGAAGTTGCCGCGCTGCAGTTCGATGTCGTTTCTTACATAGAGGGCATCTACCAGTTTCCTGAGGAACTCATTTCTGTCGAGTTGCTGTCCCCTGCGAATCTTGATGATGTTTTCCTGCATGGCTACTGGTCCACCCATACCATAGATGCATGATACGGAAGATACCACGATGACATCTTTTCTGCCTGAAAGCAAAGCGGAAACGGCACCCAGACGGAGCTTGTCGATCTCATCATTGATGGCGAGATCTTTTTCTATATAGGTATCCGTGGTTGGCAGATATGCCTCCGGCTGGTAATAGTCGTAGTAGGAAACGTAATACTCCACAGCGTTATCGGGGAAGAAGCCTTTCATCTCCTGATAAAGCTGGGCGGCAAGCGTCTTGTTATGACTCAGGATAAGAGTCGGCTTACCCACGTTGGCTATCACGTTTGCTACGGTGAAGGTCTTGCCGGAACCGGTTACGCCAAGCAACACCTGTGCGGGCTCTCCCTGCTGGATGCCTTCGGTGAGTTGTCGGATGGCTTGCGGCTGATCACCCGTCGGTTGATATTCTGATGTGATTTTAAAGTCCATAATCTCTGTTTTTGGGTGCAAAAATACAAAAAAAACGGCATTAATCGTTATAAAGATTAATTATTTGCGAAAAAATGTATTTTTTCTTTTGATAATAAGCAAATTATCTGTAACTTTGCATCCACAAAAGTAATAATATGAAGAAATCAATACTAATCGCAGCTAGTGTAGCATTGCTTCTTACTGGCTGTGCGAGCGAATATAATCAGGTATATAAGGCAGCAACACCTACCTATAAGTACGAGTATGCCAAGCAGTGTTTTGCACAGGGCAAGTATTCTCGTGCCATTCCTCTGTTGCAGGAAGTTGTGACCATCAAGAAGGGTTCAACTGAGGGCGAGGAGTGTCTTTATATGTTGGCGATGGCTGAGTATGGCTTGAAGGATTACGAAACGGCATCAGAGTATTTCAAGAAATATTATGCCAGCTATCCGAAGGGACAGTATGCAGAGATGGCGAAGTACTTTGTGGGCGAAAGCCTCTATCAGAATGCACCGGAGCCTCGACTTGACCAGAGTACTACTTATATGGCGATTTCAGCCTTCCAGGAGTTCCTTGACCTCTTCCCGGATGCTCATCTCAAGGCTCAGGCTACCAACCGTCTCTTTGCCTTGCAGGATCTCCTGGTAGAGAAGGAGTATAAGAGTGCACGCCTGTACTTTGATATGGGTACTTACTTCGGCAACTGCACCAGCGGCGGCAACAATTACGAGGCTTGCATCGTTACAGCGCAGAATGCCCTCAAGGATTATCCTTACAGCAACAAGCGCGAGGAATTTGCAACACTCATCATGAAGAGCAAGTATGAACTGGCGAAGATGAGTGTTGAGAGCAAGCAGCTGGAGCGCTATCAGGATGCTGAGGATGAATGCTATGGCTTCATCAATGAGTATCCGGATTCCAAGGAGCGTGCCACTGCCGAGAAATATATCGAGAAGTGCAAGGCTTTCGAGAAGGCACATCCTGAGGATACACTCGACAAGCTCGCAGGCGACAACAGATAATGCCCTCACAGCTTACTAGTAGGAAACGATAGATAAATATAGAATAATATATATAGTACTATAAATTATGGATTATAAGAAATCAAAAGCACCAGTTAACACAGTTACCCGTAACATCATGGATCTCTGTGATGATACGCATAACATTTACGAGAGTGTTGCAATCATCGCTAAGCGAGCTAACCAGATCTCGCTTGAGATTAAGCAGGACTTGAGCAAGAAACTCTCTGAGTTTGCTTCTTACAACGATTCTTTGGAAGAGGTCTTCGAGAACCGTGAGCAGATTGAGATCTCTCGTTTCTATGAGAAGTTGCCAAAGCCAACTTTGATTGCTACAGAGGAGTTTGTAGAGAAGAGCATTTATTGGCGTGATCCAAGTATGCCAGTTCACTCTTCTGATGAGGATGAACTCTAAACAAGACAGGTAGAGCTATGATACAGCGTAAACAAACCCTGTTTTTGCTTTTAGCTGTTATTGTATGTGCGCTGGGGCTGTTCTTCCCAATCGGCAGTATAGAGCCAGAGGGAATGGGAACAGACAGTATGGTTTACAATCTGGGTGTGGTGACAGGCGAGGGCGGTTTTGCTATCTCTGCCACCTGCATCCCTCTGTTTGTCCTGCTCAGCGTAACAGCAATCTTATCGTTGGTAACGATATTCCTTTATAAGAACCGCAAGATACAGATGAGTATCTGCAAATGTACCATGCTGCTTCAGGTACTGTGGGTGATAGATTATGTCTTGATTCTCTTGGGTATCATTCCAATTCCAGAGGTTCAGGGCAAGATGGGCTTCGAGTTTGCTGCCTGTCTTCCAATCGTCAGCCTGATACTTGTCGCAATGGCATATAAGGGCGTAAATGATGACGAAAAGCTGGTTAGAGCCGCTGATCGCATCCGATAAAGCCCTGATTCTTAAAAGAAATGCTAAAAAAGCCTATAAAATAGGAGAAAAATTTGTGGGTACCAAATAAAAGTAGTACCTTTGCACCCGCTGTCACGAGATGACAGCATAAAATTCAAACCTCATTAATAATAAATTAAAATTAGATTTTAAAAATGGCAACAAAAATCAGATTGCAGCGCGGCGGTCGTAAGAACTATGCTTTCTATAGCATCGTAATCGCTGACGTTAGAGCACCACGTGATGGTAAATTTACTGAGAAGA
>USRA01000015.1 GCA_900557035.1 uncultured Prevotella sp. | reverse complement strand
AGCAAATTGCTAGCGTTTGAGCGTATTTTTTATGCAAAATTCAAACTTTTCTTATTCTTAGCCTGCAAAAGTTCACCATTCCATGCACTTGCCACCTATTTTTTCCCCTCTTAGCGACCTTAGAAGATTTTGCCTGCAATCTGCAATTTTGAGCACAGGATAACACTTCCAGTCAGTCCCCCCGCTGACCAGGTCGAGGATTTCCTGTTTGTAAGCCGGATACAGGTTGGTGAATCTTTTTTTTCTCGGATTTGAGTATTTTAACGCGATTTATTTCTCGGATTTGAGTATTTTCGCTATATTTGCACCTGTTACACAAACAGTTACGATTATGACAGAATATATACATAGAAACATAGACTCAGAACTCATCGCCTGGAAGGAAGATTCCATGCGAAAGCCCTTGCTGCTTCGTGGTGCCCGACAGGTTGGAAAGTCATCAGCAGTTAAAAACTTTGGAAAGCAATTCGAGTATTTCGCCGAGGTAAACTTCGAACGTAACAAGGCTATCAAAACCTTCTTCCAGGGGGATATTGACGTACGATTGATTGCTAAAAAAATCAGCAGTTATATCAATGTCCCTGTAGAAGCAGGTAAGACGCTTCTCTTTCTCGACGAAATTCAGGAATGCCCAGAAGCCATCATGGCACTACGCTTCTTCAAGGAAGATTATCCAGAGCTGCATGTCATAGCCGCAGGATCACTTCTGGAATTTACGCTTCAGGAACTCCCTACTTTTGGAGTAGGAAGGATTCACTCGCTCTTCATGTATCCGATGACTTTCGATGAATTTCTGTATGCCAATCACGAAGAAGGGCTCATCCTTCTCCGAAATGAAGCATACGGAAACCAGTCTTTTGATCAAGCCTTCCATGATAAACTCGTGGAATACTTCCGCACCTACCTGCTTGTTGGAGGCATGCCGGAATCTGTTCTGGCATGGACCAAGACACACGATTTCAACCGATGCAGAAACATCCAGGAAGACATCATACTGACATACGAAGATGATTTCAGCAAGTATAAAAAGAGAGTCAACCCAGATTTACTGCGCACAACGATGCGTGGCATCTGTCATCAGGCAGGAGAGAAGTTGACATACAAGCAAATATCAGCAGATTATCAGAGTTCACAAATCAGAGAAGCCCTCCGCCTGTTGACACTTGCGGGAATCGTTACTCCTGTGGTTGCTACCTCGGGCAATGGTATTCCGCTGGATGCGGAAGCTGACGAGAAAAGCATGAAGGTTCTCTTTCTGGACCCAGGATTACTGTTAGCTGTGCTTCAACTGGAAGGCGACCTGTCTCAGCAGCTCATAGAACTTATTTTAGCCGGCACACCTCAGGAACTTGTCAATAAGGGAGGTGTAACAGAAATGGTTGCCGGACTCGAGATGATGCGTTACAAACCATGCATCCAGCGCCAGAAGATGTTTTATTGGGAGCAGAAGGGGAAGAGTGTTGCCGAGATAGACTATCTGGAAATCCACAACATGAAGATTACCCCTATCGAAATCAAATCGGGCACCCAGGGCGGCATGAAGAGTCTCTGGCTATTCATGAGAGAGAAAAAGCTCACCGAAGCCTTCCGTTGTTCCTTAGAGAATTTTGGATCATTTGATTACATTGACAAGCAGGACGATGATGCCATAAGGCATGTCACCATACTGCCTCTCTATGCATTATCCCTATTGAAAAGCCGTTAATAAAAACAAGTCATCGTTTTAGTGAAGAAAAGAGTTTTATCATTATGATTACTCATCACAAAGAAGTAAATGCTCGCTCCCAACTTGCCTTGCAGTAGCCCCCAACTTATTATCGCTGAGGGCTACTGCCTTTAATTTTGCATCAATATCCATTACCTTATTATTTTTCTGCATCAACATTGAAAGAATTTTGTCTCATTCTCACTTGCTTACCGCCATGCAAGAACATTTTAACTCCCAATACCACGTATGGACCGTAAGTACTATTTCTAGAAGAATTTGTCACAGTTGTAAAATAGGGCAAATGATATTCATATCCAAACTTCCGCTTTCCAATATTGGCAGGCATCGTAGCGGTCAGAGTCCCCTCAAGTTTACCATTTGAAAACAATCTATTCAATACTATTTTAGCATATCCTAGATGCTTCGTATATTTACCTTGCAAAGTAGGAGTTGTAGCATAATTCAAATCGTAAGATGCTTGCACATTCAATTTCAAAGGGCTAATTTTATACCTGGCTTGCATATACATCTTCCAAATATCACCTTTTCTCTTGATACCTTCCTCTACAGATGCAACATCATGGAAATAAGAAAGGTTTACACCAAGATTACAATCTTTGAAAAGTTTGTAATTTCCTGCCAATCTGAACATCATTCGATGCCAATCTGCATTTTTAAAACTTTCTTTTACCATACCTGTTGGCAACAATGAATAATAAGGCAATTCATTCATGTCTTTATTGTAAAAAGTCATAAAAAGAATGTCAAACAGTTTATCTATACTCATGGTCGCATCCACATAAGTCAATTTTGAAGATTTCAACAGCGGATTTCCACCATGAATCATCTTTGAATCTATTTGGTATTCCGTAGCAGTTAATTGATCCAAATTAGGATACATTGCGGAAATATGGAAATTACTTCTGATAGTTACGATACGCCAAGGCTTGTAGAACAAACGTCCCATAGGGCTCCAGGAATAATTTGCTATATGCCCGACATTATTATCATCAGAATTACCAAGCCAAAGAGCACCGCCGCTTACAAAGAAACTGCCCACAGGATGCCAAGTAAGCATCGCCAACATAAAATGTCGGGTATTCTTAGACCAATAGCTTAACTCGTCAGTATTTCTATCCGTATCATTATATTTTCTCCACGCAAAATTATAGTCTGCATAAAAATCGAAGTGTTTGGATAATGCTCTACTGATGCTCAGATCATAAAACACATAATTTTTATCACCCAACGTTGGGGTTTCACTCAAGTTGGAATTACTCCAATAAGTTCTATTTTCCCTAACATTATAATAGTCGTAAGTCAAATCACTGCTGACATATAATTTTCCAAAACTTCCACGGTAGAACAATCCCACATTATAGTCGTTGGAATAATATTTGTCTCTATTCCATTGCTCATATTGGGCCACATTCCCATTATCCTTCTCCGTAATAAAGTACATGGTAGAATCCAAGGACTGATTAAAAGTTCCTTTGGTCTGAAAAGAAAGACTATGCCCCTTAGCCAATTGATATTCTGCTCCAAGAGATATGTCATACCCCAGTTTTTTGCCGATTTTATTTGGCATATCAGAATCGAATTCTTGAGAACTTCTCTCATAATTATCCGCATACATACGAGTGAAGGAATCACTTTCCTTATTGACAACATTCGAAAAAGCCGAAGTTATATTAAATGATAATTTATTCACACTATATGTATAAGATTCACCTACGGTTTCCTGATTCATATTGTTTTTGCCATATTGCAAATTCGTATAAGGCACAAAGTCCCAGCCAATATAATCATCGAACAAAGACAGGTTCAGCAACATTCTCCTTCCCTCATACTTTCCTGTTGGATTGTAGGTAATTTCCACTTTTTTGATGCGCTTAGGATTTATGCGCATGGCATAATCTGAGGATTTTTCCACGTCATTTACCAAAAGTACAATATCCTCTTCTCCATTCACACGCAACTTGTCATTTTCCCAATCACGCAAAAAGCCTGGTATTTTCTCCAACAGCTGTCCGCTGCTTGCCGTGCCTTTGCGCATAGAGTCGGTGATAAGGTAAATGTCCTTGTTACAGGTCTCTTGCTTTAAAGTTCCCGTGACAGTAACTTCCTTTAAGCCAACATTATGAGTAGACAATGCAATTACACCCAAGTTCTCAGGAAGTCCGAGACTATCCTTTCTGGTATAAGCCTCAAGTCCCACATAGCTGACAGAAATTCTTGTTGCCTTTTGGGAAGTATTCACACTAAAGGAGCCATCAGTTTTAGATTTGCATCCACCAACAAACACATTGTTATTGAAAAGCTGAATTGTTGCATCAGCCAGTCCTTGCAGTTTATTGCCAGAAATTATTTTACCAGAATAGCTTTCCGCCATAGTAGTGACGGATATAAGTATTATCAAGCATAACAAAAATAATTTTCTCATATTTTTTTATATTTTGAATTTAACATACATCTAAAGCAGTAGTCCAACATATTGAACTCTATTTCTTGCATTCTCCTATCAGGACATGCAAACATCAAAACTCTTTTAACCATAAGCTTTTTGTCAGCAAAGATAAATACTTTCTTCTACTACACATATCACATCTGCCAGTTTTAACATTTCATAATTTCACAATTATGAATACAACACACTAAAACACAAACAGATAGCTAAAGATTTCACAATTTCACAAATTAGCCTTCCACCCGAATTTTACGGATTTCATCATCAAATTTGCTCGTTGTCATCTCTCTATCAAATAACTTTTTAGACAAACGCTTTCTTATGTTCGAGATGTTTGACGAAGACATATTCATCAATATCTTCATCTGATAAGGCGTAAATCCCAACCATACCAACATACATATTCTATACTCATTCTCGCTTAACTTATGGTTATTCTCTAATGTTAGTTTAAATTGCCTAAAAAATGATTCGAAAATATTATCCAAAGCATCCCATTGGCGAGAAGAAGGCTCTATACCTTTTTCTGCCAATTCCCTAAACTTAATCACCATAGCTTTTTGCTGGAAGACAGCATAACTTTCATTGTTGTCTTGTGGGCAATCATTAGTCAATGCCTCTATTTCATCCTTCAGCATCATTATAGACTTCTCCTTGTCTAACACAAGCGAAGATTTTGAAGATAGTTCATTCTTCATTTTAGCCAACTCCTCCTGACTTTTCTGCAATTCCTGCTCCTTCATCAAGATTTGTTGCTTAACAAACAATAGTTGCTCTTTTCTTATCTGCCTCTCTTTTCTTAAATTCTTGACATACAGAACTACAACAATAATAAGCACAATAACCAGTACTATCATCAGAAGAATGACAATACGAGCCCTATTATTCTCAATTTCTTGCACCTTTGCCTTTTTCTGCCATTGAGAATAATTATACAGAGCACTAGTTTTGGACATAGCTTCAGCTTCATTTTGAATTCTAACACTATCGCTATACTGGATAAATAAATCTGCATACATTTTAATCGAATCAACAAGATTCTTCTGTTTGTAATATCTATACCAACCATCAAATGCTAATCGTTTAGCATTTACACTTTTTGCCAAATTCGAGCATTTTAGAAAGCACATTTTAGCAGAATCTGAATGTATATTCAAATAATATAGTCCCTTAGCATAAAAATAGGAGCCATAATTAACGCTCGGATTCAACTTTCCATCAAAATATCCAGATTCTCTTTCGTAGATATCCATATATCTTTTGTCTTTGGCATATTGCTTAGTCAAAATCAAAGATGACATAGGTACGCCCAAGGAACGAGCAGCCTCTGTGGGATATCCGAATTTCTTATAGTTATTGTATACATCAAGACATTGCTCTATAACTTGTGAAGGAGATTCTAACATAATTGAGGAGTTAACCTGAGCTTCAGCAGCAATCAAAGCCTCTAATGTATCCTTAGCAAGCCAAGAATTCTTTTCATTTTTTCGATAGGCTGTCTTTGCGTTTAAAGGCATTTTTTGTCTTAAATACGCATCTCCCACTTGCCCATAAATTCTCGCCAATGTATGATAATCACAATCTCTGCTTAACGTATCAGCCTGCTCTGTCGCCTGGAGATAGCAATCCAAGGATGCAGGAGAGTCATCGAGATCACGATACGCACATCCCAACAGATAATAGGCCAGCATTCGCTCATTTGCCGAGCCATACTGGTTATAATAGGCTACAACTTGCTTCATCACGCTATCCGTAGTAAAATCTACAAAGCCTTTGTTCATGCCTTTGGCATAAATCAAATCAAAACGCATCTGTTGAGCTTTACTCATCTTGGGATTGTTTTTTCTTAGGCTATCAAGCATACCTAAAGCTACTAAAGCAGAATCAGAATTGGCTTCCATCAGACTATCTGCTCTAGTTATCTGCTCATCTATGACTTTATTTCCAGTACATGAAACCAGCAGCAACAAAACACTCAATATATATAATTTGACCTTTATCATATATTATTTATTATTCCGTTCACAAAATTAATAAAAAAGAATGAAATAAAGGAAACTATTAGATATTTTAAGGGAACAATCCGTTAATTATTTGCAGAAAATGGACAAGTGACGAACACACATTGCCCACACGAAGAACACCGGGTAATCGGGTAGGAGGAAAACGAAGTAGTTTTTGGATCAGCTACTTCATTTTCCACCCATCAATGGTTCCCGTCTTCGATGAGAAGTTGCAGCCTATCTGATAAATCTTTCTTCCATCTGCAGCATATTCCCTGGCGTAGCCCATTTCCTCTATCTGCTTCAGGGCTTCCTCTGCCGAACCATCACGCTTGAACTCGAAGATGTAGATATAATTCTGTGTCTCTACCACGCAATCTACCCTACCTTCGCTTTGCTGCTTTTCGATAAAGACCGTGAAACAGCTAATCATTCTCAATACGAGATAGAATGTGTATTGGAAATAACGTTCCTTCTCTCTTTCATCATCCTTGCGACGCTGCGTGTATGGAATGCTGGCAAAGAAAGAAGTCAAGAGATTCTCCAATTCCTTGCAATCGCCTTCTTTCATTACTTTTACAACCTGGACAACCCATGCATCCGTAGATTCTGAAGGTTTCAAATAACTTGTTGCCAACATGGTCAAAAAACCATGTTTTACCTCATCATTCGGAAAATCCAGAAGATAGGAATTAGTATCCATTTCCCAATCCTTGATGGTAAGATAACCGCTCTGATAAATCATTGGCAGAGGTGCCTCTTTGTCTGCCTTATAGTCAATAAAGCTGCTTACAGGATAATACTTATTGACGATTTCGTTGATATTTTCGTCGAAATGCGTCAACAAACGAACCAGATAAGTTGGCGAACCTGTGCGGAACCAATAATCATCCAGCCTATTCTTGCCAAAGGCATTCAAGATGCTGAAAGGATTGTAGATATCAAGCATATTGGGACTGAAGTGGTAACCATCAAACTTCCTCTTCAGCTTGTGCTTCATTCCTTCCTCTGTGGTCTTATATCTCACAGCCATTGCTTTAATCTGTTCCTCGAAAGTAGAATACAACTCCTCTTCCGTAATGCCACAAAGTGCCTCATAATGCTCATCCATACTGATGTCGTTAGGCTGGTTGAAACCACTAAACACGCTCACCTGCGAAAACTTGGTGACACCAGTGAGCAAGACAAACTGTAAATAAGCATCGGCAGCCTTAAAGACACTATAGAAACCTTTCAAGATTTCACGATGCCAGTCCTCGAGCAATCGCTCCTGACCATCAATCGTTGTCTTAATATTCGTATCAAGCACATCCAGCAATGGCTTGTCGTATTCATCTATCAGCACAACAGCACGGAGACCAGTCTTCCGATGAGCCTCCTTCAATACACTTACAAATCTATCCCCCAAAGTTACACTATACTCATCCTTTCCATAAATTGCTTCTTGTCTTTCCACAAAAGACATCAGTGTTTGTTCCAACACACCAGGATTAGTAAAGTTATTACCATTAAAGTCGAGGTGGAACACTGGATATTGCTTCCACTCCTTCTCCTGCTTGTCGATGGCAAGCCCCTTGAACAACTCCTTCTTGCCTTCAAAATAACACTTCAAGGTAGAAACGAGCAATGACTTTCCAAATCGTCGTGGACGACTCAGAAAGTATATTTTACCTTTAGTCACTAAGTCATAGACCAATGCCGTCTTATCGAGATAAACATAATCATCTTCTATGATTTGTTCGAAGTCCTGTATTCCTATAGGATATTTCATATTGCTGCCATTTTATGTCGAGTAAGTAGAGGAAATTTCACCCTCCTTTCTCTCGGAACCGTGCTTGACAGTCTCCCATCACACGGCTCTTCGTACTTAACTCTTTTGTTTATTAGTTTATATTCTTTATTAACCTAGACGTGGATAGGGTACAAATCCCTTCACCTTCTGTCTCAGGACACACTATCTGAGGGCAAAGATAATACTTTATCTCCTAATCTCCAAAACTTTTCAAGAAAAACTTCTACCATACAGGTATTTGAAAGTAGCTTTCTATAGACACAGGATTATGCTGGTGCTCCAAAAAAAATCCCTTGCAACATTTCTGCTGCAAGGGATTCGCCATTTTTCTACCTTAAATGGTTATACACTACATAAACTTTAAAACTAAAACTTAGAATCTATATACTACAAAACTGTTCGCCTTCATCTTCACATTCAAGACGTTGCCGTTAGCCTGAGCATCTGATACAACTGGAACAACCATGTTCTTGTTGTCGATCTTGTTCTCTGCCTGAATATCATCAGCATGAAGAACAGTCATCTTGCCAGGGTTCAACTTCTTGATGCCTTTGAAGGTAACGTTGATTTCCTTTGCCTCGTTAGAGGTATTGGCAATCTTCACGATATAGCTCTTGGTAGCCTTGTCGAAACAAGCGGTGGCATAGAGACCATTATCGCCAGCTACAGCCTTACCGTTCTCGGTAAGCTTCAATACGTTGGTACCCTTGTTCTCGCCGTAGAGCTGCTGAACATAGTAGTTGGCTGAACGCACAGAGCTGAGATTATCAAACCAGATGAGGTCTGGACGCCACTGCCATCCCTCTACATGAGCGAAGAGAGGAGCATAGGTAGCCTGATAAACCACATCGGCATTGCGCTCGAGACCAGTCATGAAGGCAGCCTCTGAAAGCGCAGCCTCCCAAGAGTTAGGATCGTGCTTGGCATGGGCTGCATACTCGCCGGCAAATACCTTAGGACCCTTGCGGTCGTACTTGTCGTAACGGCTGGCATTGCTGCGGAACCACTCAGGGCTCTTGTAGTAGTGCTCATCTACCATATCTACGCCCAACTTGCGCATCTGCTCCCAACCGTAGTCGAAATCCTTGCCATCAGCAGAAGGACCTGATGAACCGCAGATCTTGATCTTAGGATACTTGGCATGGATCTGCTCCATGAACTTCTGCAGACGCTCAGGATACATAGGTCCCCACTGCTCGTTACCGATACCTATCTGCTTCAGGTTGAATGGAGCAGGATGGCCCATATCGGCACGGAGCTTACCCCACTTGGAGGTGACAGGACCATTGGCAAACTCGATGAGGTCGAGTGCATCGTCGATATAGCTCTGGAGATCCTTGACTGCCACATGCGCATTAGGATCCTTATCATCGTTCTGATACTGGCAAGCCAGACCTACTGAGAGAATTGGCAATGGCTCAGCACCAATCTTCTCTGAAAGGAGGAAGTACTCGTAGAAGCCCAAGCCCAAAGACTGATAGTAGTTAGGGAAAAGGCGATGTGGGAAGGTATCTCTCCAGCGGTTCTCGTTCAGAGGACGGTTCTCAGGAGCACCCACAGAGTTCTTCCACTCATAACGGGTATCGAGGTCGGTTCCCTCTACGATACATCCGCCAGGGAAACGGAAGATGCCTGGCTTCAGGTCGGCGAGATCCTGTACGAGGTCGGCACGGAGACCATTCCAGTTATCTTCTGGGAAGAGAGAGATGTGGTCGAGATCTACGCTCTCAGAACCTTTCTCCAGATATACGCGCATCAATCCCTTGGCATCAGTCTGAGGAGAGGTCAGGGTAGCTGTAAGCTTCTGCCACTTGTTGTTGGTGATGTTGATAACCTGCTTGGCAATGACATCATTCTTGGAATTGACCAGCTCCACACGGATCTTGCCCTGCTTGCCATCGATGAGATGAAGACGGCCATATACGGTGAAATCGTACTTCATATCCTTCTTCAAGCCCATACCGAAGAAACCGCGGTTCTCCAGACCGGTCTGCTTCTCACGCGCACCGGCACTCTCGAGAGTTACATAATGAGGGTTGCGGTCGAAGGCTGGCTTCACGTCGTTGAGGGTTACATTACCGAATGTATTCCATCCCATCAGGCGTTGTGGGAACTCGAAAGAGCGGTTTTCCACCATCTCTGCATAGAGACCGCCATCGGCACCGAAGTTGATATCCTCGAAGAAGATACCATACATGGTAGGCTGGATTTCTACTCCAGGCTTGTTTGCCTGAACCATAAACTGATGCTGCGCGAAAGCTCCGAGCGAAGACATCGCCATCAGCATTGCTGCGAAAATTTTAGCTTTTCTCATATTGCTTTGTTATTGTTGTTTTGTAGGTTTGTTTATATTTCTGTGAGGGAATTACTTCCAACTTCCCCACATGCGTATTTTTATACCGGTGCAAAGATACAAAAAATCCACCCCAAATGAGGTGGATTTTCTGATATAATATATTGGATTTTTGCTCAAATCTCTGTTTTTCTACTATTTACCCTGTGGAATAAGAGTAAATGTGAAGGTCTTGTTGCCATAATGTACACGATACTTCTCCAAAGGCCAAGCACCCCAAGAGTTCTCGCCGCCTACACCCATGTGGGCAGAATCGAGGAAGAGGTTGGTGAACTTAGACTTCTTCAGGTCGAAGCTGTGACGCTGCTCCTTGTCATCGCCATCGTCGAGCTCCTCGGTATCGAAGTGGATAGCGCTGGCATAGAATGGAGTGCAGCTCTTCACCTGCAAGCCCAAGCCTGTGGCATCGGTCTGCTTCCACCAGCGGATATCGCTCTTGGTACCACTCTCCTGTGGACGGATGTATGGGAAGTACTGATTGTCGGCATCATCTGTGTAAACACCGATGCGCATGCAGTCCTTGCGGTCTGAGTAGTTCTCGATAGGACCACGACCGTAGTAGTTGCTCTTCTCCATGGTGTATGGCATCTGCATCAGCATACCGAAACGGAACATATCGCTTACCTTAGCACCCTCTGTAGCCTTGAAGTCTTCTGTTACCTTCACGGCACCTGTATTGGCGAATACTACGTAGGTGATATCCATCTGACCCTGAACCTCCGGCATATCGAATGATGTGAGGATCGTTACAGAGTTGGTCTTCTTATCCTTCTTCACGTCGATGTTCTTCAGGTTCATCTGAGGATTCTTCCAAGCCTGGAACTTCTTCTGAAGACCTGCACCCATATCGTTGTCGGTAGGAGCACGCCAGAAGTTTGGCTTCAGGGTACCACCCTCGCCGAGCAATGATTTGCCATTGTAAGCATACTCAGAGATAAGACCGGTAGAACGGTCGATCTTGAAGGTGAGGTTAGGTGTGGTAACAGCTACCACATTGTTCTTCTTGGCAGCAAGCTTCATCTTCTTCTTGCCATGTCCCTGAGCCAGCATCTTGCTGCAGTCGCCAGAGCAAGCCTGCTTGGTAACTACCGGCAGCTGGGCATAAGCCATCACCTGACCGGCTGTGAGCAATGGTTCAGCCTCCTTCAGACGGAAGTCGATGTTGAGGAATACCTCCTTGCCCTTGATCTTGCTCTTGTCGTAAGGGATGGTGAAGTTCTTGGTCTGCTGTGCAGGAACATCGAGGTCAGCGATGGTACCATTCTGAGTCTCTACGCCATCCTCTTCCAGGCTCCATGCCAGGGCATAGTTGCTCAGGTCGCGGAAGAAGTTCTCATTGTGTACGCTTACCTCGCCAGTCTCGGCATTCACCATCTTGGCCCAGATGTTCTGGTACTGATAAGCCACCTCGTAAGCATGAGGGTTCATCTGACGGTCTGGACCGATGATACCATTACAGTTGAAGTTATTGTCGCTAGGATCATACTTGTTGTAATCACCACCGTAGCAATATTCTATCTTGCGAAGCTCCTCATTGTTCATCTTGTAAGGCAGGATGCTCATAGGCTTCACGATATTGCGGTGCAATGCCTGATCTACGAAATCCCAGTCGAAACCACCCTGGAGGATAGGATACTTGCGGATCAGATTCCAGTAATCGCTCAGGTTACCGCCAGAGTTACCCATGGTGTGGTTGTACTCACACTGGATGAGTGGCATCGGACTGTTTGGATCCTTGGCATACTTCTCGGAAGCTGCTACAGGATAGTACATAGGGCAGAAGATATCTGTACCCTCGCCACGGCGAGCCTGCTCGTACTGAACAGGGCGGGTCTTGTCCTGGCTCTTGATCCACTTGTAAGCCTGCAGGAAGTTGTCGCCCATCACGGTCTCGTTACCCATGCTCCATGTTACGATGGAAGGATGGTTGTAGAACATAGACACATTGTGCTGGTTGCGCTCCATGATCTGCTTGGCAAACTCAGGCTTCTTGGCAGCCGCATCGTCGCCATACTGGAAACCATGGCTCTCCTGGTTAGCCTCAGCCACAACATACAATCCGTACTTGTCGCAGAGATCATACCAGCGAGGATCGTCTGGATAGTGGCAGGTACGAACGGCATTGATGTTCATGCGCTTCATCATCATGATGTCCTGAATCATACGCTGCTCACTTAAGTTGTAGCCCTCGTCAGGATCAATCTCATGACGGTTGGCACCCTTCAGGAGAACAGGCTGGCCATTGACCAGGAACTGCTTGTTCTTGATCTCCACCTTGCGGAAACCTACCTTTACCTGTACAATCTCGTATGGCAAGTACATACCGCCATTCTGGATAGGAGAAACTACGAGGGTATAGAGGTTAGGAGTCTCAGCACTCCACTTGCGAACATTCTTCACGCGGAGCTGATACTTAGCCACACCATTCCTTACATTATCGGTACCTGTAACGATTACCTCCTTGCCATCTGGGTCGTAAAGACCGAAGTATGCCAGGGTATTGCCCTGCACCTTGGCTGTGATGTTGAGGTAACCATCCTTATAGTTGTTCTTCAACTCTGTCTCTACACGGACATCGAGCAGGCGATGATCCTTAGAACGGGCATAGAGATAGTTCTCACGTGCCGGACCGCTCAGACGCCAGAAGTCCTGATCCTCACACCATGAACCATCACACCAGCGGAATGTTTGGAAGGCGATGAGGTTCTTGCCCTTCTTCAGGAATGGAGTGATATCAAACTCAGCGGCAACCTTACTATCCTCTGCATAACCGGCAAACTTTCCGTTTACATAGAGATAGATGTTGGAGGTTACACTACCGAAGTGAGCGATGACGCGCTTGCCATTCCAGTTGGCTGGGATATTGATTTCACGACGATAGGATCCTACGTGGTTGTCCTTGGTAGGAACAGCAGGTGGCTGCTGGTCGAAGTGGCCACGCCATCCGAAGCCCACGTTTACATACTCTGGCTGGCCATAGCCCAACATCTCCCAGTTGCCTGGCATCTGGATGTTGTTCCATTTAGAGTCATCAAGGTCAGTCTTGTAGAAATCCGTAGGGCGCTCATCAGCATTGGCTACCCAGTTGAACTTCCATGTGCCGTCGAGCGACAGGTAGTTCATACTCTTCTTCTTGTCAAGATACTCGGCACCAGTTCCAGGGAAGTCGTTAGGATCGTAAGCGAAGTGCATTGTGTGCAGAGGCAAACGATTGATTTCATTCACTTGGAGGTCGTGCCACTCTGTGAAAGTTGGCTGCTGGATGGCTACCGTCTTTACAGACGACTTAATGGCAGCCTTCGGTTTTCTTGCACCAAAGGCCACCATTGCCAATCCTGCCATACTCAATGTTACGAACAGTCTTTTATTCATTACTATTATAGTTTTGTATTAAGATATTTATCATATTCACAAGCGGCGAGAAGCATCGCTCCCACCCCGAAGTTTGCCTGGGAATTGGCATCTACGGTCTGTCCCGGGATGGCTCTTTCGCCGATTGGCTGAACATAGCCCACCTTGCCGTCTTCCTGAACGGCTGTTTCCGTGAGGTAAGTCCAGGCGCTGTCTATCACCTTCTTATATTCTTTCTTGTTGAGATAACCATTGTTTACTCCCCAGAGCATTCCGTAGGTGAAGAAGGCGGTACCGCTGGTCTCGGGTCCCGGAGCATGCTCAGGGTCCATCATCGAGCGGGTCCAGTAACCTTCCGGCTGCTGGCATTCAGCCACAGCCTTAGCCAGCTTCTGGAACTTATCTACGAAGAACTGATAGTGCTTGTAGTCCTTTGGCATATCCTGGAGCACCTTTGCCAGACCGGCAAGAACCCAGCCATCGCCGCGAGCCCAGAAATCCTTCTTGCCGTTGGCACTCTTGTGCTTCGGAAAGATGTACTTTCCATCGCGGAAGTAGAGGTGGGTCTCCTTATCGAGCATAATCTCGTCGGTGGTGAGGAGGTTATCGTAGAGCTTGTCGAGATACTTCACATCGCCGGTAAGCTTGTACATCTTGGTCATCACAGGCATCACCATGTAGAGAGCATCACTCCACCACCAATAGTCTGTCGGCTCTGAGTAAGCCTCGTAGTGCATCACCTCCTTGGCACGCTTCACCATGAATTCCGAGGCTGCGGCATTGCCCTTGACTGCTTCGATGTTGTAGAGGTCGATGTAGGTCTGGAAGCAGATCTGCCAGTCGCCGAAGAGTACGTGATCCTTACCCTCGCCGTATGGCTTATACTTCCACTTGGCTGGATTGGCCTCAGTGGCACCGGTCCAGTCGTTATGCTCAGCCCAGCGGATGGTGTAATCCAGCATCTTCTGGTCTTTCAACATCTTATATACCTCCATGTTGCCGGTATGATAAGCGGCGTTGTCCCAGAAGGCACGCACCTCAGGCTTGTTGTTAGCCTGCCAGTAATTGTTTACCTTCGTGATGAGTGCTACCACCTGCTCGTGGTCCCACTTTCTGGAAGCCTTCACCTCCTTCTTATTCTGTTTCCTGACCTTGGCGGTCTTCTTGGCAGGCTGCGCTGCGCTCAAAGGCAAAGCCAGGGCTGCAGCTGCTACCAACATCATCAATATCTTGCGCATTATATTAACTCTAAACTATAAACTGTAAACTCAAAACTGTTAATTGTAAACTCTAAACAGTAAACTCTTAACTGAAAATTACCACTTGTCCTTGGTGACAATCTCGTCCGTCCAGTGATGATCCTTAGGGAACTGCTGATTGTTCCAAGCCTTCACCTGGGTCCAAGGCTGTGCTGCATCGGTCCAGAACGGATGATCGGCAGGCAGGCCGAGAGGCATGAAGGCAAGGGTGGTCATATAGAGCGAACCGTTGTTGGTGTACCAGTCGGCTACGTTCTTCTGGGTATTTCCGCAGAAACCGATAGAGAGATACCCCTTCTCATTGAAGTTGTTCTCCTGGTCGAACATGCGATGGAGCACCTTGGTCAGGGCTGCACGCACCTGTCCGTTGCTCAAATCCTTAGGCAACTTCTGATACCATGCCATCAAGGCAAGCGGCTGCATGGTTGCCATACGGTAAGGAATGCTTCTGCCGAAAGCCGGGAAGGTTCCTTCCGGAGAGATGAATCTCTCGAGGATGATGCTGTACTTCTGGCAGCGCTTCAACTCCCGGTCGTAGTACTTCTGATAGTCGAGGCGGGAATTCACCTTGGCATCCACCATCGCCTGGAGTGTTTCCAGATACATCGGATGGAACACATAGCTGCTGTAGTAATCGAATGCGAACGAAGGACCATCCGCATACCAGCCATCACCCACATACCACTCCTCTACCTTGCGGCAAGCCGAATTCACACGGTATTCATCGAAATCGCCACCCGCCTTTGCCATGAAGCTCTCGATGGTAGAAGAGAAGAGAAGCCAGTTGGTATAAGGAGGATCGATGTGGCGGAGCTTGGCAAACTCCTTCAGGTATCGCTGCTTGGTCACCTCATCCAAAGGCATCCAGAGTGTATCGTAAGCTCGGAGGAAACTCTCGGCGATATAGGCAGCATCTACCAGGTTCTGACCGCCGATACCCCAGCAGAGATAGTCAGGACTCTGAGGGTCAACGGCATTCCTGTAGGAAGCCAAAGCCCACTCACGCAGCTGCTTGCGCTGCTTGCCTTCGGCAGTAGCATCATCAGGGAGAGTCAGCCAGGGAGCCACGCCAGCCATCAATCTGCCGAAGCACTCCATATAGAGCACTTTTCTGTTGCGGTTGTCGAAGCTTGGACTGAACTCCGTCTGCATATTCTTCTGCAGCTCGCCCTTTGCCATATTCTCCAGCACGGGCTGAGCCATCTTATAGGCAAGCGAGCACCAATATTGGCGGTCGCTCTGCTGCTGTGCCTTCTTCTTCGCTGCGCTGATTCCCACGAACGGAACCAAAGCCAGAAGAAGGGTAATCATGATACTCTTATATATATGAATCATAGATAGTTACAATTTGTTTGTTTGTCGAATTCTGTTAAACGATGATTGCAGTATTATCATTTCTAGCTGCAAATGTAATTAAAATAATTAAGAAACGAGCAGAGCGACCGTGTTTTTTATCATTTTTTCAACACTGGAGCACCATTTTCCCAGGAAATAGGCACCCAGAGATGACGACTGTCGCTCAAATGCTTCGGATTCCACATATCTGCCATGAATACATAGTCGGCGCCATGGAACATCTTCTTCTGCGCTGCAGTTTCCACCTTATATATATAGGTACCCTGTGCACCGAAGGTCTTGTCGGCACCCTCGCCACGGCATGGATTAGGCAACTGCTCCCAAGGGCCGAAGATATTCTTAGCCTTGAACATGCGGGCTGCATTTGGAGCCCAACCGGTACATCCGCTGGTAATCATCCAGTAGGTGCCATCCTGCTTGAAGATGGTTGGAGCCTCGTTCTGTCCGCCGGCAGCTACTCGTACGTAGCAACCGTTGTGCTGCATGTAGTCATCTGTCAACTGTGCAATCTGGAGAGTCAGGTTTTCCTCTGAAGAATAGATGTGGTAAGCCTTGCCATCATCGTCGATGAAGATGGTCATGTCTCTCGACATCTGTCCTCCCTGGAAGTCTCTCATCCAGAACATACCTCGTTCTATCTGAGTGCGCCAAGCTGGAGTCCACCACTTTTTCAGTTCCGGGAAGAGGAGCTGATGCTTGAGGTCGGTGGTATCCGGTTTTGAGAATCCGATAGGATAGATTCCCGGATTCACTCTTCCTGAGCGAACGAACTTGAATGGTCCGAAAGGAGTATCGCTGGTTGCCACACCATAACGGGCAGCAGCATATCCCTTTCCCTTCAATTCGAGATGGAACCACATGACGAACTTCCTGGTCTTCTGATTGTAGAGAACCTTAGGGCGCTCGATGATGCAACCACCCTCGATGTCGCTGCCAGGTTCATCAGATACAGGGAGCACCAATCCATGGTTGGTCCATTTCTTGAGATCCTTGGAAGTAAAGCAGCTTACGCCGAGAGAGCTGTAAGGCTTGCCATTCTCCGAGCGGCTTTCGCCATACCAATAATAGGTACCCTTGTAGTTGAAGATGTTGCCGCCGTGCGCATTGATATGCTTGCCGGTATTGTCCTTCCACACACCTCCGTCCATCGGAGCCTGCGCTAGAGTTGGGAGACAGGACATCATCCACAACACTATAAATGTGAATAGTTTATTCATTTTGCTGATGTTATTATTAAGTTAGTGAAACGCTAATTGTTTATTTCGGTTACAAAATTAGGAAAAAAGCCCCTTTTAGGGGGCTAATATTCGGTATAAAAGGGATACAAATCGAGAAAATGCAGGAAAAACAAACGCAACCCATCGATTTTTCACACATTTCCACGACTAATAAATATCTTCCCTATTCACTATTCTGCGCGAAATGACTTTTTTACCCTACTTCGCGCAAAATAGTGACTCATTATTTTGCGCAAAACGATATTTTTAGTATCTTTGCAGCCGAGATAATCTTGTTTTCGTGTAATTTTCATCAAACAATAACCTTGTTTTCGTGTAATTTTCACCAAACAATAATCTCGTTTTCGTGTAAGGAATGTATTTATCAAACCTATTTTAGAGAAGTTTATAATGAAAAGGAAAATATACGATAAGCTTGTCGAGTGGAAGCAACAAAGGAAAGGTGAAACCGCATTGATGGTGGAAGGAGCCAGACGTGTAGGAAAAAGCTATATGGTGGAAGAATTTGCCAAGAAGGAATATCGCAGCTATATTCTTATCGACTTCAACAGAGTCGGGGAAGATGTCAAACACCTATTCGACATTTATCTCGACAATCTAGACATGCTCTTTATGCACCTGAGCATTTACAGTGGCAAAAAGCTATATCCTAGAGAATCACTCATCATCTTTGATGAAGTACAATTCTGTCCACGTGCACGTACAGCCATCAAATATTTGGTTGCAGACGGCAGATATGATTATATAGAGACAGGTTCATTAATCTCTATTCGAAGGAATACAGAAAACATTCTGATTCCTTCCGAAGAAGAAACCATCTATATGTATCCTATGGACTTCGAGGAATTCTTATGGGCAAATGGTGACGACATGATGATGGATTTCATCAGAAACCAATTTGCCAACAAACAACCTTTAGGACAAGCCTTGCATCGAAAGGTCATGGATTACTTTAGGCTATACTTGATTGTTGGTGGTATGCCACAAGCTGTCCAGAAATATATAGACACGCATAGTTTCGAAGACACAGACAGAGTAAAAAGGCAAATACTCACCTTATACCGCAACAGTATTTACGACTATGCAGGCAACTATGCAGAAAAGGTAGTAAGCATCTTTGACCAGATTCCTTCACAGCTCCAAAAGCATGAGAAAAAGTTCAAGTTGGCAGATTTAAGCAAGGATGCTAGAATGCGTGATTACGACAGTGCTTTTCTGTGGCTAAAAGATGCCATGATTATCAATACGTGTTACAACACGACAGAACCGAGTATCGGACTTAATCTAAAAAGAGAAGACTCAACTCTGAAATGCTATATGGCAGACACAGGATTGCTTATCAGTCACGCTTTTGACGAACGAGGCATCATATCCGAAGAGTTATATCAAAAGATACTGAAGGACAAACTCGAAATGAACTCAGGTATGCTCATTGAAAACATTGTTGCTCAGATGCTCAAAGCCTCAGGTCATCATCTGTTTTTCTACTCTAACAACGACAGAGAAGACAAAGATTCTAGGATGGAGATCGATTTTCTCATTGCCAAAAGCAAGACCACATCTCGGCACAACATATCTCCTATAGAAGTAAAATCCACAGTAAGGTACACCACGACCTCGCTGACTAAATGTATAAAAAAATACGATAAGTATTTAGCGACTCCATACGTTATTCATGCAGCAGATCTGAAAATAGAAAATGGTATCGAGTATTTACCTTTATATATGGTTCCATTACTATAACGCACCGAGTCTTCACTATGGAAGACTTGTTCAAATACCTATTAATTGATATTATTAGTCGTGGAAATCTATTGTTTTTTCGCACATTTCCACGATTAATAAATTATTTATTTGTATCTTTGCTACACAACAAACAATTAATATACAGAAAGATATGATAGTAGAACGGGGAAAAGGAAAAGGGGTAATGGAAGCCCTCTGGAGATTTTGCTTTCCGGGGTAACATTTAAGAAAATCTGTCGTAATCTCAATAAAAAAGCGAGATTACGACAGATTTTTCGTTAAAAAGTTGCCGTAATCTCATATTTTTTGTAACTTTGCGGTAGATAATTATAAAACAGGTGGTTATGAAGTACTTAGATCCTAAGGCAGACCTCACGTTCAAGAAGATATTCGGCAATCATCCCGCAAGACTGATCAGCCTTCTGAACGCACTCCTGCCACTCAGCGACGAGGAGCAGATACAAGAAATCAAGTATCTGCCTACAGAACTTGTGCCCCAGCTCGAAGGGGGCAAGAACACCATTGTGGATGTACTCTGTACCGATGCCAGAGGCAGGAAGTTCTGCGTGGAAATGCAGATGGAATGGTCTGATGCTTTCCAGCAGCGAGTACTGTTCAATGCATCCAAGCTCTATGTGAGCCAGGCTAAAAAGGGAGGAAAATACAGTGAACTCCAACCCGTATATTCCCTGAATCTTGTGAATGATATCTTTGCGCATGATACTCCAGATTTCATCCACAACTACCGCATCGTGCATGACAAGGACAGCAATAAGGTCATCGAAGGCTTGCATTTCACCTTCATAGAACTCCCGAAGTTCACTCCACATACCATTACCGACAAGCGCATGATGGTCTTGTGGCTCCGTTTCCTCACGGAAATCAATTCCAATACAAAGGAAGTTCCTGCTGACCTGCTTAATGACCCGGAAATAGGAAAAGCCGTAGAGGAACTGGAGATTTCCGGTTTCACAGATGCCGAACTCTGGGCCTACGACAAATTCTGGGATTCCGTAAGCGTTGAAAGAACCCTCATAGATGACAGCTACCAGAAAGGTAAGGTAGAAGGTATGAGCCAACAAAGTCTTGAGATTGCCAGAAAGATGCTGGAAAAGGGGATGGATGGTGCGACCGTGATGGATATAACGGGACTGTCGGCAGAGCAGATACAGCTGTTGAAAGCAGAGATGTAAATTACAGATATCGCAATAAAAGAAAGGGTCTATATGCCACGATAACAGGTGGCATATAGACCCTTGAAATGTTACTTACAACATGTGAAAAGATACAAATTGTGAAACTACAGCATTCTTAGCTGAATATGCCAACACCCTTTCTCCAAAGAGAATTCCATAGTCCCTTGACCCATGGCCTTGCCGTTAACTACTATTCGGGAATATGGCTCGGGCATACGGAAGATAGCCCGGGATCCATTGGGCACCTCCAATACAATCTCACACAGTTTCTCGCTCTTATCAACTCGCAATCGAATCTCACGATTACCGCTCAAAGGAACAACTGTGCTAAGATGATTCAGATGTCCCAAATGAGGACAGACCGTGAATTCTCCAAATCCTGGGGTACGAGAAGCAATACCAGCCAGATACTGGCTCATAATAGTAAGCGGTCCGCCACTCCAAGCATGATTATAAGAACCACCACCAAAACCTTCTCCACCAATGCCCCATCCTTCCCAAAGGGTCGTCAAAGGACTTTCTACCATCGCTGCATAACGACGTTTCATTCTACGGATAGCATCTTGATAATAGCCCATTTCACACAAAGCTTGCAACACATACTTTTCCATATACGGACTGGCGTGTTCGTACTTGTCAAAGAAAGGACGTATTACCGGATAGAGCGACTTAGGCAATGTGCCTGAGACTACCGCCAAAGCCTGCGCCCTATCGTCTGGTTCACCCTTATAAGCAGGCGAGACATAATACGAGCCATTCCAAAACTTCTGATGAAAGACCACCTTGAGCCTGTCCGCAGTTCGTTTAGCCCATTCAGCCTCAGCCTTTTCTCCTACCAGCATCGCCATCTGCTCATAGCCTTGTAAAGCGATGGCATACCATTGGTTGAACAAAAGAATCATATCTTTATTGTCTCCCCAATCACCCCAGGTCCATCCTCCCTTGCGAGGTATAACCAGACCCTCCTTGTCCGTTTGCCACACATGGATATACTTTCTCACTTTTGGGAACACATACTCTATCGTCGCCTTGTCTGCCGACCCCATATAATAATTCCAAAATCCATAATATCCAACGCTCGCCAACATTTGCATCGGCAATTCCGAATCATAATTGCCAGCAGGAACAGGCGAAAAGATCGTACTGTCCGAGCGTTGCCAATCCATCAATTCATAAATACCTTTTCTTGTCAGCAAATGCGCTTTCTCATCCAAGGCATAAAATGCCTCTCCCGATTCATTGACGACATCTCCCCACCACTGCGCTCTTTCTCTATCAGGGCAATCCATATAGGTGTCACGCATCGTCAAATAAAGGGTACGTTGAGATTTCTCCCACAAACGGTTCAACATGGGATCATCGCAAGAGAACAAACCGGCAAAACTTGTGTCATACCCCGTTTCCCGAAAGCCTACCTCCTTGATATGGACCCCTTTCTCAAACTGATAGAACACTTGGTGTCCGTTCATCCAACCTAAACATTCAAAGCTCTGATTTCCATCCTTGGTCTTATACTCTGCAAAAACATTGTTTGCAGATCCTCCCTGATAATTATCGGTAAGAATCCGAACACGCAGTCCCCTTGGGGCTTCTACCTTCAAATAAGGCATCACCTGCGCATTATATGGCAGATAAGCCACCAAAGTAGTATCATTCTTCATTTCTGTATGCATGTATGACTTCAACCCGAAGTCTCGCCAAAGAGGAATCGGACGCTCTACAAGTCGATTCCATCCCGCACAATCTAAAGAAACCTTTCTTGCCTTATCCCAAGACCTATCGTTAAAAGATGCCTCGGTGAAAGGAATATCTCTTGCCGCATCAAAACCGACATTAGACTCTGGCAATCGATAATTAGGGTTAGGACCCTGTGGCAAGTAAAAGGCAGGATGCTTCTTCACTCTCCAGTCACGTCTTGGGACAATCGGTCTGCCATTCACCTGCAAAGCGAAAGTCATACCAGGTGTAGGACTGTTACGATGGCTAAAGCCATCCTTACCAAAATACCACACCAAAACCGCGATGGTATTTTTACCCCTTCTCAGAGCAGGAAGCGAACGGATGACATCACAATAGGTATCGTTAGGGTTAGGTCCTCTTTTCAAGCCACCTTCACGAACCTGAATTTCACCGTTCACCCATAGCCAATACTTGGAGTCTGCAGCAATCGACAGACACACGTCTTGGGGATTATCAGAAATTTCTATCACATTGTGAAAGCAAAGCCAACTGCCTGGTTCCACTTTCTGCTTGGCATCAAGGGTAAAGACCTGCGCCCATCCCACAAGACAACTCACAAGCATAACAAACAATATAACAAATCTTTTATTCATGGTCTCCGAAACTAAACACTACAAAAAACAAAAAGTGGGTAACAGAAAACTGACTGTTACCCACCATCTTATATATGCGAAATCACTTTAACAAACATGATAACAACAGAGCAGATTACTTCTCTGCTGACTGACCTGCTGATGTTGGCCAATATGGATTCTGATACAATGGACTCTTCTCTACAGAAGAATAATCACTTGCTGTAAGCAGGAACTGCTTGATAGGAAGTGGCTGCAGATAGTGAGCCATGTGCCAGGTGAAACCATCCTTGTAGCTGTTGGTAGCTGTCATGTTCACCTCCAATGGACGATAGTACTCGCTCAGAGAAGAGCTTGATACGTTGGCATTAGAAGAGCCATCGGCATTCAGGTTGTTATACCAGCTCTGCATTGGAGTATTCCAGAGATGAATACCCTCCATGTGAGCAGGAGTGGTCATCAACTGATCGTATGAACGCCAACGCTGCAAATCCATACCACGAAGACCTTCTGAAATCAACTCGCAACGACGCTCACGACGGATATTGTAGAGAATCTTATCGGTCAACTGCTTGCCTGCAGAGTAAGAACCCCAGTCGGCAGTTTCCTTGCTCATCTCAGTAGCATCGATGGTAACCTGTGGGTTAACAGCATCACCTGTGAAGCCGGCTGCCTTACGTACATCCTTCCAATACTCCAGAACCTTGCCAGAAAGACTGTTGGTCAACATATACTCAGCCTCCATGTAGTTCAGCAGTGCCTCGGTAGCACGGAAGATTTCAGCTGCATTGTAGCAGTTACCATTACCTGTATTAGCCTTATCAAAGGTACCACCCTTACGGATTGCATAACCTGTAGAATAGTCATTCTCGGCATTACGTGTGGTAATGGTTGGATATGGCTCGTCGATGACATAGTGATCCTCTGAAGCAGACATATTCTTGAATACATTCTTCTGTCCAGGAACCTTCAGGAAGATGGTGAGACGAGGGTCACGATTGGTAGCTACATCGGCGATAGTCTGGTCGCTATAGGTATAGGCTGAATTATAGATAGGCTTACCATCCTTCATCACATAGCCCTCTACCATAGAGCGGGTGAGACCTACGCCAAAGTTTCCATGCTGGACACCAACCTCCACATTATTGACTACACCCAACTCCTTGCTATACTGGCGCCAAAGGATAACCTCAGGTGTACCCGACATATCTGTAGTACCCCAGATATTGAAGTAAGGGTTCTGAGGATCACCTTCCTTCTGAGGAATAGTACCGGTGTTCACCATCAACTGATCCTTATACTTGTCAGCTACCATTTCGGCAGCCTTGGCACTCTCCTGCAGGAAATACTTAGCCTCAGCATCAACAGAACCTGTAGGATACTGATAGTTGGCATTATACTCCTTAGCCTTGCCTGGCCATCCCTCGCCGTTAGGAACGAAAGCTGTGCCGGCAAAATAAGTCAGCCAAGAACCCTCGTAGAGAGCTACACGGCTCTTGAACAGGCGGGCTGCATCTGGAGAGATACGGGTATGGTTCTTGTCAAAACCATCCTGCATCAGCGAGATAGCCTTGTCCAGGTCTTCCATGATGAAACGAGCCACCTCGTTGCAAGGCTGACGCTTATTGGCAGCCACCAGGATTTCCTCATTGTCAGGGAATGCCTCGGTTACAATAGGAAGGTCGCCCCACTTCTGCAACATATCAAAGTAGCAGTATGCTCTCATGAAGTAGATCTCACCGATATACTGGTTGATGATAGCCTCACTACCAGAGATCTTACCAGCCTTCTGAGCCTCGAGGATAGAATTGAGCTGGTAATTGATGTTGCGGATATTATTCCAAGACCAGTTGCCGTTATCATTGGCTGTTTTCCAAAGTCCTGTGGCAAACTTGCCATCACCTTTCCAGTTGATCTGGTTGTCGGTATTCACATCGCCGGCATAAAGACCGTAGCTCCAGTTGGCGTGTCCTGGCAAGACATCACCATAGAACTGATCGGCAGCAGCTTTCACCTTTGCCTCTGAAGTAAAGAATCCATCAGAAGGTAAGCTTGATGGTGGCTCCTGCTCCAGATAATCACTACAAGAAGAGAAGGATGCAGCAAGTGCCAATGACATAAGTGCTATATGTTTGAATTTCATATTAATATCTCCTTTTAATTATAATGTAACGTTAACACCGAAAGAGAAAGTGCGAGAGAGAGGATAACCATTACCATAATCGGTATCGATGGTCTCTGGGTCGAACTGACTTGGAAGATCGGTGATAGTGAACAAATTCTCTGCTGAAACGAAGAAGCGGACATTGCCCAAACCTGCCTTAGAAACCAAGCTCTGTGGCAAGGTATAGCCAATCTGAAGGTTCTTCATACGCAAATAAGCTGCATTGAGCAAATAGCGTGTCTGGGTATGGATGTTCTTCCCGCTGTACTGCGGACGTGGCAGATAGGCATTCAGATTCTCTGATTCGTAGCCATTCTTGACAGACCAGGTTTCTGAATCGCGGAAGTAGTCCTGAACGCCGGTAATACCTGCAGCCCACCATACACCAGAGTCGGTAGCTCCAAACAGAAATTCTCTCGCATCAGAATAATCACGCTTCATGACACCCTGCATGAATGCACGGAAGTCGAACCCCTTCCAGCTGGCGGTGAGGTCAAGACCGAAGAGATAACGAGGAGTTTTGTTGCCGATAACCTTCAAGTCACCATGGTCTGCCAATGTATTGCTTCCATTAGAGATCTTGCCGTCGCCATCCAGGTCCTTGTACATGATATCACCAGCAGCCCACTTGTCGCCAAGCTGGCTCTGTCCACCATTTGGCAAGGTAGCCAGATGCTGGTTCATCTCATCATTAGTCTTGGCAATTCCGATGGTTTCATAACCCCAGATTTCGCCTACCTTGCGGTTCTCGATATAGCTAGACAAGGAACCTGTAGGGTTGTTTGGATAACGGGTTACCTTAGCCTGAGCATCTGAAACATTGAATGTTACACCATAGTTCAAGCCATTCTCCAGATGATCGCGCCAGCCAATCTGCAACTCCCAACCAGTGGTACGGAGGTCAGTATTGTTGGTCTTAGGAACAGCAGTTCCCAAAAGTGCAGGCAACTCAGGAGCAGGACCTACCATGTCCTTGGTATTACGTACATAGTAATCGAAGGAACCAGTCAGGCGGTTGTTGAAAGCACCCCAGTCGAGACCGACATCATAGCTTTCTACCTTTTCCCAACCCAAGGCTGCAGAAACCAGACCTGGAGCTGCAGTAATGTTGGTCTTCTTGCCACCCTGGAGCCAGGTACCTGATACTGATTTATAATCTACTGTAGAATAGGTCTGATACCAGTTATCAATATTCTGGTTACCCAAAGAACCGTAAGATGCACGGAGCTTCAAGGTATTTACAGTATTCTCCAATGGCTTCCAGAAGTTCTCATGAGCGATGTTCCAACCCAAAGAGAAGGATGGGAAGGTCTTCCACATGTTGTTTCTGCGGAACTTGGAAGTACCGTCATGACGGATATTGAACTCGAAAAGATACTTCTCATCATAGTTGTAGTTCAAGCGGCCGAAGAAACCGGCTGTCTGCCACTGGTTGCGTCCACCATTCACGGAAGGAACGATTTCCTTACCTTCGTAGCTCAAGCCATTGGTCAGATCCACCTCCAGACGAGACTCATCCAAGACACCATCACGCTGCAGACCGAATTCGGTCTTTCTCAACTGCTCAGCCTGGAAACCACCCATTACGTGGAAGTTATGCTTCTTAGCCAGAGAGAAGTTGTACTCGGTATAAGCCTGGAAGTTATAGTAGTTCTCCTTATATTCATCCTCATGAACATTGGAACCCTTGTCGTAAACGATAGGATTGCCGGCAACATCATGGTTGTAGAGCATCTTCTTGTCCCAGTGGCGTGCAGTATTCTCTGAACGATAGGTGAAGTCGATATGAGTTCTCCAGTTCTTGATAGGCTCAATCAACAGGTTCACCTGCTGGTTCAGAATGTCACGCTCCTTGGTATCCTTACCTGCTGTAGCCAGACCGAGGGCAGGAGAAGGTGCAGAATAATAGTAACCGTTGCGATCCTGCAAAGGCAATACTGGCCAACCCTGACGTGCCAAGTCCTGATACAGACTGTTGGTCAAAGTAGCAGGGCGCTGGAAATCGGTACGGGTCCAGCGGGTAGAGTAATCCAGATGCAGCCAATCAGTAATCTGCGCACCAATCTTAGCTGCTGTATTGTAACGGTCGTTCTTATCCTTATCCAGCTTCATGAAACCACCATTGTGCAGGTAGTTGAAAGAAGCATAGAAATTAAACTTATCATTACCGCCGCTTACACTTGCGTTATGCTCCTGAGAGAAGGCAGTGCTCTTATACAAGGCATCATACCAATCTACATCATCTACACCAAAGCCGTAACCATCATTCCATGTTGTGCCGTTGCTGGAATCGATACCGTAGAGCAGGTTACCATTGGCATCCTTTCGGGTACCAGGACCTACAGGAGTGGCATTGTGATAAGCCACGATCTTATCCATACGTTCCTGATCGAAGAACACACCACTACCACCATTGGTATGAGCATCGTTTACCCATGCTGCATAGTCAACAGAGTTCATCATGTGCTTGCCACGAATCATTCCGCTGAAACGGAAGCTGTTGTTATAGTTGACTGTAACCTTACCCGACTTACCTTTCTTGGTAGTAACCAAGATTACACCGAAAGGTGCACGGGAACCATAGATAGAAGATGCAGCAGCATCCTTCAATACAGATACACTTTCGATATCCTGTGGGTTGATGGTATTCAAATCACCCTCAGAACCATCAATCAAGATCAATGGAGTACCCTTGGAACCCTCACCAATGGTAGTAGTACCACGTACATTTACATTAGGAGTAGCATCCATAGAACCAGACGAGCTGGAAATCTGCAAACCAGGAACCAGACCCTGCAATGCCTGGGTAGCATTGGCAACAGGACGGGAAGCAATCTCCTTGCTGTCGATTACAGAGACAGCACCAGTGAGGTTTACCTTCTTCTGAGTACCGAAACCTACGACAACTACTTCACTCAAAGCCTGATTGTCGTCTTCCAAAGTAACGTTCAACGGACCATTACCAGCTTTTACCGTCATGGTCTTATAACCTATATAAGACACTTCGACCATAGCACCTGGAGCAGCACTGAGCGAGAAGTTACCATCAAGATCGGTAACAGTACCCGTCTTGGAACCCTTAACCTTTACGGTAGCACCGATTACCGGCTCACCAGAAGGATCAAGAACCTGACCTTTAACGACACCCGACTGCTGAACAACCTGAGCTGTAGAAGCTGCCATGATAGATTGTGGAGGCAAAGCAACGCCAGTTGCCAAAGCTGCCAAAGCCATCAATCTTCTAGACGATGTTATTAGCTTAAGATTTTCCATTTTAAGTTGTATTTTAATTTGTTAGTTTATATTATACTGTTTATGTAAAGTGCCGCCTTCGCTCTCGCCAAGGCAACTTTTATTGCTTCACAATTGCAAAATTCGGTCTTTTTTATCATATATTAGGGAAAAATTCGAGAAAATAAGGGAAAAATTCGGGAAAAAGCTGTAATTTTGTACCCAAAATACAAAGAAATACTAATAATCGAGATGAGAACAATATATTTGATACTGACTTTTGTGTGCTGCATCATTGCTAAAGCGGAAACATTTCCATACCGCAGCATTGCATCTTTTAACATTTCGCCAGCGTCTGAAAGCCATTGCATGATACTAGATAGCGAAGGAATGATGTGGGTGGGAACCAATTCCGGACTCAAATCATACGATGGCTATACCGTGAAATCGTACAAATCGAATGCTCTTTCTCCTGGTATTCTTCCCAACAACGACATCCGTTCCATGGCAGAAGACCACGAGCACAATCTCTGGCTGGGAACCCGAAACGGTCTGGTAAAGATAAACCGGAAGACTGGCGTTTTCAAGACCTATTTCCTGCCAAGCGAAGATCAGAGAATCATCTACCATCTCTTTGTTTCGAGAGATGGTACACTCTGGGTTGGTACAGATGGAGGATTATCTTATTTCAATCCGGAAAATGAATCCTTCTATACCTATACTTCCAGGAATGCCTGGCGCATCGATGAAAACGGAAAGAAACAGCGCCTCAATTCTTTCAGCGTAAAATGTGTAGCTGAAGACAAGAATGGCGACCTTCTCGTCGGCACCTGGTCTTCCGGACTGATGCGTCTGAAACGTGGCAGCAACGTTTTCCGCAGCTACCCGAAGCTGAATGACATAAATTCTGCCTACTCGCTCTTTTTCGACAAGAATCATCATCTCTGGGTAGGAACCTGGGGATATGGAGTGCTGTGCATCAGCAATCCGGACAATCTGAAGAATCCGCAATATCATCAATATCCATACGCCACCAACAACTTCGACATCTTCTATAAATTCGTAGAAGACCCTATCACCAATACTCTATGGGCATGTACCAGAGAAGGTATCTGCTATTTAGATGAAGACCAGCCGCAAGCAGGCTGGAGCAAATATACCCAGATTGGCAACAACCGACTCATCTACTGCAATGACATCAGCACGGATGGAGCGGGAAATATCTGGCTCTGTACGCAGAATGATGGAGTTCTACAGATTACCACCCCCCCATCTCTCTTCAAGCAGTGGTATCTGGGCAACCTGCAGAATGCCCCTACCATCAACTATGTCAATGCGATTCTCACTACCGACGGTAAATGGTTCTGGCTCGGACTCAATCCGTACGGAATAGCGCTCTACAATCGAGATACCGGTGACACCTATTATAATAAAGGCATTCCGGGCTTTGGTAAACTGAGCAGCTATACCCTTACCACCAGCATTACCAGCATCGTGAAACGAAGCAATGATGAAATATGGTTTGCCGTCAACAACTACGGTGTCATCATCAAACCGAAGGAAAAAGAAGCCTTCTGCCTGGACAACACCAATACGAACTACATAAAAGAAAATTTCGTTAATGCTGTTTTCGAATCGAAAGACAAGACGATGTGGATAGGAAGCCGAAATGGTATGAGTATCGTATATCCAGACAATACAGGCTACTTCCTGACCATGAAAGAAGGCAAGAAAGACTTCAGCAGCTGCGACATCCGTAACATCTGCCAGGATAGGCAAGGCAACATTTGGGTTTCTACAGATAATGAGGGTATTATCCGTATATCGGGCAAAACCCGGAATATCCGTTCACTAAAATACAGACAATACTGCCCTAAAAACGGCAAATATGCCATTAACGATGCGCAGAAATGCATGGAAGACAATCAAGGTCGCCTTTGGGCTATTTCAAATAGTGGCGGACTCTTCCTATATAATAAGGTGGAAGACCGTTTTGAATACCAGAACCGAAAGCTTCATCTTCCGGATGATCAGACCTTCTCTGTAGAAGGCGATGCTTCCGGCAATATCTGGGTAGCGCTCAACAAGGCACTGGCATATATCACCTGGAAAAATCAGGAGTCAGACCATTTGCGCAACATCACTTATTTCACCCAAGAAGATGGATTGGGAGAAATCAAGTTCTCGGCAGATGCCAGTTATCAGTTCGGCAAGGAAATCTTTTTCGGAACGAGAGCAGGCTTTTTCTCTTTCCCTCCGTCGGCTATGACAAAAATGAAAAATCACAGAAACTGCAAGCTCGTCATCACCGACTTAATCATTGATGACGTACCATTTGCACAACTGGATTCTGTTCTCAAAAGTGACATTTCCGAAGAAATGCCACATTACACAAAAAGGATTTCCATACCTTCCAATGTGAAGAAGTTTGATATCGAATTCTCACTCCTCACATACGGTAATACACGAAAGAACAGCTATGCCTACCAGCTGGAAGGATATGACGAAGACTGGCAATACAGCAAACAGGATGAACATAAAGCTACTTTCCAGAACCTGAATGCAGGCACCTACAAGTTACATCTGAAGGCAAACGACGGCTACGGCAAGTGGCAGGAACTGCCATACACCATCACCATCAAGGTGCTGCCACCTTGGTATGCATCACGCCTTGCCTTCATGCTCTATATCCTGATGCTCATTGGCGGCATCTTTGCTACGGCACGATGGTATAAGGAGCGGGTGAAGACCAGAAACAGCCTGCAGATGGGTGTTATACTTACCAATATCACCCACGAGCTGCTCACCCCTCTTACCGTCATCTCTGCCACCATCTACAAACTCAAGGCGATGGCACCACAGTATGAGGAAGATTACATGGTGATGGACAACAACATCAACCGCACCACCCGACTCCTGCGACAGATTCTGGAAGTAAGAAAGTCGCAGGCAGGACAGCTGCATCTGCTCGTGAGCCGCAGAAACCTGATTTCGTTCATAGAAGAAGCTTGCGAGAATATCCGTCCGATGGCTGAACACCAGCAGGTTACCCTATTCCTGGAGAAGCCGAAGGCTGAAGGTATGGCATGGTTTGATGCCGACAAGATGGATAAGATCATCTACAATCTGCTCTCCAACGCCATTAAATATAATAAGGTGGGAGGCAAGATTGATGTATCACTCAGCCTCAGCAAGGAGCAGGCGGTCATCACGATTGCCGATAATGGCATCGGTATGTCGAAGGAGAAGATGAAGCATCTCTACACCCGATTCTTCGATGGCGACTACCGCAAGCAGAACATGCCGGGAACCGGCATCGGACTGTCGTTGACCCACGACCTGGTGAAACTGCATCATGGCAACATCCAATGTGAGAGTCAGGAAGGCGAAGGCACTACCTTCACCATTACCCTGCCTATCAGAAAGAGTGCCTATGCACCAGATGAAATAGACAATTCAGACAAACCAAATGCAGTAAATCAGGAAGCCATCAGACAGGCAAGCCAGGAAACGGAGCAGGAATCCCAACCTGCTTCTGAAGACAAACCTAAGCTGGCACCTGTCCGCCAGAGCATCTTCATCCGTAAGAATGCGAGCAAGATCCTGGTGGTGGAGGACAACGAGGAACTGCTCGCCCTGATGCTGCAGGTGCTGAGCAAGAACTATCACGTTTTTACGGCAAAGAACGGAAAGCAGGCGATAAACATCATCATGAAGGAGAAACTCGACCTCGTGGTGAGCGACGTGATGATGCCAATCATGGATGGTATCGAACTGACCAAGCAGCTGAAGTCTGACAAGAGTTTCTGGCAGTTGCCAATCATCCTGCTCACCGCCAAGAACAAGGAAGAGGACAAGACCGAGGCTTATGCCGTAGGAGCAGATGCCTACATCACCAAGCCTTTCAAGTTTGAGGAACTGGAAGTCAGAATCAATGCCCTTCTTGCCAACCGCAAGAAGATGATAGAAAAGATTCAGGCAGAAGTTTCGCTCCAAAACAGCACAGAGAGCGAAACACAGGCTGCGTTACATTTGAGCAACCCAGATCAGGCATTCATCACTCGTGCCACAGAGGTACTGATGCAACATCTTGCAGATGGCGATTACAACCGCGAGGCATTCGCCAAGGATATGGCGATGGGCGAATCCACCTTATATAATAAGGTAAAAGCCACAACAGGGCAAACGGTCATTGCCTTCATCACCAGCATCCGCCTGAAGGAGGCGCAGCGCATCATCCGGTCGAACCCTGACATTCTGATCAGCGAAGTGGCAACTCAGGTGGGCTTCAACACTCCGAAGTATTTCTCGAAATGCTTCAAGAAGAAGTTCGGCGTCTTCCCGAAGGAATATGCAGAGCAACTGAAAGATGTCAATTAGTATGATTAGTCGTGGAAATCCATTGTTTTTTCGCACATTTCCACGACTAATAAATACCATTCCCCCCTTCACTATTCTGCGCGAAATGACCTTTTCACCCCATTTCGCGCAAAATAGTGACTCATTATTTTGCGCTAAACGATATTTTTAGTATCTTTTCAGCCGATATAATCTTGTTTTCGTGTAAATTTCACAAAACAATAAGCTCGTTTTCGTGTAAGATATGGTTCCATTACTATAACGCACCGAGTTATCACTATGGATGACTTATTCCGTATCTAAAAACTCCAAAAGCCTAGAGGAAAAAGTAATTGTTATTAGGGAAAATCTCCGTTCAAAAGTATTGAACCGCCGTTCAACACTTTTGAATGTACATTCAAAGCTTTTGAACACACATTCAATACTTTTGAACGAAGATTTTCCCTAATGATAAAAACATATTGATCGTGCAGTAAATACTATTTCCATTAGAAGAAGATAAACGCAGTGTGGGAATATCTTGTAGCCATATTGGTAAAACTACATTTCATCCCTTCTGAGCAGTCTCTTTTATTGGGTGTCGGGGCGCAGCAAATAACCCATATCCGTTCGAAAATCAACAGCAAGCTATTTGGTAAAAGCGGAGCCAAAACCCTTGATGCCAATCTATGGAGGATATGATAGCCATCAGTGTAAAAAATGTAATATGATATGTAAGTTTCTTATCTGTAGTATGTTAAGTTGTAATGGATGCAGTACTGGGTATAAAATATATAACCAAAATATTCGTCTCGCAACTTTATTTTTTATATCTTTGCTCCCAAAAGTGTGTCCTGAGACAGAATGACGTCCGATATTGGCTATATTTGATAGATTCTATCAAGTCTCTGTAATGGGGATGGAGCGAAGGGGGAGCGTACTTAGCCAAATTCAAAGTCCAACTCCAGGAAATGGAGAATGAGCTAATGAATGAGGCAGCCTTTGTAATAGGAGTAATAAAATTAATAAAGAGTAAGTGCAAAGAGCCGTGTGAAGGGAGACTTTCAAGCACGGTTCCGAGAGAAGGGTGGGTGAAATTCCCTCCACTTACTCGACAAGAAATATGCAATGATGAAAAGAAAGACAACTTATAATTTTCTGCAAATAGTTATCATAACCGTTTTGTTTCTGCTGGTTTCATGTGGCGGAAATCGTGTTGTGGATTCCAAGATGGCAAGTGCTGATAGTTTGATGGATGTCTGTCAGGATTCGGCACAGACAGCCTTAGCCATGCTTGATAGTCTAAAGGCGCAGAAGCCTGATATGAGCAAGGCACAACAGATGCATTATGATCTGATTTATGCCAAGGCGATGAACAAGAGCTTTGTGGATTTTACCACAGATAGCGTGATGAAGCGAGTGGTTGCCTATTACGACAAGCACGGCTCTGTGAATGAGCGAATGCTGGCATATTATCTTTTAGGCTGTGTGTATCGGGATCTGCAGGATGCCCCTGCTTCTCTCGATAACTACAATAAGGCAGTGGAATTGGCTGATACCACGAGTGCTTCGTGTGATTATGCCTTGTTGTCTAGGATTCATGGCGCTATGGGAGATTTGTATAGTGTAGGATCTTCCCCTCTGATGACGATAAAGGAAACAAGACTTGCTGCTAAATATGCCTGGTTGGCTAAGGATACATTGGCTGCAGTTGCTGCTTATCGTACGCAAGCCAGCGGTTATTATAATTTGGGAAATTCGGATTCAGTCTTGAGTATTTCCCTCAATGCTCATCATTTCTGCATGAAAAACGCGCTGGGTTCAGAAATGTATCATGGTTTGAATGCCATCATAGATGTCTATATTAACAGGAAAGACTATAAGCGTGCTGGTTATTATATCCAGATGATGCGGCAAAAAGCAGATCAGTTTATTACCCCAAGTC
>USRA01000014.1 GCA_900557035.1 uncultured Prevotella sp. | reverse complement strand
AAAACATTGAGAATCAGCGCAATAAAATCCGTTGATGCACAAAGTTGCCTTTCCGCATTGTTACCTGCTTTGCATAGGTAACTGTGGCTCACGATTTAGTAACTGAACTACTTCAATATTCCTCACTCGCTTGCTTTATGCCGATTTGGCAACTTTGTGCAAATCTGCTTATTCCCAACTGTTTACGTTCCAACTTCTCTTATTCTCCTTTGGCTGCTTTAGAGCTTTATGTTAATAATCCTAACTCGTAGTTTTTAGAAGAAAGAAGCGTTGAGTTGTGTTTCCGGAAATATAGTTTTTTGTCTTAAAGTTCTTCCAGTAAGATAGTTAAGTAGAATATCCATCAGCAGCAAAAATGACTCAGTGACTCAGTGACTCAGTGACTCAGTTTATTTCCGACCGTATGTTCTACCCTCTTTATAGTAGATATATTATATATATAAATATATATATAATATATAATATATATGCTTACAATCTGTAAGCAGAAAATAGACCAAATAGGGGCTTGAAATAAACTGAGTCACTGAGTCACTGAGTCACTGAGTCATTTATTTTAAAAAAAGAGGAAATGCAGGAACGGCATTTCCTCTTTTATCTGGGGGATTGCTCTTATTCAGAAGAGCCGAATTATTGCTTATCCGAGTCGATGAGGGCGAGCAGATGCTCTACTGCCACCTCCTGCGGAATGTTCTTTTCTACGCAAACCTGCTTGCGGTAGAGGCTTACACGGTTAGGACCGGCGCCTACGTAGCCGTAATCGGCATCCGCCATTTCGCCTGGACCATTCACGATGCAGCCCATGATACCAATCTTCAAGCCCTTGAGATGCTTGGTTGCCTCCTTGATCTTAGCGATGGTTTCACGAAGATCATAGAGGGTTCTGCCACAACCAGGACAGCTGATATATTCGGTCTTGCTGGTGCGCAGACGGGCTGCCTGAAGAATGCCGAAGGCGGTCTCGTCGATGGTCTGGGCAGGGATGTCGCCATTGTTCATCAGCCAGATACCATCCGTTAAACCATCAATCATCAAGGCACCCATATCGGCAGCTGCCTCCAGCTGGAAGTCGCTCTTCTCCTCCTTGCCGTGCTGGTACATCTCGGCAAAGATTACAGGGTTCTTCAAGCCGGCATTCATCATCTCGTGAACCAATGCACGCTGGTCGCCCAGGCGGTTCTGATGATTGCTGACGCAGATAACTACCACCTCTGGATGAGCCTTCAGACAGGCGATGTATTCCTCGGCTGGAGTACCAAACTGCAGGGTGAGGAACTTCACGTCGGCCTTGATGCTGGCGATGAGCGGCATTGCCATAGCAGGGAAGATGGGGTAGAGCTTGGCACCTGTGGTTTCAGGCTTACTGTTCTGCGTCTCGTAAACGTTGTAATCTACGATGTAGCTCTGACCAGGCACAAACTGCTGAGGCATCTTGCCGCCGATATAGATATAATCCGGCGTAGCATCCTTGTTTTCACATACGGTGCTCTCGCCGTTGATTCGGTTGCTGATAACCACAGGAACGTTGTTGCCGCCGATATTGCCTACAGCCACGGTTTCGCGACGGGTAGGGCGCAGCCAGTCGAAGCTAGGACAAGCTGCAGCCGGGATGAGCAGCTGACCCTTCTTTCTGCCGATGTAATCCACCAGGTGGCGAGCTACAGGAATCTCTGCAGCCGGCTCTTCGCTGAGGCTTACACGAACGGTATCGCCGATGCCGTCAGCCAGCAGGGCACCGATACCTACAGCACTCTTGATTCTGCCATCCTCGCCTTCGCCTGCTTCGGTTACGCCGAGGTGGAGTGGGTAATTCATGCCTTCCTTCTCCATCTCGCTGACCAGGAGGCGCATGGAGCGAACCATCACTACGGTATTGGATGACTTGATGCTGATAACTACATCGTGGAAATTCTCCTTCTTGCAGATGCGGAGGAACTCCAGACAGCTCTCTACGATGCCCTCAGGGGTATCGCCGTAGCGGTTGCGGATGCGGTCGGAGAGTGAACCGTGGTTCACGCCGATGCGGATGGCTGTATGATGCTCCTTGCAGATGTTGAGGAATGGCACGAAGCGCTCCTCTATCTTCTGGAGTTCGTGGGCGTACTCCTCATCAGTATATTCCTGCTTGATGAACTTGCGGGCAGGATCCACGTAATTGCCAGGGTTGACGCGCACTTTCTCACAATAGAGAGCTGCTACATCAGCAACGTTAGGATTGAAGTGAACATCGGCAACGAGTGGAGTCTGATAGCCGTCGGCACGAATGCCAGCATTGATGTTCTTCATGTTCTCTGCCTCGCGGGAACCCTGTGTGGTGAAACGCACCAGTTCGCCGCCAGCCTTGATGATTTCCTCTGCCTGGCGGACGCAAGCCTCGGTATCATTGGTATTGGTGGTGGTCATCGACTGGATGCGGATAGGGTTGTCGCCACCCAGGTCGAGGGCTCCGATATGTGCCACGGAAGAGGCACGGCGGGTATAATTGAATAAATCTACCATAATGTTTAAGATGGGATATGTCTCTGGAAAGAGGCATATCGGATTAGATTAATTGCACTTGAAATCGTATTTCACCTCAGCCAGATCCTGGTTTGCCTTCTCAATCTTGGCACCAAGACCAGCCTTCCATGCCTCTACCTTCTGAGCCACTTCCTCATCGGCAAGGGCAATCATCTCGGCAGCGAGGATGGCTGCATTCTGAGCTGCATTCACACCAACGGTAGCCACAGGAATGCCAGGAGGCATCTGGATGATGCTGAGCATGGCATCAAGACCATCGAGCATACCCTTGATAGGCACACCGATAACTGGCAGTGGGGTAGATGCTGCGATAACACCAGGAAGGGCGGCAGCCATACCGGCAGCAGCGATGATTACCTTTACGCCGCGCTCCTTGGCTCCCTTGGCGAATGATTCTACTGCATCCGGAGTGCGATGGGCAGAGAGGGCATTCACCTCGAAAGGAATCTGGTTGTCGTTCAACCACTTACATGCTTTTTCCATAACAGGCAGATCGCTGGTACTGCCCATGATAATGCTTACTAATGGTTTCATTTCTTATTATATTATGTTATTAATTCTTTTTCTATGTTCCTTGTACGGTACCGGAATCAGGTGTCCCCGACGGCGCAGGCTTCAGATGACCAGAATGGCGCAGGCGGCTCCTACGAGGAATCCCGTAACCACCTGCGAGAGCGAGTGCTGTCGCAGTATCATGCGTGCCGTTCCTACGGCTCCTGCCAGTATCAGCACGAAGCAGAGCCACCACAGTGGGTTGAAGGAGAAGGCGATGGAATAGGATACCAGTCCGCCTGCCACGCCTCCGATGGCGGCTGTATGGGTGCTGATCTTCCACCATACATTGATGAGGGCACATACCATCTGGATGGTGAGTGCCACTACCACGATGATGCTGATGACGCGGGGAGTGTTGCGGTACTCCATCCAGAAGAAGCAGGCGAAGTAGCATACGATGGAGATGATATAGGGCACGAGACGGCGCTCCTTCCTGCCCAGTTCGTGGGATGTCCATCCCTGGCAGAGCCGGTAGAGATGGATGAGCAGCGAAGGTGCCACCACGGTGAGCAGATACACCATGGCAAGCATCACCAGCTTGTACATCATCGGCAACAATGACATGTAGCTGAAGATGAACAATGCTATCAGTCCCACTATCGGCAGATAGAAGGGGGTGAAGATCATGCTCATGAGGCGTGCGGTGAATATGATATTCTTCTCTTTCATTTTCTTAATCGTGCTACTGGAATATTGAATTGTTCGCGATACTTCGCTACGGTGCGTCGGGCGATAGGGAATCCTTTTTCCTTCAAAGCCTTGGCAAGTGCTTCATCGCTCAATGGTTTCTTCTTATCTTCGTGCGCTATGATTTCCTGAAGGGCAATCTTGATCTTGCGGGTTGACAGTTCCTCGCCATCCTCGGTGGTATAGCCATCGGTGAAGAAGAACTTGAGTGGGAAGATGCCCCATTTTGTCTGTGCATACTTCACGTTGCTCACTCGCGAAATGGTACTGATGTCCAATCCCGTTCTTTCGGCTACATCCTTGAGAATCATAGGCTTCAGGTCGGCTTCGTCTCCATCCAGGAAGAACTGCCGCTGGATGTCGATAATCGCCTTCATAGTTATGATGAGGGTATGCTGTCGCTGCCTGATAGCCTCGATGAATCCCTGTGCCTTATCCACCATTCCCTTGGCATAGAGCATGGCTTCTTTCTCGGATCTGCTCATCTTGTCCTTGTGATTGCGGTATTGCTCAATCATGTCGGTGAAGGATGGGGATATGGTGAGTTCCGGAATGTGACCGCGGTTCAGGCTGAAGGTGATGGAGCCGTCGTCGTTGGTATCTACGATGAAGTCGGGGGTAATCTGCTGGATGTTTCTGCCTTCGGTTTCTCCCATCGAAGCACCCGGTTTCGGGTTCAGCTTCCTGATTTCCCGCTGCAGGGTATCCAGCTGGGTATCATTGAGTTCCAATCCTGCCTTGATCTTATCCCAGTGCTTCTTGGTAAACTCATCGAAGTAGTCGGTAAATACCTCTTCCATAGTCTTGCGGAGTACGCCTTTCGGCATTCGCTTTACCTGGAGCAGGAGGCACTCCTGGAGGCTTCTGCCGCCCACGCCCGCAGGGTCGAAGCTCTGCAGGATATGGAGCACGTGTTCTATCTCCTTCTCGGATACGTCGATGCCGTGATAGATGATCAGCTCATCGCTGATGCTGTCGAGATCCTTGCGCAGCAGGCCGTCGTCATCGAGCGATCCGATGAGATATTCCATCACTTCCTTCTCCTTGTCGGTGAGGTTCTGCATATCCATCTGCTCCTTCAGCTTGTCGTAGAAGGATGTGGTGTCGCCATATATCATCTCTTCGTATTCGGCTGTGTCCTGGTTGCTGTATTTGTCGGAGCTGTAATCGGGCATCTGGTCATCCTGTCCGATGCTTTCCAGTGCCTGATCTAACTCGTCTTTTCTCTCTTCCTTCTCCGACTGTGCCTCGTAGGCATCGTCAGAATCGTTTTCACTGTCGCTATTCCCGTTGTCTGCATCATGTTCCAGCGGAGAATCTCCATCGTAGCTTTCGCTGAGCATATCGTCTGGGTTCTCACTCTCCAGTGCAGGATTATCGTCCAGTTCGGCATTGATGCTCTCCTCGAGTTCGGTGAGGGGCATCTCCAGGAGCTTCACCTGCAGCATCTGCTGGGCGGAGAGTTTTTGTAGCTGTTGCAGCTTCTGTGCCTGTGTCTGAATGAGTTTTTGAGCCATATCTTTATTTTTGAGTTGAGCTTTTGCTGTTTATATTTCTTTTTTTCTGTTCTGCCAGCAGTGTTTTTTCTGCTTGCAGTATTCTTTTTTCTGTTCTACTTGTAGTATTCCTGCAGGTTGATGGCAAGCTGGTTCAGCTTGTCTGGGTTTCCGTTACCATATCTGTGCCAGATATCCTTGCATGCGCTAATCAGCTTGCTGTCAGGTGCTTGCTGGCGGTTGAGATAAGGGTCGCAGTATTGGTAAACGCCCATCACTTCTGCAATCAGCTTGGGTGATACCTTGATGAGTTTTCCCAGGTTGATGATTTCCGGCGTTTCAGCCACCATGGTGATGGGAGTGAGCTGGAAGTAGAGGTCGAGGATGATGATGAGCTTCACGGGGTTGAGCGATGGCTCTTCAGCGAGAGGTTCCCAATCTTTCTCGAACGACTCCTTTACTTCTACTCCTGCAAAGAAATCCTTGGCATTTCCGCATCCGTTCATAGATCGGAGAATCTTGATGTCGTGGGATAGGAGACGTGGATTATCGGCATATTTATCCCATAGCCGCTTGATGCGAGGCGTGATGAGCTGCAGCTTGAACATCTGTGCGTGCAAATATTCCGGCTGGATGTGCAGTTCCAAGCTCAAATCGACTATACCCTTTGAATATAAGGGCTTTACTCCCATCGGCTTCTTCTGGTACAGCTGGAGTAGCAGGAGCCAATAATCGTCGTTCCAAAGAGGATGTTTTGCCATATTACCTTGTTATTTATTATCTTTTGCAAAAGTACAACTTTTCGGTGGTAATACAAAATTATTTAGTGTATATTATCATAAAAATGAGGGGATTATGCCTAAAATACCTCTAGAATGCCCATAGGAAGGGTGCGGATTGTATATAAGAACTTGACGTGTGGCATAAAAAAAGTAGTGCGCAACTTCGATTCTCTCGAAATTGCGCACCTTTAATGCTATATTCCCAAATTTTTCATAACTCAAAGGAGATTATCGCTTTCACAAGCTTTTCTCCATTGCGGCGCCCGAAGCAGTCATTTACTGCTCACAGGCATCATCTTGTTATCCGATACATGTCTTTTTTTACCTTAAGTTACGCTTAACCTATCGACATTATCCTGTTCTCACTGAATAAACAATCTTTTTTTCTTACCTTAAAACTAATAACCTAAAACTAAACAACTAACAATCTTAAACCTAAAAACCTAATAACCTAAACAAAATTTCTTTTCGTCGTCCTTGAATAAACAATCTTTTTTATTACCTTATAACTAAAACCTATAAACAACTAACAATCTTAACCTAAAAACCTAATAACCTTTTGTCTTATTGACGATGCAAAGGTACGACGATTTTGCCATTCCACCAAAACTTTTATGGAGAAAATGTGAAAAAAGCCCGAATTTTTGATGTATGTCAACTATGTGTGTGCGCACACAAGTGTTATGAAGCAGATATTTGACCTACATCAACCATTTTGCTTCCTATCGAAGAGAAAGGCTTCTTCGCTCATGAAGACGGCAATGGTCTTGAGGCGGAGATAGTCTTCTGAGAGATAGATGAGTCCCTGGTTACCCCATTTCTTTCCTGCTGAGTTGCGGCAGACGTAGTATCGCTGCTCGTCTTTCAGGAAAGTGCCGATGATTTCCATCACGTGGTCGTCGGTGGTGCGCAGCTGCTCAAACTCCTTCTGGCGGGAGGTAGGGGTTACGGGGCGTTCGTTTTTGGAGATATCCACATAGTTGTCTTTGGCGTGGATAAAGCCTTCTTCCGAAATATCGCCCTCCCAGCATACCGGGTGGCCGTTTTCTACCGCCTTCTGGATATGGAGCATCATCTCATCCAGCGGCAAGTTGAGGTAGGAGTCGTGCTGACGGTTGTCGGGAATCTCCAGGGCGAAGTACTCGCGGTAAGGGTGATGGGTGAAGCTGGTGAGCGATACATACTCTTCCGGGTAGCATACGCTGTGGGCGAACTCCAGCGGGGTATATTCGGCACCGAGCATGTGAACCTGCTTGGCTGGCATATAACCCATCTCATGATTGAAGAGATTGTCGAGGTCGTTCTTCAGCTTTCCGAATCCCGACTTCTGTGAGATGGCTGCATCGCAGAGCTGCTCCACCTTCCGGCAGAGCGTCTTGTAGTTGATATCCTTCGGATCTTCGTAGCTGTCGTAAGGTTGTGCACCATACTTATCTATATAATGTATGAGCATGGAAGCCATGCCTCGCATGCTGATGGGCTTGCTGCCTTGCGAGAGATAATACTCGATGGCTTTCTCCTGCAGCATCATTCGGGCGATGTAAGCCACGGAGAGGTTCACGGAGTCACCCTTCATGATATGTTCACTCTCTATGGTAGCGAGCATGGCGTATGCCCAGCTGAGTTCACTCTCGCCCTGATCCTTGACGGGAGTGGTGCTGATGAGCCTTACGTGGGCGGGCAGATTGTCCTTGCCCCCATCCTGAGAGGAAGGAGAAGAGGATTTGCCCTGATATCCGCAGCTTACCAGAAGAAGTGCGGCGAGAAGGTGGAGAATGATGCTTCTATTCATATTGTAGTTGTTGTTTATACCTTATTATATATATAAGCAGGATACCATGTATGCGATAAGACTACCATATCGCTGGCTTTAAACAATAAAAGTTCCGCCCCACACATCTGGATGGAACGAAACTTCTATCATCGTATTTATGCTTTGTTTTCCTTTTTCGCAGCTCGCTTAGGGCTGGAGGCGATGCTCCATATTCCCGCTATGATGAGCGGAAGACTCAATATCTGGCCCATATCCATAGGCAAGCCTGCCTCGAAAGCCACCTGAATCTCCTTGGTGTATTCCACGAAGAAACGGAAGGTGAAGATGAGGGTAAGGCAAAGACCGAAATAAAGTCCGCTTCCCACACTCTTAGGTCCCTTCTTCTTATAGATGAAGAGGATGAGGAGGAAAATGATGAGATAGGCTATCGCCTCGTAGAGCTGGCCGGGATGACGCGGATACTGATCTTCCTTGACGAAGATGAATGCCCAAGGCACATCGGTTACCTTGCCGATGATCTCGGAGTTCATCAGGTTGCCCAGGCGGATGAAGCAGGCGGTGATGCCTGATATGATACCCATGTTGTCGAGCAATGTCCAGCCGCCCACCTTCGTTTTGCGGCAGTAGAGCCAGATGGCGATGAACAGTCCCAGTACGCCTCCGTGGCTAGCCAGACCTTCATATCCCGTGAATTTCCAGCTGCCGTCTGCCATGTGATGCATCGGGATGAACATCTCTACCACGTGATCCCACTGGGTGAGGAAGTATTCCGGCTGGTAGAAGATGCAGTGTCCCAGTCGGGCACCCGCCAGGATGCCGACGAAGAGGTAGATGAAGAGCGGTTCAAACTTATCCTCGCCCAGCTTCTGCTCCTTGTAGAGGCGGTGCATCATCAGATAACCCAGCAGCAAGCCTACCATCCAGCAGGTGGCGTAGTATCTGATGGAGATAGGACCCAGGTTAGCCAGAACAGGATCCGGGTCCCATACGATATAGTTAAGCAGATTTGCCATCATAATCGTTATACGTTGAAGCGGAAGTGCATGATGTCGCCATCCTGTACGATGTACTCCTTGCCCTCGATGCCGAGCTTACCAGCCTCGCGCACAGCAGCTTCAGACCCATACTTGATATAGTCATCATACTTGATAACCTCTGCACGGATGAATCCCTTCTCGAAGTCGGTGTGGATCACTCCGGCACACTGAGGAGCCTTCCAGCCCTTGTGATAGGTCCATGCCTTCACCTCCATCTCACCTGCGGTGATGAATGTTTCAAGGTTCAGCAGGGCGTATGCCTTCTTGATGAGTCGGTTTACGCCGCTCTCTTCCAGGCCGAGCTCTTCGAGGAACATCAGTTTGTCCTCGTAGGTTTCGAGAGAAGCGATGTCTTCCTCAGTCTTGGCAGCGATGACCATGCACTCGGCACCTTCTTCCTTGGCGATTTCCTCTACCTTCTTGCTATACTCGTTGCCGGTCTTGGCAGAAGCTTCATCTACATTGGCTACGTAGAGCACAGGTTTGGTTGTGAGGAGGAAAAGGTCGTGAGCCACCTTCTGCTCTTCCTTGCTTTCGAAAGTTACACCACGGGCGTTCTTTCCCTGCTCCAGAACAGCCTTGTAAGCCTCCAGAACAGTAACCATCAGCTTGGCATCCTTGTTGCCGGCAGCGGCTGTCTTCTGCTGCTTGGCGAGCTGAGATTCGATGGTTTCCAGGTCCTTGAGCTGCAACTCTGTATCGATGACGCTCTTATCCTCCAATGGGTCAACCTTGGCGCCACCTTCACGAACGATGTTATCATCGTCGAAGCAGCGGATTACGTGGATGATAGCATTGCACTCACGAATATTTCCCAAGAATTTATTACCAAGACCTTCGCCCTTGCTGGCACCCTTTACGAGACCTGCGATATCTACGATTTCGCAAGTAGCTGGGACGATGCGTCCAGGGTGAACAATCTCTGCCAACTTGTTGAGTCGCTCATCTGGTACGGTGATGACGCCCAAGTTTGGTTCGATAGTACAGAAAGGGAAGTTAGCTGCCTGTGCCTTTGCACTAGACAGACAGTTGAACAGTGTAGACTTACCCACGTTTGGGAGGCCTACAATACCACATTTTAATGCCATTTTATCTTTAAACGTTTAAATATTTGGTGCAAAGGTACACATTATAAATGAAAGATACGAAGAAATCGTGGAAAATTAACTAAAACTTGGGGTATGAGACGAGAAAAAGGGCTGGTGGTATAGGTTTTCTCAAAAACTTTTCTTACCTTTGCGAAAAAATCAAGACTTATGTCAGAGAATCAAGATATACGATGGGTACAGCGATTGAGTAACTACGATAAGGCGGTGGCTCGATTGCAGAATGCCGCAAGGATTGTTTCTACGGAGAAACAATTCAGTGGCGAAGTGGATGACCTTTTGAAAGAAGGTCTGGTGCAACGCTTTGAATATACTCAGGAGTTGGCATGGAAAGTGATGAAGGATTATGAGGAATATCAGGGCTATACCGATGTGCAGGGTTCAAGAGATGCCATTCGCAAGGCTTTGCAAATGGGTATCGTAGATAATCCTGCCTGGATGAGTACCATTTCATCCCGTAATCTTACTTCCCATTGTTATGATGAAGAGGAATTCAATATGGTATTGAACCAGATTATCCATGATTATCTCCCGATTTTCGTGAAGTTCAGAGAGAAGATGAACGCCATCAAGGCTTCTGAAGTCTAAGTTCTCCTGTTCTTGTTAATCTCTTTTATTTCGATAATCTAGAAAAGAATCTCTTTGATATTGACAGATGAAAAAATATGGCATAGAAGAGGGCGACTGGAAGAAAGTGTTCTCAGTTTTCTCCCATTTCCCTCATATCAGTAAGGCAATACTTTTTGGCTCAAGGGTCAAAGGAACCCACAAGCCTTTTTCCGATGTGGACATCGCATTGGTAGGCGAAGCCTTGTCGCTTAGCGACTTACTTAAGCTCAAGAATGAGATAGACGATTTGCTCCTGCCCTACGAGTTTGATTTCTGCATCTATAAGGATTTGAAAAATGTTGATTTCAAGAGCCATATTGACAGGAGAGGGGTAGAAATGTATGATAGAAATTCTTGGAAAAAACAAGTGAAACGCTGAAACGTTGAAACGCACGTTGTGCACGTGTCTTCAGCTGCTGTACGATAAAAAAAGACCATCTTCCCAATGTCGGGAAAATGGTCTCTTGTATCTTTTCTCAGTGCTTTATCCTTTCCACAATCCGTGGAGATTGCAGTATTCGCGAGCTGTGACATCCTTGGCTTCAGCACTTGTCATGAAGATGGCTTCCGGCTTTTCGCCCGGTTTCAACTCATGGCGGAGCACATCGGTAGGGGTGAGCAGCTCAATCCACTGGATGTAATGCTCTGGGAGCATCGGATGCTCCACGCTTCCTACAGTTACGCGATAACCGCCCTCGATAGGTTCTATCACAGGCACGTGCTTCTCCTTGGCGCCATCGTTGGTGTTTTCCTTCATCAGCTTCATCGGCTCACCGCAGCAGCTAAGCACGGCTCCAGGGTTCACTACTTCTACTACGTTGCCGCAAATCTGGCAGCGGTAGATTTCTCTAATCTTCGTCATAATGTTCCTCCTATTATTTAGTGAATGTATTGCCCGAAAACCAGGCGTTTCCTTCAACTTATTCCTCAACAAGGCTGAAATCGTCCTTGCCTACTCCGCAAAGAGGGCAAACCCAATCATCAGGGATATCCTCGAATGCTGTACCTGGAGCGATGCCGCCCTCTGGATCTCCTACTTCTGGATCATAAATCCAACCACAAACGTCACATACATATTTCTTCATAATGTTTCCTTTCTTCTTTTTATATTAATAATCTTGTTCTTGTAGTCGTTATCAGACAAGTACTGCTGTATATCTGGGAATATCCTATTTTTCAGATGCTTTGCTGCACTTCTTTCTGACTGACAATGCAAAGATACAAATAGTTTTTCTAACTTCCAAATAAAATTGAATAAATTATAATTTTATTATATCTTTTAAATTATGATAACATTGTATCTTTTCCCCAAATTCTTCCCCAAAACTCCTTTCTTATCCCCATTCCCAGTCTTCCTTATCCTCGTTGCAGACATCTTTTTTATCCTATAATATATAGTTTTTTGTGTTTTATCGCTTTGCTCTGAAAAAAAAGTTGTATATTTGCACCATTATAACTAACTATAACAATTTTATTATGGGAATTAAAATGAATTTTAAGTCACAATTATGTGCCGCAATCCTTACTTTGGGTTGCTCTTGCCTTTCGGCTAATGCCATGGTTGCGAATGATGCAGCCAAGGAAAATAAGGCTCAGCATTATCAGCCATCAGCAGAAAACCTGGAATCCCGCAAGCAGTTTCAGGACGATAAGTTCGGTATCTTCCTGCATTGGGGATTGTACAGCATGCTCGCTACCGGCGAATGGACAATGACCAATAAGGACTTGAACTACAAGGAGTATGCCAAGTTGGCTGGTGGTTTTTATCCTTCTAAATTTGATGCTGCCAAATGGGTGGCTGCCATCAAGGCTTCAGGTGCCAAGTATATCTGCTTCACCACTCGCCATCACGAGGGATTCTCTATGTTCAAGACCAAGTATTCTGATTATAATATTGTAGATGCTACTCCTTTCCGCCGCGACATCGTGAAGGAGCTGGCTGATGAGTGCCACAAGCAGGGCATCACTTTGCACCTTTATTACTCTCATATCGACTGGTATCGTGAGGATGCTGTTTGGGGAAGAACAGGTAGAGGTACCGGACGCCCTAACCCTGAGGGTAACTGGAAGAGCTACTATCAGTTTATGAACAACCAGCTTACAGAACTTCTTACCAACTACGGTAAGGTGAGATGTATCTGGTTTGATGGATGGTGGGATCAGGATCAGAATCCTAACTTCGATTGGCAGTTGCCAGAGCAGTATGCGCTTATCCATCGCCTGCAGCCAGGCTGCCTGATCGTAAACAACCATCATTCTACTCCTTTCGAGGGTGAGGATGTTCAGGCATTCGAGCGCGACCTTCCTGGTGAGAATAAGGCAGGATTGTCTGGTCAGGACATCAGCCGTCTGCCTCTCGAAACCTGCGAGACAATGAATGGTATGTGGGGTTACAAGATTACCGACCAGGATTATAAATCTACCAAGACGTTGGTACATTACCTGGTAAATGCGGCTGGCAAGAATGCCAACCTGCTGATGAATATCGGTCCTCAGCCAGATGGTGAGCTTCCTGCTGTTGCCTTGGAGCGTCTGGCAGAGATGGGCGAGTGGATGAAGACTTACGGCGAAACCATCTATGGTACCCGTGGCGGCATCGTGGCTCCTCATGATTGGGGTGTTACTACCCAGAAGGGCAACCGTCTCTTCGTTCATATCCTGAACTTGAAGGATAAGAGCCTCTTCCTGCCTCTCGGAAACAAGAAGGTGAAGAAGGCATTCGACTTTGCCAGCAAGAAGCCGGTGAAGGTTCAGAAGTGCGAAGGTGGTGTGCTCCTGAATCTTGGTGAGGTTCCTACAGAGATGGATAAGGTTGTGGAAATCGCACTCTAAGATAGTGTGAATAATATATTGGAAAAGTGTCGTAATATCCTGGAATATCGGATGTTGCGACACTTTTTCATTTTGTGGGAAAACGCTGTCTGCGTTATCGGAAAAGATCCTTTCTTTTTATCGGAAAAAAACTTTTTCGTTATAGAAAAATCCTATCCCAAAAGGTTGGCAATGGTTTGCTTTACTCTTTCTACAGAAGTAACAGGAGAGTTGCTTTCATCAGCACCCTCGGCACCCATATACACGTTGGTATTGAGCTGCTTCATCTTGCTAGGCACATTAACTCTTGCCGAGAAATGATATTCGTGGATACCTGTAGCATCGAAGATGGTACGGATGTTGTCCTCGTTTACGCCACATCCGGCAAGGAGGATGATACGTCCGGCTGCTGCCTGCTTGAGCTCTGAGAGAAGCGCTACGCCTTCTACAGCCTTAGGTTGCTGACCCGATGTAAGGATGCGGTCGCAACCCAGGGAGATGATGTCTTCCAAGGCTTTCTGAGGGTTGGCTGCTCGGTCAAAGGCACGGTGGAAGGTAACGCTCATCGGCTTCAGTTCATCACCGCCTTTCGCCAGTTCCACGAGTCGGCGGTTCGTCTCCATATCCACTTCTCCATCCTCTGTGAGGCATCCTATCACTACGCCATCCACGCCTAGTTTTCTGCAGAGGCGTATATCCTCCTCCATGCGTTCAATTTCCAGAGGGGTATAGAGAAAATTGCCACCACGAGGGCGGATGATGACGTGGAGCAAGGTCTTATCCAACAACTTTCGGGCAACTTTTATCTCGCCATACGATGGGGTAGTGCCACCCTCAGGTATGCCTGCACACAGTTCCACACGGTTGGCTCCACCTTCCTGCGCAGCCAGACAGCTCTCTACGCTGTTGGCGCATATTTCAAACTTAAAATCGTCTCTGTTCATAGTTCCTTATTTTTCTTTCTATTTTAGTTATTTGATTATTACTAATTTTTTCTCTTTTTACTTGATTTCTCAATTTTTGCTGCAAAGATAACATTTTTTCTTTTGGGGATGGCTATTATTTCGAAAAAAAACATTATTTTTGCAGAAAGTTTTTAACGAAACATCAATATATTAACTGGAATATAATTATAGTAATTAAAAAGCTAACTAACAATGAGAAAGTTTTTAGTAATGTTCGCCATTACATTCTTAGCCTCTTGGCAGACAATGTTGGCAGCAAACGGCCACTTCATTACCGATGCAGCTTATCGCACGAAAGTGGAAACGGCCTTCAAACAGAAGGTAAATCTTGTAGGTAAGCAGTTTTATGACCAGAAGATGCTCAAGCAGCAGAAAGCTACAGCCGATGAGCAGGGAGCCTTGCAGTTCCTCTATGCCTACATGCCTGTAGCTGATGTAACCGACTATCCTACCAGCTTCTTCCTGGAGAATGTGCGTACCAGTTTTGAGGCACGCCAGCAGATGGCTTGGGGAAACAAGGTGCCAGAGTTGCTCTTCCGCCACTTCGTGCTCCCTGTGCGCATCAACAATGAGAACTTGGATAATTCGCGTATGGTATTCTTCAAGGAATTGAAGGAGCGCGTAAAGGGTATGGGTATGAAGGATGCAATCCTCGAGGTGAACCACTGGTGCCACGAGCTGGTTACCTATCAGCCATCCGACGGACGTACTTCGGCTCCTCTTTCTACCATCCGTTCGGCTTACGGCCGCTGCGGTGAGCAGAGTACCTTTACGGTAGCTGCCCTGAGAGCAATCGGCATTCCTGCACGCCAGGTTTATACCCCACGCTGGGCACATACCGATGATAACCACGCCTGGGTAGAGGCTTGGGCAGATGGTACCTGGTATTTCCTGGGTGCCTGCGAGCCGGAAGCTGTACTGAACCTGGCTTGGTTTAATGCTCCAGCATCCCGTGCGATGCTGATGCACACCAAGGCGTTCGGCGATTACAATGGTCCTGAGGAGGTAATGCTCCGCACTTCCAACTATACCGAGATCAACCTCATCGACAACTACGGTTCTTCTGCCCGCATTGACTTCGAAATCGTAGATGCAGCAGGCAATCCTGTAGATGGTGCCAAGGTGAACTTCAAAATCTACAATTATGCTGAGTTCAATACCGTAGTAACCAAATATACGGGTATAGACGGTACCACCTTCCTTTCTGCCGGCAAGGGCGATATGCTGATCTGGGCATCCAAGAACGGCAAGTACGGTTTTGCCAAGGCTTCTTTCGGCAAGGACAAGAAGGTAGTGGTTCGCATGGATCATCAGGTAACTGTTCCTGGTGCAGAGCAGAAGACCATCCTCTTCCGCGATTCCTTCGATATCGTACCTCCTCCAGAGCATGCCAATATCCCAGAGGTTTCTGCCGAGGCAAGAGCCAAGAATCTGGAGCGCTTTGCCTACGAGGATTCTATCCGTCACGCCTATCTTGCTACCTTCTATAATAAGGAAAGTGCATTGCAGGCTCTGAAGGATAATGGTCTTGCTGCAGGTTCTGAAGAGAATACCCAGAAAATGGTGAAGTATCTGGTAGGTTCAAGCGGTAACCACCGTGTCATCCTCACTTTCCTGAAGAATCACAAGGACCGTATCGACCGTGCTGTCAAGCTGCTCGGAACCTTGAGTGCCAAGGACTTGAGAGATATGCAGATGGATATCCTGGAAGATAACTTCAATGCCAAGAGCGATCAGCTTTCTCCTCGCGTGGAAAACGAGATGATCATCACTCCGTTCAAGCAGTTCTTCGAGAAGGAGTTTGCCAAGCAGCAGGTAGCCTTTAAGAATAATCCTAATCTCCTGGTAGAGTGGGTGAAGAAGAATATCCGCATCAATCCAGACCTGAAGGCTTTGCAGATTGCCCAGACACCTATCGGCGTATATCGTTCACGCCTTACAGACGCCCGCTCTCGCAAGGTTTTCTTCGTAGATGTAGCCAGAAGCTTGGGCATCGAGGCTCAGGTGGATGAGGTGACCAAGAAGACTCAGTATAAGAATGCCAATGGTGGCGAATGGATTGACGTAGATTTCGACAATGCTGTGCAGAAGGCTTCTGCCATGGGAAGATTCGTGATGAACTATAAGGATAATGGTGCTGTGGATGATCCTAAGTACTACAGCCACTTCACTATCCACCGAATCAACCCTGATGGTTCTACTTCGCTCCTGGAGTATCCAGAGGAGGGATGTACATGGAGCGGTACCTTCAAGAATGGTGTAGATCTGGATGAGGGCGATTATGCCCTGGTTTCTGGTACCCGTCTTGCCAATGGTGGTGTGCTGGCAGAGATGCAGTTGTTTCATGTAAAGCAGGGTGTCACTACCCAGGTGGATATGAATCTGCGCAGTTCTGAGACAGAGATTACCGTAAAGGGTAACTTCAATTCAGAATCCAAGTTCATCCTCTTGCCAAGCAATCAGGAGGTTAGCCTTTTGAGCCAGACTGGTCGCGGCTACTTCGTAACAGGTATGATCGGTGTAGGTCAGGAGCCAACCAACCACGCCCTGAAGGACATCGCCAAGGTGGCACAGGTATTCGAGAAGTGGGGTCGTCCTATCGTTATTCTGTTTGAGGATGAGGCATCTGCCAAGAAGTTCAGAATCTCAGAGTTCCCTGGTTTGCCAAAGAACATCATCTTCGGTATCGACAAGGATGGTTCCTGCCGCAAGGAGATGGTGGAGAATATGAAGCTTCAGAACAAGAACCTGCTTCCTATCTTCACGATTTCTGATACCTTCAACAGAGTGGTATTCCTCTCTCAGGGTTATACCATCGGATTGGGTGAGCAGCTGGAATCTGTAATCAAGAGATTATAACAGCTGAGCGTTTCTGCGTTTCACTTCATTTTACGCTAGTACTTTTTTGCACGGTAGATAGTGCAAACTCTATATAAAAATAAAAGCCCAGAGCATTCCGCCCTGGGCTTTTATTTTGCTGTTATTTCTTCACGGAGATGTTTTTGATCTCTACCTGCATATCCTTGTCGGCTGTACGGTTTTTGGTAAGCCACTTCTGGAAATCCTCGTACTTCAATTCTCTAGGCAAACCAGCTGCGGCATTATCTATCGCCTTGATGAATGGGTTAGGCGAACTGATTACATAGATATAATTCGTTTCTGCCGCCTTTTCGCAGGTCATGTTATATTCATCTACATCTGCTGGCTGAAAGAGCGGTGCAGCCGTCTTGGAATTGAAAAATACGTATCTCGTGTTGGCATCTACCCTCACCTTGCCATCCTGCGATGACTGATAAGGCAGGAGACAGTAGGCATTCTTGCTGCCATCTATCAGATAAACGGCTACGTATCCCTTGGTAGATGACTGGTAGGAAAGATAGAGATCGTCGCCACTCTTGAAGTTGTCGCTTTCGAATCTATCTTCTGTACCGTTTCTCAGAATCTTGGCAACGAAACTGTTCTGTGTGGCAACCAGCTCCCGCGCCTTTCCGCTTACTGAGCATTTCACTACCAGCATGCCCTGTTCGTAGCTGATTTCGTACTTAGGTTCGCCGATGGTTTCCAGCCATTCACCCTTCACATCGCTGCTGCTCAGCGAGGTGAAATCCGTCTGGGTAGAGCCGTTGGTATTGTTCATCAGGGTAGCGTTATGCTGCGCCACCACGGTGCCGAACTCATCGCCCAGGGCTTGTATCTGCGCTCTGCTCAGAGCCGTCTTCTTGGCTTGCTCCAGTGATACGTTTTCCGGTGCATGGTAGATGTATTCTCCGTGCACTTTCCTGGTGCGCTGGGCATAGCTGGTTGTAGCTACGCCCAAAAGCATCAGAATCATCACAAAAATGTAGTGTCTCATCCTTGCTGATTTTTTTAATGTTATTAAAATTTAGGAGTTTAGAAGTTGAAGGAGTTATTGCTCCCTACGGTCGCTGAGAAGTTAAGACAATTGTCTTTTGGCATAGTTCTTAAACAACAAGACATACGTCTTAACTTCTTAACTCCTTAACTTCTTAACTCCACGATATACAAAAGTTCTGTATCTTATTTCAGCTTCAGCTCTTTCCAGCCTACTGCAAGCGAGGTAGAAGGAGTGGCAGTAGGAGTCTGAACCTTACGGTTGATAACCACTGACTGCTGCTTCACATTTTCAGAGATGTAGCTTTCGAGTTCGCCGAGGCTTACATCACCCTTGGTTTCCTGGAGTTTCTTCAGGAGATAGTAGGTGAAGAGGCCATGACCCTTTGCTGAGTATGGGAATGCGGTTTCATCGCCCGATGCTGCACTGAATACCACCATGTTGCCACGTGGATCTTCCTGCTTAGCCTTCAGCGCTACTCCACGGGCAGAAGCCAGCATACCTTCCTCGCGCTTCGAGCCGCTGAAGCAGGCATCCAGGAACACTACAATCTCCTTTGCCTTGGTAGAGCCCAACTCGGCATAGAGCTTGTTCAGAGAGTAGCAACCCTCTGTCTGCGTGCCATCGGCATCGGTAGGAAGCAGGTAGGCATCCTTTGTTGATTCGTTAGGAATACCATGGCCGGCATAGTAGAATACGATGTTGATGTCGCCGTTGAATGCGCTGGCGATGTTCTTGATATCGCGTATGGCGCGGAGCATCGTACCGTATGATGCATCCGCATAGTAGCGCACGTTTTCTGCCGGCATACCCAGTGTCTTCTCGCAGTACTTGGAGAAGGCAAGTCCATCGTTCAGAGCCAGTGGAACGCCTGCCACATTGCTGTAGTTCTGGTTGGCAATGACCACGGCAAAGGTCTTGGTGTTGCTGGTTGGATTCTCTGGGATATTCTCATCCACATCCGATGTTCCCAGCTTCACGTTCTGCTGCTGTACCGTCTGCTTGTTGGCATTCTCGTTGGATGCCAGCATATTGGCATTGATAGGGTCGAAGTGTACCTCTACGTTGGTGGCGGTATAGTTGAGCGCTGCAGCGTTATCGTACTGATACTGCTTGCCCGAAGGGGTGATGATGGTGAGCTTGGCGAGTGCCAGGTGATCCTTGTCGATGAAGTACTCTGGATCCTTAAACTGCATACCGTTCCAGTTGGAAGCGAAGATGCGTGCCTCGTTGTTGGCTCTTGGCACCGGTACGATCATCTCGCCGAGATCAGGCGATGTTACCAGGAATACCTCGTGGTCGGCATCGTATGGCTTCAGTTCCAGATGACGCAGGTTTACTCTCGATTCGTACTTGCTGATGTATTCCTGCTGTGCAAGTCGCTGCATCTCGGCAATCTTGGCATCTCGGTTCTTCTCGGTCATACGGGCGCGATACTCATCCAGTGTCTCGTAGCTGTCCTTCTTCTGCCATTTGTCGATGCGGTTTTCGATGAATGGAATGGCAAAGGCAGAGTAAGCTGGGATTCCCTTCTCCTCTGCAGCACTCTGGTCGTTGCTTAGTGTCTGTGTCTGAGGTGCAGCGGCAGCGATGGTTGGCTTTACCTCGCCATTGAACTCGATGAGCTGAGGAATCACGTTCGACTCGATTTTACCGCCTCCGAGCGAAGCCAGCTTGTTGTTGATGATATTGAAGTTCTCCTTATCACCTACACACTTGTATGCGATGGCGAGAGCCTGGGTGTATTTCAGCGAAAGTGGGTCGCTGATGATGATGTTCTTGATGTGACCGATAGAATAGGTGAAGTAATCCTTATATACGGTCTCCAGATCCTTGATGTGAGGATCGTTTTCCTTGAGCTCCAGCGCCTGGTTATAGTTTTGCACACCTATGTTATAGTTGTTGATAGCCAGGTGTTTCAATACATCAAGAGCCTTAGGATGAGCTACTTGCAGTTTCTTGTAGATATCGAGCGCCTGCTCGAAATGATGGCCTTCCTCATAGAGTTTACCCTGGATGTTGAGAAGGGTCTCATCGTCTGGGCGGAGGGCAAGACCCTTGCCTACGAACTTCTGGAGATTGGCATTATCCTTGTGGTCGATACACAGATTTACTGCCGACGAAATGATGTCATAGTCGGTAGGATAGTTATCAGATGCCTGTTCGAGAGTGATGACGGCAAGCTGATATTTATTGGATTGTGCGCAAGCCTTGATGAGGTTGACGAATACCGATTTACGGTACTTCTCGTCACCCGAACGGAGATAAGCTTGCAGGTATGGAATAGCTTCCTCATACTGGCGGCGGTTTACCAGATTGGCTGCCGCAAAATAAGAGAGCTGTGAATAGGCATTTTGAGAGGTGTAACCACCATCGGCAAAGTCGGATAAGCCGACAACATCCACGTAGGCGCGTGCAAACTTGATGGCGTTTCCTGTGCTCTGGTTGTTACTGTTATAGGCTGCGGCATTAGGCAGGAAAGCAATGATATTCTTCATGTTGGCCATCGCCTGTGAATATTCGGCACTCGTCTTCTCTGAGTGGGTAATGATGGCGTAAGTTGCCGTATAGCAACGATATAGCGCGTCGTACATCTGAGATTTGTCCTCGTCCTTGTTGGCGAGCTGAACAAACTCTCTGTACGCGTCGTTAGAGTCTGTTATCGTCTGGGCAGCCAGTTTGCTGCCCGACGATAAGAGTAAAATAGATATTGCAATAAATACTTTCTTCATTATAGAATCCATCAATATTAGAATACATCAATAAAGGTGAACTTCACGCCGATTCGGCGGTATTCTCCACCCTTGTTCTCAGATACTTCGATATAAGTATCATAAGAGGTCTTCATCTTCTGGAGTGCTGGGATATTCTTCTCGATATAATCTTTCACACCCATAGCGCGCAAGTAAGCCAGCTGATCGTTCTCGCCGATACCGGTAGATTTGGTTATGGTGATATTGCTCAGTTCGCCGTTCTTGTGTACTGGTTCCTGCTCGAAGTCGCCATAGCAGCCATCGTATGCCACGGTGCGGCTGAATGGCAAGGCATCTGCCATACCGGTAATCTGGATCTTCACCTGCTTGCCCTCTGCGGTATATTTGGCGAAATCTTCCTCCAATGCCTTCTTCACGATGGAGAGCATTGCCTGAGCAGCATTGGATTCTTCTACCTTGAAGCGACCTGGTGCGAAGTCATCCTTGGCAGAGTACTCCTCATCTACTGTATAAGATACATCTACATCATAGTTGAAGATGTTCTTACCTGATGCATCGTTGGCGTTGGCTACCTTGGTGTGTACATCAATCTTGGTATGATCGGAGATGATGTTCTGCTCCTGGGCATTCTTCATGATCTTGTTCTTGATTTCCTCAAGTTTCAACTCCTCCATCTTGGCACCCTGAAGCTGCTCGAATGGTACGAAGTTGTCGTCTGACTCCAAGAATGCCAATGACTTGCGCTCGGTGTTGTCGAACACGTATTTCTTGCCGGTCTTCTTGTTGATAACCTCGGTATATACAAGCTCGAACTCATCCTTGTCGTTCAATCCATACTGGGTATTGGTGAATTCCAGGCTTCCTGCATCCATGCCTTCCAACTCGCTAACAGGTACTGTCAGGTAGATGCTTGGCATGTTGTTGAATTCCAGGGTCAACATATTCATGTCTGAGTTATAGTTACCGAGCTTTACGTCGGATGTGGTGAGGAGATTGTCTGCCATGTTGGTAGCAATCTGTGACTCGAAGAGGCGCATCTGCTTCAATCTTGACTCCTCGTTCACACGGGCATTGTAGTCGTCAAGGCTCTCGCCTTCCATACGCTTCATCCATTCATCCATACGGCTGTTCAACTCATTCTTCAGCTTCTCCTGACGGTTAGGACTCAGGAATCCTACCGGGGTAAAGACGATTCCGCTGGTATAGTTGTGTACCAGGTAGATATCATTCTTCACGTTCTTGGAGAAGTTGATGTACTTGATTCCGCCTTCCTTGGCATCCACGTACTGGCGGTCGTCCTCATTGAGCAGGTTGATGAAAGCCACACGCTGGTCGCCTGTTACGATAGCCAGATACTTGTTTTCTGGGTGGAAGAAGCATCTTTCGGCGATACCCATGGCATCGAAGTGCTTGCTCACGGTGAATGTCTTGGTATCATATACATCGCAGGTTCCGTCTGCTGCGAGAACAGCCATCTGCTTGCTGTTGCTTGAGAAGGCTACATCCTTGAAGTCTGCCTTGAGCGGTAGGGTAGTGCGCACGGTTTCATTCTCCAGGTTGATGACCTGAAGCTTATCCTTTGTGCTGGCGATGAGGAAGAATCCGTTAGGGCTTGCATCGAGGCGGGTAGCGGTTTCGTTGATGGCGAAACTCTTCACCTCGCGGGTCTTGCGGGTTTCAAAGATGTGGATTTTTGAATCTGATCCCATCACGTAGAGGAACTTGGCGTTTGGTGAATAGCAGATAGCCAGGGGCTTGAATAGCTTGTTGGTAGCAATCTTGCCCAATTGCTGATCCTTGGTTATCAAACTAAATACATCTACGGTATTCTTGTCCTTCTTACTGTCGATGAAGGCATACGAACTACCACTAGGGTTCACGGTAAGCGCATTGATGTGGTTACCACTATACATCAGGTAGTTACGCATATTATAGATTTCCTTGCCATTATAGTAGTAGTAACCACTGTAGTAGTTGGCAAGTCCTTCAGGTACCTTATCGAATTTTACCTTGATTTCGTGCAGCTGCTTTTTCTCAGCCTCCTGTGCAGAGAGGCTGAATGCAGTGCATCCTAACAGGCAAACAATTGCCAATGTAGTCTTTTTCATGTGATTTTTCAAATATTATTTTGTTCCCAATACGTTATCAAGTTTCTTGTGAAGCTCCTCACTCTCGTTTTCGAGGCTCTGGCGGATGGCATTCTTGGCTGCAGCCTTAGCCATGGCTCCATTGTATGCGATGCGGACGAGTACTTCCTTGTTCTTGTTCTTCAAGGTGCGGTAGCACTCTATGACTGTGATTGTTCTGCCGATGCTCTGAACGATGAGGCTCTTGCTGGCCATGATACTCTTGGTAACAGTAACTGCTTCTTCCATAGCGAGCTGCTGGGTAGCAACAGAGTTGTCGATAAGGCCTGACACTTCTGTCTGGATCTGGGCTGCAAGGTTCTGCTTGGCCAGTTCCATAGCTTGCATCTTGGCGCCGTCATAGTTTTCACCGATACTCATGGCTTCACCCATGATATACATTGGGTACATGGATTCGTCATATTGATACTGCATAGCGTATGACTTGTCCAACTGCTTTTCCAGTGGGAGTGCACCAGGAGCAGTCTGCCAGCCTTCTTTCTGAAGCTTCTTGGCTTCTTTCTTAGCAGCCTTTGAAGCTTTCTCATTGAGTTCAGACTTAGATGCCTTGAGCATCTCCAAGCGTTCTTTTCTTAAGTCCTTAGCATTCTGTGCCTGGGCAAATGAGCTGATAGGTGCTGCCGTCAGGCAAAGCAAACCTACAAGGAAAAATAGATGTTTCATAAGCTTTGAATTTTATATTATCATTATTCTTTTTCTTTGCAAAGGTAGGGAAAAAAAGCCAATGTATGTTGGTTCATTTTGGTTCAATTCTCCTTGCCTTACCTATACTTGATAGATTTCTGCTACAAATATACAAAAAAATAATAAAAGAATCTCATAAACCTATAAAAAAAGCCGCAAATGGCTCGTTTTTTACCATTTGCAGCTATTTTTTGTTTATTTGAACGCTAGAAAAGGCTTCTTCTTGTTCTTTGAAGTCTTTCTTCTTTCTTTTTAAGTCTTTTCCTAAAGAGTTGATGCTCTTTTTAATGCGCTTCCAGCCAGTTCTTTCCCCAGCCGGCATCAGCAATCAAAGGAACCTTGAGTTTATAGGCATTCTCCATTTCCTCTATCACGATTTTCTCTACCTTCTCTTTTTCCTCTGGATAAACAGAGAAGTTGAGTTCATCGTGTACCTGGATAATCATCTTGCTTTTGATGTCTTCTGCCTTGAAGCGGTTGAAGATCTTCACCATAGCAACCTTGATGATGTCGGCTTCTGATCCCTGGATTGGAGCATTGATGGCATTGCGTTCTGCGAAGCCTCTTACTGTGCCGTTCTTGCTGTTGATATCCGGTAGGTAGCGGCGACGGTGGAAGAGGGTTTCGGCATAGCCTTTCTCTCTGGCTATCTCTTTTGACTTCTCCATATAGGCATGTACGCCTGGGAAGGTGCGGAAATAATCTTCTATGATTTGCTTCGCCTCTCGGTTTTCGATGTTCATGCGTTGGGCAAGACCGAAGGTGGTGATGCCGTAGATGATACCGAAGTTGGCCGTCTTTGCTTTCTTGCGCTGGGCATCGGTAACGTCCTTGATATCTTCATGCCAGATCTTGGCTGCAGTAGCAGCGTGGATGTCTGATCCTTCCAGGAATGCTTCTACCATATTAGGATCTTCGCTCAGGTGTGCCATGATGCGGAGCTCTATCTGGGAGTAATCTGCTGAAAAGAACAGACATCCCGGCTCTGGGATAAAGCATCTTCTTATCTCCTTACCATCGTCATCGCGCACAGGGATATTCTGCAGGTTAGGGTCGCTGGAGGACAGGCGACCCGTAGCGGTGATGGTTTGGTTAAAGGAGGCATGGATGTGACCAGTGCGAGGATTGATGAGCTTAGGGAGGGCATCTACATAGGTTCCCAACAGTTTCTTTAATCCTCTGTAGTTCAGAATCTCATCGATGATAGGACTCTTGCTGCGCAATTGCTGCAATACTTCCTCGCTCGTTACGTACTGTCCGGTCTTCGTCTTCTTTGGCTTTTCCACAATCTTCATCTTGCCGAAGAGAATTTCGCCTACCTGACGTGGAGAACCGATATTGAATGATTCGCCTGCCAACTCATAGATATGATGTTCTATCTCATTGAGTCGGTTGGTTAAATTATTAGACGTATCTTTCAAAGTTTCTGTGTCTATGCATACGCCAGTCATCTCCATGTGGGCAAGAACAGGCACCAATGGCATCTCTACATTCCAGAATAAGTCCTCGCACTCTATCTCTTTGAGTTTTGGTTCGAGTACATTCTTCAGGCGCAGGGTGATGTCGGCATCTTCTGCTGCATACTCGTAAACTTCTGCCGGAGACAGGTCGCGCATCGATTTCTGTTTTTTTCCCTTAGGACCTATCAACTCTTCTATGTGAACCGTCTGGTATTTGAGATATACCTCGGCGAGATAATCCATGTTGTGATAAAGTTCCGGCTGGATGAGATAATGAGCAATCATCGTATCGAACATCTTTCCCTGTATCTCCACTCCGTAGTTCATCAGCACTTCGTAATCGTACTTGATGTTTTGTCCCACTTTCAGGAATTCCGGGTTCTCGTAGAGCGGTTTAAAGATGTTTACGAATTTTAAGGCTTCTTCACGTTCCGCAGGAATTGCTACGTAGAAAGCCTCTTTCTCCTTTACTGCAAAGCTCAATCCCACTAATTCTGCATCTACTGCGGAGGTGGAAGTGGTCTCTGTGTCTAAACTGAGAATCTGTTTTGTAATCAAATAATCAAAAAGATTTTGTGCATCTTCTTCTGTTTCAATGAGTTTGTATGTGTGAACAACCGTTTTAATGGTTTCAAAACTCGTGTTTTCTTCCTCTTCTTGCCCATCGTCTTGCTGTGCGCCAAAGAGATCAAGCTCTCCTGTAGCCTTTGTTTGCACTTTTTGAGGTTTTTTAAGAACACGCTTGGCGAACGACTTAAACTCCAGATCGGTGAAGATTTCATCCAACTTGGCATTGTCTGGTTCTTCCAGTTTTAAATCTTCCATCTTGAGCTCTACCGGTACATCGGTTCTGATGGTTGCCAGGAACTTCGAAATCTTGATATCCTCTATGGCACCCTCCACTTTCTCGCGGAGCTTGCCTTTCACCTCGGCGCTATTTTCTATCAATCCCTCTACGCTTCCAAACTGGTTGATGAGTTTGATGGCTGTCTTCTCTCCAACACCCGGGCATCCAGGGAAGTTGTCGGCAGAGTCACCCATCAATGCCAGAAGATCGATAACCTGGAGTGGGGAAGAGATGCTGTATTTCTCTTCAATCTCGGCAACGCCCAACTTCTCGTAACCACCGCCATGTCGGGGGCGGAACATGAATACGTTGTCTCTTACCAGCTGGGCATAATCCTTATCTGGTGTGAGCATATAGGTTTCTATACCCATCTCGCCTGCCTTCAAGGCAACGGTACCAATGATATCATCCGCCTCGAAACCATCCACCTGAAGAATAGGAATGTGATAAGCCTCCAGGATATTCTTGATGATAGGTACCGAGAGCTTGATGTCTTCCGGTGTCTCTTCTCGCTGTGCCTTATACGCAGGAAAAGCCTCGTGGCGGAAGGTTTTGCCATGGTCGAAAGCCACGGCAATATGGGTTGGCTTCTCCTTGGTGAGTATCTCGTTGAGGGTATTGCAGAAGCCCATTACACACGAAGTATTAAGTCCCTTCGAATTGATTCGAGGGGCTTTCATAAAGGCATAATACGACCTATAAATGAGCGCATATGCGTCTAAAAGGAACAATTTATCCATAATATTCATTTTTATGGTGTAAAATTACTAAAAAAATGCGATATTTCAAGAATAATTGTGTAATTTTGTATCAAATTTCAGAATTAATGGACTATTTATCACTTATTAAGCAGCCTATTGAGGCAGAATTGGCAGATTTTGTTGATTTGTTCAACAAATCTTTGATGCATAGCGATGGCCTCCTTTCCCAGGTGCTCGACCATATCCGTCAGCGCGCTGGTAAACGAATGCGCCCTATGCTCATCCTGCTGATGGCACGAAATTTCGGCAAGGTTTCAGAGGTTACCCAGCATTCGGCAGTCGGTTTGGAATTGCTCCATACCGCCTCTCTTGTGCATGATGATGTGGTAGATGAAAGCGGCGAGCGTCGTGGTCAGGCAAGTGTGAATGCTACTTATAATAATAAGGTAGCCGTGCTTGTTGGTGACTATATTCTTTCTACCGCTTTGCTAAATGTTTCCTATTCGCACTCCGAGGATATCGTTCGCTATCTGGCAGAATTGGGTCGTATCTTGTCGAATGGTGAGATACTTCAGCTCAACAGTATTAGTAATGATGAAATCTCAGATGAGATATATTATCAGGTAATCAAACAGAAAACAGCCGCTCTCTTTGAGGCTTGTGCAGGTATTGGTGCAATGTCAACCCATGCTTCTGCCATAGAGATAGAAGAGGCGAAGCGATTCGGTCAGAACCTGGGTATTATCTTCCAGATTCGTGATGACATCTTTGATTATTACGACTCCAAGGAGATAGGTAAACCTACCGGAAATGATATGACCGAGGGTAAGCTTACGCTTCCAGTTATCTATGCCTTGAAATCTACTGGCGACGAGGAAATGCTGAAGCTTGCACGAAAGGTGAAGGCTCGTACGGTATCCCGAGAGGAGATTGCTCAGCTTGTTGCGTTTACCAAGGAAAACGGTGGTATCGAATACGCTGATAAGTGTATGTGGGATTTCCATGCCGAGGCGATGACTTTCCTTGATACCTATGTGGAGGATAAGAGCATCTATAATGCGCTGAAGGCTTATTTGGATTTTGTGATTGAACGAAAGGCGTAATGCCATCTTATCATGCAATTTTGATTTTAAAATACTTTATATACATTCAAGAAAAGGGCTGGTTCTCTCGTTGAGAATCAGCCCTTTATCTTTTATCTATCTCCTTTGTGAAGGTTTGAATTACACGATTGCCTTTTAGAAGTACTTGATTTCCTTTCCTACAAGCTCGCTCAAGAGGAGGTTGGTAAGTCGTGAGGTTCCAAGGCGCAACCACTCATTGGTCAACCATTTCTCACCCAAAACTTCCTTCACGATGGTGTAGTAAACCACTGCATCGTGAACGGTGTTGATGCCGCCAGCTGGCTTGAAACCAATCTGGATACCAGTTTTCTCATAATATGCCTTGATAGCCTGGCACATCACGTAAGCTGCCTCTGGAGTTGCAGAAATCTTCTCCTTGCCGGTAGAAGTCTTGATATAATCAGAACCAGAGTACATGGCAAGAATAGAAGCCTTCATGATGTTGCTGCAGTTCTTCAGGTCACCTGTTTCCAGGATACACTTCATCTTATGCTCGCCGCAGGTTGCCTTCAGCTCCTGGATATCATCGCAGAGACCCTCGTAATCCTCGCTGAAGAATTTGCCTACTGGCATAACGATATCTACCTCTGTAGCGCCATCCTTGATAGCCATAGCAGTCTCGGCAATCTTTACCTCGATGAATGTCTGAGATGATGGGAAATTGCCGCTTACTACTGCGATTTCTACGCCATCTACCTCCAAACTCTGACTGATAAGTCCTGCGAAGTTAGGGTAGGTACATACGGTTGCTACGTGAGGAAGTTCAGGATAATCCTTGGCAAACTGATTCACTTTCTCAATCATAGCCAGGATGCTTTCTTCTGTATCTTCTGTATGAAGAGATGTAAGTTCGATGCTGCCAAAGAGGAATTTCTTCACCTCCATAGTCTCGTTTTCTGCTACCTTCTCGTCAAGAATCTTCTTTACTTCTGCTGCTACTTCCTCGTCGTTGAGGTCGCAGTTATACTGTTTCAAGACAGATAAATACTTATCGTCTGACTCGCTGTATTGTCCCTGCTGCTGTGCAAGAACCTGTTCTTTAATGCTGCTCATACTTAATGTTACTTGTTTAATTATTAAAGTTGAGTTATCTATATTATTCTTTAAATTTCGGTTTTACTCCTTCGATTTCGGAGGTGCTTCTTCCTTCAATTTCGGGTTGTTTACTCCTTCAATTTTGAATCATTATGATCCTTCAATTTCGGGTTGTTCTTATGTCTTTCCGAATCCCTTTGGGTCTTTTTGTCGATGCTTTTCTGGAGCTCTTCGGTAAGATCGATACCCGTTTGGTTAGCCAGACAGATGAGAACCCAGAGAACGTCTGCCATTTCCTCTCCTAGGTTAGGCTTTTCGCCCTTCTTGAAGCTCTGGTCGCCGTATGTTCTGGCGATGACACGAGCCAGTTCTCCTACTTCTTCCGTAAGACAAGCCATATTGGTAAGTTCGCTGAAATAGCGAACGCCATATTCCTTGATCCACTTATCTACTGTTTCCTGTGCTTCTTTTATAGTCATCTTTTATTCTTTATTATGAGTATCCATCATGATGGTAACCGGACCGTCATTCAGTAATTCTACCTTCATGTCGGCACCAAATTCGCCTGTTCCTACTGGCTTTCCGAGTGCATCGGACAGCTTTTTGCAGAACTCTTCATAGAGTGGAATACTGATATCGTGCTTGGCAGCTCTTAGCCAGCTAGGGCGATTACCCTTCTTGTAGCTGGCGAATAGGGTGAACTGGCTAATCACCAGAACCTCGCCGTTTACATCCATGATAGAGCGGTTCATTACGTGATTCTCGTCGTCGAAAACACGAAGGCCGATAACCTTTCTTACCAACCAATCTACGTCTTCAGATGTGTCGCTTTCCTCAATGCCAAGAAGGATCAGATAGCCTTGTTTGATGGCTGATTTTACTTCTCCTTCGATGGTAACTGAGGCATGGCCGACACGTTGTATTACTATTCTCATATTATTACTTTGGACTTTGAATGTTGAACATTGAACTTTATGGATTGCTTTTTGTGGAATCCAGGGTTCAGTTCAATCTTTATTATTATTACTATAGTTTCAACTGCAAATATACTACTTTTATTTCATATTCTCGCTCTTTTCTGTGAAATATTTCACGAGAATCTCAGCTTTGTGAGGTCCTAATACCTCTGCCAGTTCTTCTAGGCTTGCTTCCTTTATTTTTTTCATGCTCTTGAACTTGCTCAGAAGTGCTTCTTTTGCCTTAGGACCGATGCCTTTGATGTCGTCTAGCTCAGAATGGAGAGCGTGCTTGCTTCGCTTGTCGCGATGGAAGGTGATGGCGTATCTATGTACCTCGTCCTGTATCTGCGTCAATACCTTGAAAAGCTCACTTTCTGGTGGTAGAGCGATGGTCTGTGGAGGGAAACCGAAGAGGAGCTCGTTGGTGCGATGGCGGTCGTCCTTGGCAAGACCAGCGATAGGGATTTCCAGGTGCAGTTCGTCTTCAATCACCTCTCTTACCACCTCCATCTGCCCCTTGCCACCATCGGTGATGATGAGGTCTGGCAGGGGAGTTTCTTCCTCTATCATTCGAATGTAGCGGCGTCTTACCACCTCCTGCATCGATGCATAGTCATCTGGTCCTTCCACCGTCTTGATGTTGTATTTACGGTAGTCTTTTCGGGATGGTTTCATACCTTTATATACGATGCAGCCAGCCACGGCATCGGTACCCGATATGTTGGAATTATCGAAGCATTCTATCTGGTAAGGCATCTTTGGAAGCTTCAGTTTCGTCTGCAATTCCTTCATCAATCGGGTTTGTTTCTGCTCCGGATTGAGCTTTTCTGCCTGCTTCAAACGGTCGAATTTATACTGCTTGCAGTTCATTTCCGATAGCTCCAGAAGGTGCTTTTTGTCGCCCCTCTGCGGCACGAAGAAGGTGGCGTCTTTCAGCTTCCATTCCATCTCGAAAGGTACGATAATCTCTTTCGAAGTGGAGTGGAAACGCTCCCTGATTTCCGGTATGGCGGTAATCAGAAGTTCCTCGTCGCTCTCCTCCAACTTGCGCTTGTACTCGTAGGTAAAGCTCTGGTTGATGGTGCCGTTTTTCACGTGAATATAGTTGATGAAGGCGTTCTTGTTGGCGTCATCATTCACGATGGTGAAGACATCTACGTCGGTAATCGTATGGCTTACCACCTCGCTTTTTGCCTCAAATTCATCCAGTAATTGATACTTTTTCTTGTATTCTTCGGCTATTTCAAAGCGGAGAAGTTCGGCATTTTTCATCATCAGATCATAGAGATATTTGCTTACTTCCCGGGTGTTTCCCTTCAGGATTTCACGCGCCTGGCGCATGTTTTCCTGGTATTCCTCGTAGCTCTGCTTGTTGATACAGGGGGCTCCGCAGTTATGAATATGGTACTCTAAACATGGCTTGTATTTGCCATCTTTTACGCCTTCTTTCGTGATCGGGAAGCGGCATGTGCGGGGTTTGTAGAGCTTCTTGATGACTTCCAGAACGGCATACATACTGCCTATATGAGGGTAAGGACCGAAGAAGGTTCCCACCTTTTTGTTGATATGGCGCGTCTTGAAAATGCGGGGAAAATACTCGTTTGTTACGCATATAGAGGGGTAGGTTTTGCCGTCTTTCAGCAAAACATTATACCTTGGATTGTACTTTTTAATAAGACTGTTTTCCAGCAAAAGTGCATCTTCTTCGGTGTTCACGACGGTGTATGAGATGTCGAAAATCTTAGAAACGAGTACCTTTGTCTTGTATCTATCTACCTCTTTATGGAAGTAGGAAGATACTCTTCTCTTCAGATTTTTCGCCTTTCCTACATATATAATCGTGTGATTCTCGTCGTAATATTGATAGCTTCCCGGTTTCTCCGGCATGCTTAAAACGATGCTTTTTAACCGAGCTAATCTTTCCTCATTTTCTTGTTTCGTCATACCTTTATGGGGTTAAAATAGGGTAAAAGAGCGTTGCTGTTTCACGTGAAACGGCAACGCCCGTATGCTTTATAACTGCAGAATAATATGCATTATTCAAGCATTTTTCATGCTTTACAACTGCAATAAAGTAGATACTTCTACATCCTCATCGAAGTTCTTTCTGCCTTCGAAATTCTCGTTTACGAGCTCGATAATAAAGTTAGCATACACCTTCTTTGGGTGGAATTTCTTCACCAGATTGCAGGCTGCCTTCATGGTTCCGCCGGTAGCGAGAAGGTCGTCGTGAAGGAGGATTATGTCGTTCTCGTTGATGGCATCTTCGTGGATTTCGATGGTGTCCATACCGTATTCTTTCGCATAGCTTTCCTGTACGGTTTTGCATGGAAGCTTACCTGGCTTTCGACACAAAACTACGCCTGCGCCGAGACGGATTGCGAGGGCAGAAGACATCACGAAACCACGTGATTCGATGCCTACAATCTTGGTAATACCTTTGTCTTTGTAGATCTCGTACATCTCATCGCAGATCTCTTTAAGAGACTCTGGATTCTTAAACAGGGTACTTACATCGCGGAAGTTTACACCCTTGATTGGCCAATCTGGAATGCAACGCAGATTGTCTAATAATAACTGATTGTTCATTGTCTTTTATACTATAAATTAATACTATATTTCTTGTTGTTTTCTTCGAGTTTTGGCAGCTTTTATCGGCTGTGTTCCACGGAAACGCTGAAGTTTTGCTTTAACCACAATTTACTTGATGCAAAAGAATCTAAGTTCTTTGCTATCAAATGCTTTATATAAGCGTAGTTTCACGTGAAACATTACTGAAAAACCCTTGTTTTGCAGGTTTTCCTTGCTAAAACCGCCAATTCTTCTGCTTGCCTTCCTGGTAAGACGGGCAATACATCTTTGCTTGTCTTCCCAGTAGGACTGGCAGTACATCTTTGCTTATCTTCCCAGTAGGACGAGCAGTACATTGATGTCGCTTGGAGATACTCCTGGAATTCGGCTTGCCTGAGCCAACGTGTCAGGGTCGATGCGCTCGAGCTTTTGTCGTCCTTCTGTTGAGATTTCGAGAATCTCAGAGTAGTTGAAGCGTCCCTTGATTCTGATGTTCTCCAGACGGTGCATCTTGTCAGCGATGAGTCGCTCGCGCTCGATGTATCCTTTGTACTTCATCTTGATTTCTGCCGCCTCGGCAATCTCTTCTTTCCGGTTGTCTGGTGCTTCCATCGCTGCCTTCAGGTCGGGGATGATTTCCGACAGGTTCTGAAGGTTGAGATGCGGACGAGCCACCAGGTCTATGAGCTTGCAGCCGGCGCGGAGTGGAGTAGTGCCGAGTGCTTCGAGCTTCGGATTGATCTCGTCTTTCTTGATAGGATAGTTGGCACAGAAGTCGATGATTCTTTCGATGGCATCTTTCTTCTCCATCCACCAGTCGTAACGGTCGCGCTTGGCAATGCCGAGCTCGTATGCTTTTTCCGTGAGTCGGGCATCGGCGTCGTCCTGACGGAGCAGGATGCGGTACTCAGCTCTTGAGGTGAACATGCGGTATGGTTCATCTACACCCTTTGTGGTGAGGTCATCGATGAGTACACCGATGTAACTCTCGTCTCGCTTCATCTCGAACGTCTTGTCGCCCACGCAATGAAGTGCAGCGTTGATTCCGGCAACCGTGCCCTGACCTCCTGCTTCTTCGTAACCGGTGGTTCCGTTTACCTGTCCGGCAAAGAAAAGTCCCTTGATGATTTTCGACTCCAGCGAATGCTTCAGCTGGGTTGGGTCGAAGTAATCGTACTCGATGGCGTAACCTGGTCGGTAGATCTTCGCATCTCTCAATGCCGGGATTTCGTGGAGTGCATCCAGTTGGATTTCCATCGGCATGCTCGAAGAAAAACCGTTCAGGTACATTTCATTGGTGTCTTCACCTTCTGGTTCCAGGAAAAGCGGGTGCTGTTCCTTGTCGGGGAAGGTGACAAGCTTGGTTTCGATGCTTGGACAGTAACGGGGACCTGTGCTTTGGATTTGACCATTATATAAAGGTGAGTCATCCAATCCGCTTTTCAGAATTTCGTGTACCTTGCTGTTTGTATAGCATGTCCAGCAAGGAAGCTGTTTCAGAACTCTGTGGTTGCCCATGTACGAGAACTGATGGAAATCGATGTCGCCCGGTTGCTCCTCCATGTCTTCGAAGTGAACGCTTCGCTTGTCGATGCGGACTGGAGTTCCTGTTTTCATTCTTGCCGATGTGATTCCCCATCGGGTGATGCTTTCTGTGAAATGATGAACGGCAGGTTCTGCACATCTTCCACCTTCCACCATCTTTCTTCCCACGTGCATCAATCCGTTGAGAAAAGTGCCGGCGGTGATGATGATGCTCTTGGCATAGAATTCTGCACCCCAGATGGTGCGCACGCCGATAGCCTCTCCGTTTGCTACGAGAAGCTCGTCTGCCTGGTCTTGCCAGATGTCGAGATGGTCGGTATGGTCGAGAATGGTTCTCCATTCCCAGATGAACTTGCCACGGTCGCATTGAGCACGAGGACTCCATACGGCAGGTCCCTTTCCTATATTAAGCATACGGAACTGGATAGCCGTCTTGTCGGTGACGATACCCATCTGTCCGCCCAGTGCATCAATCTCTCGCACAATCTGTCCCTTGGCAATACCGCCTATGGCAGGATTGCAACTCATCTGACCAATCTTGTTCATGTCCATCGTTATCAAACAGGTGTTGGCACCCATGTTTGCCGAGGCAGCTGCTGCCTCGCATCCGGCGTGTCCTCCACCGATAACGAGTACGTCATAATTGAAGTTCATAATCTGTCTCTAATCTATATTTTATCTAATTTTCGGCAAAAGTAAGAAATTTAATTGAAATTTTAGCAAAAATACTTTGATAAATCATTAAAATATAGTAATTTTGCAGCA
>USRA01000013.1 GCA_900557035.1 uncultured Prevotella sp. | reverse complement strand
TGGATACTCAAGAATATGATTGAGTAAGATTATATACTGAGAAATCGCCAGCGAAGCTTTACTACTGCTTCGCTGGCGATTTTATTCCATATCAAACGCATTTTAGTTTCCCAGTTCCAACTGATTCTTCACAAGATTATAATATGCCCCTCGCTTGGCGGTCAAAGATTCATGGTTGCCAACCTCAACCACCTTTCCCTGGTTGAGGACTACGATTTGGTCGGCATTCTTCACCGTGCTCAGGCGATGAGCAACAATCACAACCGTCTTGCCTTGGTAGAACTTATCCAGGTTCTCCACGATATTACGCTCGTTGTTGGCATCGAGCGAGTTGGTCGCCTCGTCCAGGAAGATATAGTCAGGATTCTTATAAACAGCTCTCGCTATCAGGATGCGCTGCTTCTGTCCCTGACTCAGTCCTACGCCATCACGCCCAATCTTGGTGTTGAACTTCAGCGGCAAGGCCATCACATAATCCTTGATGCAAGCTATCTCGGCAGCTCTCATCAAACGGTCTTCATCTATCTCTGCATCATCCACGGCTATGTTGCGCCCGATGCTTTCCGAGAAGATGACACCCTCCTGCATCACAACTCCACACTGTCGGCGCCACCATTTCCTGTTGAGCTGATTGATATCGGTATCGCCGATGGTGATTTTTCCTTCCAGCACCGGGTAGTAACCCAGCATCAATCGGATGAGCGTGGTCTTTCCGCTGCCCGATGCTCCCACTATCGCCGTCACCTTGCCTTGAGGAATATGAATATCCACCCCGTCTATCGTCTTTCGGAGGGCATGAGGATCATACTTGAACATGATGTTGCTGATATGGATACCATCCTCTGGATGATCAAGACCTGCCAGCAAGCCATCCTTTCCATTCTCATCGTCCATCTGATGAATCTCGTTGATACGTTCCAGACTGATTTTCACATCCTGCACGGAATAGAAGAAGTTCATGAGTTGCTCCACCGGCGAGTTGAGCTGTCCGATGATATATTGCACGGCGAGCATCATACCCAAGGTCATGTGCCCCTGGATTACCGCCGTAGCGGCAACCACCGTCACTACGATATTCTTCACCTCATTGATAAAAATACTTCCTGCCTCCTGGGTCTGCTGTAGTTTTAGAGATTTCTGCTGCACCCTGAAAAGATTCACCTGTGTCTCCTCCCACTCCTTTCGCTTGCGCTGCTCGCAATCCTGCAACTTGATTTCCTGCATAGAAGTGATGAACTCGTATGTCCTGTTGTTATTGATGGCCTGCTGCTCGAAGAGTTCATAATCGAGCACCTTTCTTCGACGCAGGAAGAGAGCCATCCAGCCTCCGTACAGGATGCTGCCCAATAAGAAGATGGCAAACACCACCTTATTATATATAAAGAGCACCACCGAGAACACCACGAAGGTAAGCATGGCAAAGGTAATATTGAGCGTCTGCTGGGTGAGAAAGTTGTTCACACGGCTATGATCGTTCATTCTTTGCATCAAGTCGCCCATCAGTTTGGTGTCGAAGAAAGACATCGGCAGTTTCAGAAGTTTGATGAAGAAATCGCTCACCAGGGAGATATTGATCCGCATGGAGATGCGGAGCAGGAACCATCGGCGGGCAAAGTCTATCGCTGTTCGGCTGATGGTGAGCATCAACTGACCTAAGAGAATGAGCCAGATGAATCCAATGTCTTGGTTCTTGATACCGACATCCACGATGGATTGGGTAAGGAACGGCAACACCAGCTGCAGGGCGCTGCCCGCAAGCAGTCCCAAGACTATCCAGAAGAATGCCTTGCGGTATTTCTTGAAATATCTGAAAAGGAACTTGAAGGAACGCTTCTCCTTCTGTCTATCTTCTCCTTCCATTTGATAAGTGAAGAAAGCAGGAGTGGTTTCCAAGAACATGGCTATGCCCTTATCCTCACCATTGGATTTCGTGCTTATCCAATGTTGTTTGAACTCATCTAAGCTATAAGTTACCAATCCCTTTCCTGGGTCAGCAACATAAAACTTCTTCCCTTTCTTTACCTTATATAATACAACAAAATGATTCTGGTTCCAATGAAGGATGCAAGGCAAAGGGGCTTCGCCTAACATAGTCGTAGTTGCCCTTGCGCTTATCGTATGTAATCCAAGCGTGTTAGCCGCTTCATTGATGCCTAGCATGGAAACACCTTCAGTTGTGGCAAAGCAAAGTTTCGACAGAGAATCTAAAGAATATTCTCTGCCGAAAAATTTACAAACCATTTGCAAACAGGCTATGCCGCATTGCATCGTGTCATATTGGTGTATAATCGGAAAATGTTTCATTGCCTACAACTTACATGCTTTTTAATCTACTTTTTGCTGTAGAATATTCATATCAATAATCCTTGATAAAACTCTTTGAATTGGCAGACTTGAAAACTTGGCTGCTATGATTCTTCTTGTCCAGCCCATTAAAGTTATATCTGAAACCCAACATTACCAAATTCTGTCTTGTACTGAAGTTATTGCAATAGGATTCCTGGACTTGCGCAGTCTGTACGGTATTCCATATATGCTTATGGGTAAAAAGATAACGCATTCCGAGACTGACGTCAACGCTTTTCGATATGGAATAGGATATAGTCAACTGAGATTCCGGAGAAGTCTTATACCTTGCCTCTGGCGTTGAATTCTTTACCTCATTCGTATCAAGCATTATATTGACATTGACTCTATCATTGTAATATTGCCCCTGCAGCATCCCGTAGAGATAGTTATCAGAATAGCCTGCACATTTCACCCAATTCTGTTGTATCATCCCCAATAAGACAAAGTGAGGAATCATATACCGGACAGTTGCGCCACAGTTATACAGATTGTAGCTGTTCTTATCGTTATAGTAAGACATCACCACTTGCAGCATATTCACCTTGCTATACTGGGCTATGCGCTGTCGGATATTCTCATATTGAGCAAAAACATCTATGTACAGAGACTTAATATTGGCTGTGTAATCCAATTGCAAATCATGAGTATATGCCGGTTTGATTTTCTTATCTCCTACATTTACAAACAGAGGATTAGTGGCAGAGTTTACATCACACAACTGGTCTATCTCTGGATTCGAACTTGCATATTCATAAGAGAACTCCAAATTGTGATTGGTTCCCATATGATATGACAAGTCTAAGATCGGATGCCAATTGACAAAGCTGAAATGGTTGTTCCCCATACTCCTATACGCGATGTTAATTCCCGAGGAAGCAGAAACATCAAGATTCCCAATGTTCTTTTCTACCTCAAGATAGCCATAGTTGTTGCACTCATTATATTTTGACAGAGTATGGTCAGCCTGCGACTGGATGTTGTGCCACAGGAATACGGAATTGGCTCCTATTTTCCAATTAGCTGCAACCCATGGAAAGGCATAATCCAGTCCACCATTTACTTCTTTTTGTCTATACTTAGCAGAGTAAAGATATTCGGTTTGATTCTCCTGACGCTTAGTGGTATTTGTATTGTAGGAATAGATGCCACTAAAATAGAATGTCAAGGAAGATGCTTTGCCGAATGAAGATTTATGATACAAATTGATTTGATACTTGCATAAGTCATCATCATATTTACGATGATAATCCAAAATATTATTTCCGAGCAAGTCATCTTCTGATGAATATTCTATCTTACCTGTATCGAACGAGTTTTGAGGAATCATTTCAAATACAAAGCCTAAGGAAGAGACCGATTTGTCTGTCCATCGGTAATCTCCTCCTACCATAGCTTTCCAATCTTTATAATAATTGGTTCGTTCAGTTTCTGTATTTTGATTCCTGCCGGACACGGTTAATGCATCAGTTGTCTTCGACTTATTATCCAAAAAGGCGAAACCGGTCAATCCGGAGTAGATAGAAAATCTACTCTTATCGTAGGAGAAGTTTGCATCAGCCGAACCAAAAGCCACGACGGGATGAGACAAAACACCCATATTGAAGTATCTTCTCGCTTCCTTATGTTTTTTGGTTATGATATTGACAACACCTGAATATCCCTGTCCCATATATTCCAAAGGAACGCTGTTTGATACTTCCACCTTGTCAATCATAGCTGGTGAGATACTTGCCAAGGAGTGAGATTTGGGAATACCATCTATCAAGACCAATGGCGCACCACCTTTGGCAAGACTGATGGTTTTCATCGTAGGATCAATACGCAGATCTGGGACTTCTGTCAAAGCTGTATAAATATCCTTGGTTTCATTGGCATGATGACTGAAGAAGAAGGTCTTGACATTTCCCTTCTTCTTGACGATATGTCCTCTTTCGGCTTTTACAATCACCGTTTTTAGGTCTATATCCTTAAAGATATCTGTCTCTATGCTATCATTTCTAATGGCAGCATACATACTTGGAGCGATAAATAACAGTCCAATTAATAAGTTATCCTTTTTTCCCATCATGTTCATAATTATAACAACTAACATATCGTAATAAAAGGAAATCCTCCAAAGGCATTTCCATACTCTTTAGCTGGCAAGTCTCCATTACCTTCTCTTTTTTAAGGAGATGCTTCTGACAACACGGTCCCCAACACAGAGGAAGTAATTTGCATTGTATACATTCGGAGTGATTATATGTTTTAATTTGAATTCTTTCCTCTGCTTTATTGCCTTTCCACGCGATATTACCATCACTCATTAAAATTCCATCTTCTTCTGTTCTTAAAAAATCACATCCTGTGCACTTGAAAATTTTTCCATCATACGAGATTGCTACTTGGTCTTGTTTGCTAGACATGCAAGAAGAGGCGGTATGGAAAAATTTCAAGTATGTTACATGAAACCCATGAGAGACAAAAAGTTTCAAAGCATCTATTAGAGCATCATTGGTTATAGCAATACGCTTCTTAGTTTGCCATACTCGTTCAAAATGAATAGATATTTTACTTCTGTCTATATCTTCTAAATCTGACAAGATTTCATTAATATTTTTCAGCGTCTGCTCATCATAATTCAAACGTAAAACAACATGCACGTGGTCACACTTGCAAATGTTTTTCAAATTATGAATAACCAAATCGTAAGTACTAATATTAGTATGCTCTGACAATATTTTAATTTTATCATGCCTTTCCTTGCACCCATCAATGGATATTTGAAATTGTGGCGATAAATCTTTTATGCAATCTATAACTTCTTCTGTAAGGCGCAGGCCATTTGTAATGAATAAAAATGTTGCTCTTTTGCCAAGTCCTTCTACAACATTCTTTATCTGATGAAGAAAATCATTCAAATCTTCTTCATAATGCAAAAGAGGTTCTCCACCAAAAATATCTATTGTGATTTCTTGTACGTAAGGTCTATCCTTTATTATATTTTGAATAAACAGGAGTATGTTTCTCTTTACACTAGAAGTCATTCTTGAACCAACATTTTTATTTTCAAAACAATACCAGCAGTGTACATTGCAGTCTAAAGTTGGCAAAATCGTCAAATCAAACACTTCGGATTCATGAATCTCCTTATTATATGTTTGTTCCAAATAAGCAAGTTCATTAAAATCATCCTTGACTAGAATGCCTGCATTTTGAAAACGTTTAATTCTTTTTGATTCAAAAAAGCTAGGTAATATAAACTCTCGTGTTTCTAAAATTTTTGCTTCGTCATCGTTTACAAAGACATAACTATCTGTTAAAGCATTAAAGACCAACATCCCTCTATCACTGTTGATAAATATATTATAATTACTGACTCTCATATAAATATCCAATTGATTAATAAAACTCATTTTGAAAGTTAATGGATTATTAAAGTAGCCGTAGTCCTAAGACAACGGCTACCATAATTCATTTAGAACAACCACAATCACACCCTGAACCTTTAATAGGCTTAATAGGATGCGTTCCACCTCTAACCAAGTCCAACTCTTCGTTGGAAACGAACTTGTCGTTTTGGATAAGTTCTGATAAAATGAATTTTCTTTCCATAACGTATAAAAATTAAATTAAACATTTCACTTATGCGCTTAACTCTATTTTATTATTTTTGCATAGCTCATTGAATTTCTTGCCCAATAACTCACATCTTTCTCATATGCATTTTTATATAGGCAATAACTTAGAACTCAAAAGTTCCAACATAAATCACATTAGAAAGCTCGACAGAAGCTTCATAAGAGCCACCATCTAAAGTAGCTAAATCCAAAGTGCATTGTCCCTTGCCATCTACAAACAGAGAAGTGGTAGTAACAAGACTACCAGTATCATCATAGATTTTAACATTCACAATACCTGTATAGCGAATTACACTTACCATAAGCAGCCCTTTCTCTAAACTAGCAGTGACACCTGGTTCTGTTGTTCGTGCTCCTAAATGTGCTCCTTTTTTGTACATAGGGATATCTTTTGCTTTAGGAGAACACACCGCTATCACTTGATTAGAAGTAAAAAGCAGAAACACCAGAAACGAAATAAGCATTTGTATCTTCTTCATATTCTTACTTTTTAGATATTATTGAATCTCGGCTGCAAAATTACAAAGTTTTCCTACTCCGCCCAAACAATTCAGGTCTATTTCTATGTCATCAAGCAAAGCGCATACAAGCCTTAGTACTAAGCTGTTATAATAGATCATCACAATTTTAGAGGTCTAAAATACTATATATTCCCCCCTTATTAGAAGTCTTCTATATAATTACGAAGCGAAAAATGCTCATTTTTAATACCAACCTTATCCTTATACAAGAACAACTTTTGCTTGATAGCCTTCTCACTAACACAACAAATAGATGCTAGAGTTTTTTGTGATAACCTCAAACGCAACAGCATCATTAATCGCAAATCTGCCTTAGACAAATTCGGATGCTTTTGTTTTAGTCTTGACACAAACAAGTCCTCTACACTATCCAAGAAGACTTCTAGCTCTGTCCATTCATTATCAGAAAGCACTATATGCTTACACCCATTCGGAACATTCGAATTTAACTTTTCAACTACCTCAATCTTCTTTAATAAATAATTACGCATCACAGACAATTGTACATCCCTATGCAAAAGTTCTTCTTGATGCAACTTCTCTATCATTTGCTGCTTTTGGCTGAATATTTCCTGTTCATGAACCATGCGAGCTAATGACAGTTTTCGATACGACCAATAAGCATACAAAACAAAAGAAATAACAATCAAGCCCAAAAGTAAAAACAATCCAAATACCCATCGCTGCATTTCCGTCTTTCCTTGCATTTTTGCCCTTTCACTTTCTTTCTTCAAAAAAGAAGTATAATAGGAATTCTTGGCTTTGGATGCTGTCCGGTACATTTCTTGCAAACAAGAACATGCAGAATCACTGAAAGTTTTAGCCGTCTTATAATCCTGGGCTTTTACAGCTACTTGACTTTGTAAATAAAACACAGAATAATGGTCTTCTGGCGTTTTGGGAGCTGTTTGTTTCAATATTGTAAAAGCTTGCTTTATAGAATCTACAGAAATATAAGCTGAAGCCAACATCAGCTGACAGGAAAATCTATCATTACCATTCAAGTCATAAGCTTGCCGAGCATAAAACAGGCAACTATCCTTTTCTCCCATTTCCTCAAATGTACTCGCTAGATTTTGTCTTACATAAGACAATAAGTTATTATCGCCTACAGATGCCGCCATCCTATATGCCTTCTTTTCTTCTTCCAAAGCCTGGTTCAAACTATCAACGTAAAAGAAGTTTTCTCCTAACTTCAAACGGGCTACCACCTTATTATATATAGTTACATTTGGCATCGAATCATACATCTTCACCAAAGCCTTTGCATATTTCAATGCTGTATCAGGTGCCAACTGTTCTTCTACTTCAATCAGCTTATCCAATGCCAAGCATTTTAAGTTCAGATTATGAAGGCTATCTGATATGGAATAGGACTTTTCCAAACAGGCTTTAGCCTGCTCCATGCTATCATTAAGCAAAAAGTATTTTCCCATATAATACAAGGATGAAGCATAAAGCGAATCGTCCTGATGTTCTCCATACCAATCATACGCTATGCGAATCAAGGAATCGTTATCCACATCCAAGCCCGACTTATCTTGTGCCATATAATAAATGAGGGCATACTTCGCCATATCTTTATCTGAGAGTTTACCTTGATTGATACGGTTCAAAAAGGCCAAGGCACTATCTGGCTTAGACTCTGCCAACGTATAAGCCAAGTCCAACTCTCTCTTATGACTTTGATAACATGATACCAATACCGAAAGCATCACAAAAAACAATATCGTAAACGAAATACTTCTTCTCATATTTTAGTATAATTACATTCTGGGCGCAAAAATACAAAATATTTTTCAATAATAGAACTAAATAGGGTCTAAAATACAAAGTCTGCAGAAAAGCACAATATAACTGATTATCAGGTATATATATTATGTTTATAACAAAAGGGGGTCTAAATAATAGTAGTATTTTCGCATTACCACCCTTTCTGCATCAGATAACAGAATCTCACGCTTTGGTTGCCAGGAGGCATTATGTTAACGAAACCAACTCATAGTTTTATGGCTCCTAAGTCTATGAGTTCCGAGAAGGAAAACATAGAGTTAAAAAGCAAAGAAAAAAATAACACGGACAAATTGAATTTGTCCGGACAAATTGTCCAGCAGCTCATAAGTTACTAATATTTAGCTATTTACAAACACCCGGACAAAAGAGCCGGACAAATTCAATTTGTCCGTGTTCCTCATTTAACTTAATTATTTTAACTTTTCTTCGTTCATACACAACGCTGATGCAACTTAGTTCCCTTACAAGACAAGAAGTAAAATGAACCTTGTTTTAATCTTTCAAGCATCCGATAGGAACTACATAAACACCATCTTTTCTTCGATAAGCGAAATCGCCTGTTCCCGTAAGTACAATCATGAAAGATGGATCATTCATTTTTTCTGTATTTATTTTACCTGCAAGAGTTAGCAGGTTTTCTGCACCCTCGTTGATAAGTTTATCGCCACCTAACTTTACTTCAACAAGTCCATACATTCCATTGCGAAGATGTACTACGGCATCACATTCTAATCCATTTTTATCGCGATAATGATACACCTCTCCATCTAATGCATCTGCAAAGACTCGCAAATCACGAATACAAAGGGTCTCAAAAAAGAGTCCCATCGTATTGAGGTCGTTGATAAGATCTTTAGGTCCTAGTCCCAATACTGCCGTTCCGATAGACGGGTCTATAAAGTAACGGGTATTCGCAGTACGGATAGCCGTCTTGGAGCGTAGATTAGGATTCCAGGCTTCGGAATCCTCTATGACAAAAATCTTGCGCAAGGCTTCCAGATAGCTACCTGCTGTCTTCACGCTAATTTCATTTTCATCATTTGTCATCATATCAGCCACTATCGTTCCGATGGTTGCTTGCGAACCTTGATTTCGGGCGTATGAACGCAATAGCAATCTTGTAGTCGTTGCGTTGCGATTTACTCCATCCACCCGCGAAACATCTTTCTTAATAACAGCATCCACATAGTCGAATGCTTGTTCCAAAGCTGCTTTGCCTTGTAATCCACAAGCAAAAGGCCAACCACCACGGCAAATCAGATATGCCAGGTCATCTATCTTCAGTTTGTTAATGGCAACTATCTTTTCTGGTGTTTCAAACAAATGTGCCAAACTCACCTTTCCGTTTGATTCGCCTGATTCATAGAGACTCATTGGTCGCATCGTTAGCCAACTGAACCGTCCCGTTCCAGAATGATGCATATCTTTTTCATCTGCTGGAACAGCGGAGCCCGTCAAGACAAACTGTCCCACATCATGCCGATGGTCAACCTCAAATCTGATGGCATCCCAAAGTTTGGGTGCCAGCTGCCATTCATCAATAAGTCTTGGTGTATCACCCTCCAGCAAGACAGAAGCATCAATCTCTGCCATCTGTAGATTTGTTTCCAATGAGGCAGGATTATCCATATACAGGATACTATTAGCCTGCTGTTCGGCGGTGGTAGTTTTCCCACACCATTTTGGACCTTCTATCAAGATAGCCCCCTTGCTTGCCAGTTTCTTTGCCAGCATTTGGTCTGCGATTCTATGTTTGTATTCCATATTCTCAAATGTTTGATTACGTGTGCAAAGATACTATTTTTTTTCGACATTTCCTCAGTTGGCTGAATTTTACTTCCTTAGTTGGCCGAATTTTATTTCCTTAGTTGGCTGATCTCATTTTAATCAGCAGGTTTTGATTGCCTGAAAGCAGAAGGCGTGACCCCTTTCATCTTCTTGAAGAACTTGGTGAGATGAGCCTGGGATGAGAAGCCGAAGGTGTTGGCAATCTCCTGCACCGTATGCGTGGTGGTAGAAAGCTCGCGCTCTATCTCCTTCACGATGTATTCATCGATGATTGCCTTCGGCGTCTTGCCGGAGATGCGGCGGGTAACCTGCGCCAGATAGCGGCCACTCACATTCAGCTGGTCGGCATAGAAATGCACATCGCTATAGGTGCGGCAGAAGTTATTCACCTGCGAGATAAACTGGTTGTAAAGTTCGGAACTCCTACCCTGCAGATTGCTCTCTCTTACCAGTTCAATATTGATGAAATCCTGCGCCATCGCCAACGCCTCCTCCATCTTCTTGCCCTGGTTCAGATAGATAGCAAGGGCAGAAGAGAAGCGGTTGATGAGACCATGCGAATTGGCATTATCGAGCCGGTAAATCCTGAGCCCCTGCTTTTCGGCAAGTTCCAGGAGTCGGGAGTTCTGAAGGATGATATCACTCTCCTTCTTTCTCGCCACGACTACCGAACAGAGCGGAAGCAGGCGATATTTAATCTGGCTCACCACATCCTCCGTCATCAGCGCATCGCCCTGGCTCGACCAGATGGAAGGGGCGTAGATAATGTGATCGGGACGATACTTGGTCAAGGCATCGATGAGCACATTCAGCGTCTCAACCTTGCGTATCATTCCCACCTTCACGATGCTGGGCTGCATATCGTTCATGATTGCCTCTATCTGTCCGGAAACAATCTCGGCAGGAATATCGAAGAACTCCTGGATACCCAGGGTATTCTGCACGGTGATGCTGGTTATCGCCGAAACAGCATAACCTCCCAATTCGAATATCGTCTTGATATCCGCCTGCACACCAGAGCCACCGGTGCTGTCGGAACCTGTAATCGTTAATATTGGCAACATATCGTTTGAACTTTAATCCATATACTTTTTAACTGCGCATAAACTCGGTAGGAGTCATTCCAAATGCCTTGGAAAAACACTTGGAGAAATAGCTGCTGTTAGAGAAGCCTACGGTGTACATTACCTCCGACACGCTGAACTTGCCTGCCTTTAATAATTTTGCCGCCTTCTGCATTCTCATATCACGGATATACTCCACCGGAGTCTGCCCCGTAAGTGCCTTCAACTTTCGGTAAAGCTGCTTGTTTCCCATACCCATCTTCTCCTGAAGCATCGACACGTTAAAGTCGGAATCCACCATATTCTCCTCTATCATCTCCCGAATCTGGTTGAGCAGTTTCCTATCCATCTCATCCATCTCAACTTCCGGATCCTGAGGAGCATGGAGATCTACAATCATTGCCGGCTCTGATTCGTTGTCGGAAGCATTCACATCAAGATGAGAAACTACCAGATCATTCACTTCCTCGAACGAATGGTGAGCGGCAGCATTCTTCAGGTCATCGGCAAGGTTGGCATAAAACTGCATACGCGCCTGCACCTGCTCAAGGATTTCCTCCTTCTGCTTTTTCGCCTCCTTCAACTGCTTTCTTACGAAATGAGCATTGATGACCCAGGCTATACCCACAATCAGAAGGGTAAGATAGAACAGCTTGCACCAGATGGTGAGATACCATGGTGGAAGAACGGAGATTTCGAGCTGATAAACTTCATCTCCAATATTTCCCTCGCCATCCACCACATGCACGGTGAGATGATAATCGCCATACGACAATCCATTGTAAGTGATGTCAAGATTGCCCTTGTCCAGATAATGCCACTCGTGGTCGCTACCCTCCAGACGGTAGGCATAGACGGCGGTAGGATGATCGGCAAAAGGCAAATCAGACAGTTGGAGCGTGAAGTTGTTCTCATCATGCTTCAGTACCAGCGTCTTCAGTCCCACGGGCGAGACACCCGGTGTTCCCTCAATGTTCTCATCGAGCAAGGCATCCTGGGTCTGTCTGCCATTCACCACGATACCCGCCAGAAGCAGCTGCGCCTTGTCGTCCTTCGGCATGGTAAGGTCGGCACGGATGGAAATGAAGCCATCGTTGCCCCCCATCACCACTTCGTGGTTCAGCTTGGAATAATAGATATTGTTCGGATTCTCCATCGGAATGATGAAGCGGAAACTGTTGTTCTCCGGGTCCAGTACGCTGCATGCATTGCCTGCCACCACCCAGACCTTGTCTGCCACATCGCACATGGAGACCACCTTCCCACCGATCTTCCATTCCTTGCTTTCCACCTCCTTGCCCTTCATCGGCAAGTTCACCATATAGCACTTCACACTGGAATTATATCCTACCCACACATTGCCGTTGTCAGACTTCATCAGATAATTGATGGCATCAGTGCCAGGGATATGGGAGATGCGAAGGGTACGGGTATCGATACGGTCGAGATGATTATAAGATGATGCCCAGACCATTCCCTTTCCATCGAGTACCAGCTGACCGATGTGCAGACCCGAAAGGGCGTTCTTTCCCTTGTCAGAGAAATGATAATCTGCCACACAGGTGGCAGTAGCTGCTGATGAGAGCGAGATGGCTGCCAGAAGGTGCTGCTTGTCCAGCACGAAGACGCCACCCTGATAAGATGCCATCCACATCCTGCCCTTCTGATCCTGAAGAATATCATAAGCCCAGGCAGTAGAATACTTGCCGGTCTTATCATAGACGATGAAGTTGAGCAACTTTCCCGTACTCTTCTGATAGAGGTTGATGCCGTGGTCTGTACAGATCCATACATCTCCCTGCTTATCTTCATAAATCTTGCGCACACGGTTGTGAGCAAGAGGAGCCGAAGGATTGTTCTGCTTATACCATACCACATTCTGATATTCAGAAGCTGCACCCTGCACGCGCACTCCCTCTGCATAGTGAATCAAACCGTTGGTTCCGCCCATCCACCAGTCACCGCTGCGGGTCTGAAGGATAGCATGCAGACAGTTACCCTCGCCCGAGAAGGTAATCTTATCGAGCGAAGTGAAGCGATAGTAGGTATGGGTAGATAAACGGGAAAGTCCGTGATCGGTACCAATCCACACATTCTGCCACTTATCCACATAGCAGGACCACACGATATTGTTGGGGATGGTTGCCTCATTGCGCGAGTCGTGAACAAAATGCTCCAGACTGTTGTTCATCGCCATGCGATAAAGTCCATTATCTGTACCGATATAGAGATTGCCATCCTGGTCTTCGTCCAGACACTTCACGGAGTTTCCATCCAGCGCCGCAATCTTGGAGAAGTTCTGCAAAGCCTGGTCGGCACAGTACAAGGCTCCCTCGGTACCAATCCAGTAACAGTGGCGCTTGGCATCGTAAGCCAGGGCATTCACCAGCGGCTGTGCTCCGGGAGTCAGGAGAATCTGGCGCTGGTTGAGACGGAGTCCGGCGAGAGAACCCACCAGAAGTCCCTTCTGTGTATGCAGGATAGCATACACATCGTTGCCAAAGGCATCTTTCCTGCCCTTCATATCAAGCACTCTCAACTCCCTTGCCACCTTTTTCCTGCCCTTGCCTCCATCAGATTCCATCGCTGGTGCAGAAGCATAGATTCCCTTCTGCGTATCAAACTTCAGCATTCCATTGCCCGTAGCCAGATAGAGCATGCTACCCTCGAAGCCGAGCGCATTGATGCGGATATGACTAAAGGTATTGGAAGCAAAATGACGATAGTCGTGGTAGCCATCATAACTGTAGAGACCATTGTCGGTACCCAGCCAGACGACTCCTGATGTATCTTGGGTAATGGCATAGACTGCCTGAGCACCATCCAGGGTGGTGTTGACGAAACGTTGCGCATGGAGCGCTATGGATATAAAAAGCATAGCTATCGCCATGCTTACTCTAGATAAAGCGGTTAGTGATTTGTTCATAGCTGCAAAAATACACATTATTCACGACAATGCCAAATATTATTAGAGAAAAATAACAATAGAATAAGGAGAATTTGTTGCTACCATTAGAAGAAATCTCCGTTCAATACTGCTGAACGTATGTTCAACAGTGTTGAACACACATTCAACAGTGCTGAACACACATTCAACGTCGCTGAACGAAGAATTCCCCTAGGAGCAAGAACTTCTTCTCCTAGGGGAATCTATAATTATCATTAATAAGTTTGTATTATATTGCCTGCAGCGTAAGCGACTTTTCCATATTGCGCTTGCCATTCTTTACTGTGAGGATGATGTCGCCCTTCTGTGCCTTGCTCTGAACAACAATAACGAGTTTGCCAGAGAAGAGTCGCATGTGTGGCTGAGTGAAGGAATCGAGCGAAGTAGCATCACCATTGCATGCTGCCTTGAAGGTTCCGGCACCCTTTACCTCGAAGGTAAGTTCATCATCGGCGAGCGGACACTCGTTGCCGTCCTTATCTAAAAGGCTCACGGTGATGAAGGCAAGGTCGTTGCCATCGGCATTCAGCAGCACGTTGTGCTCATCGGTGCATCCCTCTACCATGCAGGCGATAGGCTCATGGTCTGGAGTCTCCACGCTGAACTTCATCTGCGCTGGTTCACCGGCTGTACGCTTCACGTCCTCGCCTACCTTGTCGCCATACTGGTTGTAGGTAACCACGCGAATCTCGCCTGGCTCATACTTCACATTGTTCCAGCGGAGGCGATAGCGGTCGAGGCGGCTTGACTTATCCTTGCGAACTCTGCCCTGGCTCTTGCCATTTACGAAAAGTTCGCCTTCCACACCATCGGTGTAGCAATATACAGGGGTTACCTGTCCTTCTCTACCCTTCCAGTTCCAGTGAGGAAGAAGATGGGTAGTGTGCTGATGCTCGTTCCAGCGGGCACGATACATATAATACCGATCCTTTGGAAGTCCGGCAAGGTCGCAGATACCGAAGTAACTGCTGCGGCTTGGCCAGTAGGTATCGTATGGAGTCGGCTCGCCCAGATAGTCATAGCCCGTCCACACGAACTCTCCGATTACCCAACTGTAGTCATCCTGCATCTTCCAGTCATCATCCGGAAGATTACTCCAGGAGCAATACTCCGTGTCATAGCTGGAGCACTGGCCATCGGCGTATGGGTTGTTATCGTTGGCACGCACCTCGACAGGGAACTTATACACGCCTCGGGAGCTGACGGTAGATGCTGTCTCTGAACCCAGGAGGAAGCCCTGAGGCAACTGCTCGATATTCTTATAATATTTATGTACGCGATAGTTGAAGCCCGGAACGTCCATTACCTGGGCAAATCCACTCTTCAGGGCATCCTCAGCCCTATCCATACCCTGGGTTACAGGACGGGATGGGTCGTACTGATGACAGAGATCCTGCAGATGCTTGGAAATCTCCATACCCTCCTTACTCCACTGCTCAGGAATCTCGTTGCCGATGCTCCACATGATGATGCTAGGATGGTTGCGATGGTGCTTCACCAGGTTGGTGATATCCTTGTCGCTCCAGTCCTTGAAGAACTTGGCATAGCCATTCTTGCACTTAGGATAAATCCACATATCGAAGCTCTCTGCCATTACCATCATGCCGAGAGAGTCGCAGATTTCCATCTGCATGGTAGAAGGCATGTTATGGGCTGTACGGATGGCGTCGCAGCCCATCTCCTTCATCGTCTTGATCTGGCGGATGAGTGCTGCCTTGTTCTCTGCAGCTCCCAACGGACCGAGGTCGTGGTGCAGGCAGACACCCTTGATCTTGCGGGTAATGCCATTGAGCTGGAAACCATTATTCTTGGATACCGAGATGGTACGAATACCGGTCTTCAGCGTCTGGACATCAGCCACTTTCTTGCCTTCATATCGGGTTAACTTCACCTGATAGAGATAAGGAGATTCCGGAGACCAGAGCTGAGGATTTGCTACTTTCAGGGTAGTCTTGATGGCTGGGGCGGCACCAGAGATAGTCTGCTCGGCAACCTTTGTACCAGCCTCATCGAGCAAGGCGATGACAGTCTTGCCCGATTTTCCTATCTTTCCTTCCAAGAGAGCATTCACTTCTACTTCAGCCTCCTGCTTGTCTGCTTTCAGGGTACGCACGAAGGTATCCCAGGTAGAGAAGTTCTCGTTACCGTAAAGTTCCACGGAAACCGGACGGTAAAGACCGCCACCTGGATACCATCGGCTGCTTTCCTCTACATTGTTGAGATGAACCTCTACGAGATTCTTCTTTCCGCCAAACTTCACGTAAGGTGTGATGTCGATGCGGAAGGCATTGTAGCCGTAAGCCCATCTGCCAGCCTCCTTACCATTCACGCTCACTACAGGCTGACTCATCGCACCATCAAATACGAGGACGGCACGCTTGTAGCCCTTCGGCAACAGAAGATTCATCTTATACATACCCTCTCCAATCCAAGGGAGAGCTCCAGAACGTCCCGACTTCTCGGTCTTCTCCTTTTCGCCATTCTGCTCAATAGCCACCATCTGCAGGTCCCATTTCTTATCGAAAGGACCCGCGATAGCCCAGTCGTGAGGGACGGCTACCTGAGACCACACTTTGCCATCGCGGGAGAAATCCCACGATGGCAAATGAATGACTTTTCTACTCTGTGCCTGGCACATGGTAGAAAGCGCCAGAGCGAGAGACACAAAAGTAATGCTTCTCTTGATCATATCTTTTTCTTCTATGTTAGTACATTATTCCATTTTAGAAATCGCTTCCATCGCTCCCAAAGGAAGCGAAGAAAGCTAACTTACCCGATTACTTGAAAGCATCGAGTGCAGCGGTTGGCTTGCCGCTGTTGTCGAAGGCTCCCTTGTCGTAGCCGTTCCAGCCACTGTTGCACTCAGGCTCCCAGTAGAACACGCCTTCGCAGGTAGAGATTGCCTTGCAGCCATCCACCATCTTCTTGAGGAATGGAGCGGCATTCACAGAATTCCACACCATACCGATCTCTGAGATGATGACATCACAGTTGTATTTGCCGGAAAGGGTCTTGATGTTGCTGAGGCAGTCATCAGAAACCTGCTCCCAGGTCTGGTCGGTAATCCAATCTGGATAGAGCGACATACCGATGACATCCCACTTGGCTCCATTCTGCTTCAAGCCATCAAACATCCAGGTATATTGACTCAGATTGTTTCCCTTGTCGAGATGCACGATTACCTTTGCCTCCGGATAAACCGCCTTGACGGCATCATAACCGGCATTGATATAAGCGGCAAAGTTAGTCATGTTCTTAGAGGCACGACCTGTTACCTTCAGGGCAGCATCGCCAGCCTCATCATTCCAGAGCATTCCGTCGGTGGTCTCGTTACCTACCTGTACCCACTCAACGTTGACGCCTCTTGCCTTCAAGGCATTCAAAACATCCTTGGTATGATCGGCAACCGCCTGCTTCATCTGATTGAAGTCATAGTTTTTCCAGGCAGCAGGAACGCCCTGCTTTCCTGGGTCTGCCCAGGTATCAGAGTAGTGGAAGTCTATCATCAGACGCATACCGAGCTGCTGAGCTCTCCATGCTTTTGCCACCACATCATTCTTTCCATTCCATCCATCCGCTGGGTTTACCCATACACGAAGGCGGATGGAGTTCATGCCGAGGTCGCGGAGAAGCGCCATGCACTCAGTAGCCTTACCATTGGCGTTATAGAACTTCTTTCCGTTCTGCTCCATCTCTGTAATCCAACTTACATCGGCTCCCTTGGCAAAGCCACCCATTTCGTATGACTTCTCCTTTTCGGGAGTGATATTATCATCATTGCTGCAACTCGTGCCCGTGATAGAGAACAAGAGTGCTGAAGCCAGCAATATGGCTTTTCCTAAAATATTCTTCATTGTTATTCTGTCTTTAAGTTATTATTATAATGCAAAGATAATCAAATAAATGATTCGTTTACAATAAGGAAACTTACTCTTGATGAATATTCTGTGCAATCGGTTACACAGAATATTCATTAAGCTATTCATACTTCCATGTCATGGTATTGAGATCGGCTGTAACCGTAAACTCAGTTTCACCATTCTCATCACCAAACCAGATATCCCAGGCACCATCGCCTGAAGTTAACTTGAACTGCTCACCATCGGCACCATACCAGGTCTGCTTGTCGTCCTTGTTCTCGCCAACGAAGATGAAGCGGAAGTTCTCCCAGGAAGTTGGCTTGTACTTGCAGGTATAAACACCATCGCTCACCTTGTCCATCACAGCAAGAAGGGTGTTGCCATCCTTGCTGAACATGCAGAGAGTATTGCTAGCCTCTGGCTCTGGAGCAGTCTGGTTGCCTGACTCGATAGAGTAAGTCAGGTCGCTGTTCTCACCTACCTTCACGGTAACAGTATAAGTACCCGCCTTGGCTATGTTCACGCTGCCAGCAGTTGCGGCAGCTGTCATCTTGCCATCGGCAAGAGTGTAGTTCATTGTCTTGACTACGGCTGCAGCATCATCAGTTGCGGTTGCCTTGCTGTACTCTGCACCAGTAGCAACAATACTGATAGGTGTATTATCAGCAGAGGTTGTAATCACCTTGGTCCAGGCATAGTTAGGAGCATCATAGGTCATGTCCTCACCATTCAACTGCATCGCCTTGATGTAGGTTGGCTTGAATTCCTTAGCCTTTGTATCTACCACAGTATAATAAATACCAGTCTGACCAGGGAACCAGAAGTTCCATGCCGACTCCGAATTATCCATTTCATACACATGACCATCCTGTCCTACGTTACCCCAAATGGTTCCATCATTCTCCTTACCCCAGAAGTTGAGCCAGGAAGAAGCATTCATATATCCTGCGTAGATGCCATCCTCGTTTGGAGAATAGAGAGAGGTCAGCACCTTGTCCTTATTCGCATTCCAGATGGTCATCTTGTCCATGTGTATAATATAAGGTGTAACGTTCACCTGACACACATTGCTGTAAGCAGCATCGAGATTGCTGCCCATCAGACTCTTGATGCGGAAATAGAGAGGCGCACTCTGACCCGGAGTCGTTCCCAGATCCTTGGCAAGGGTGTTGAGATCAGCACCGGTGAAAGCCTTGGAGAGATCGGTTACAGAATACTCCTTTACCGTAGCAAAGCTCTCTGAAGGAGAAGCCTGCAGATAGGTTTTCAACACACCGTTGCCCGCAGGCTTGGTCTCGTCGCTCGAAAGCAAGGTAGGATTCTTCCAAGCCATCGAGAGCACGATGTCCTTCGTATTGTCAACAGACAGGACCACATCGCTGGCCGATGCCATCAGATCGGATGCCTTGAAGCCATCCAGATATATCTTGTCGCCACTCTCGTCGCAACTCACCAGGGCGGTGAGTGCGCAGAGAAGCATCATCAGGTTTCTAAATATCTTTTTCATTCTTTTATCCTATTAATAGTTGTCGTTATGAAGATTTGGATTGGCGGTAAGCTCGGTGTTAGGGATTGGATAGATGTTGTACTTGCTGTCAACAGCCTGTCCATCGTGGGTGCCACCCTTCCACTGCCAGATATACTTGCTGGTAGTGAACTCGCCGAAGCGAATCAGGTCGGTGCGGCGATAGCCCTCATGATAAAGTTCACGGGCACGCTCATCGAGAATGAACTGGAGGAACTCATCATCGTTGGCAAAGTTGTTAGCCCATACATCGGTATTACCTGCACGCTCACGGAGGAGATTGATCCAATAGATGGCTCCCTGCTTGCGGGAAGCGATGACCTCAGGATCAGCGGCATCAGTCTTTCCTTCTGGCCATGGATCCCAACTTGCACCCTGGGTACGAGCCACACACTCGGCATACATCAGATAGACATCTGCCAAGCGGAAGAGAGGGTAGTCGGTTTCTACACCATCATTGGCAGTATTGGATGCTGCTGTTCCATCGTCCTTCAGGTTACTCCATTTCTCTGAGAGATAACCGGTGGTTTCATCGGTCATGCTGGTTACATCCTTGCTCTGACCATTGGTGAAGAACTTGCAGCGCTTGTCGCCATTGCCATCAATATCGGTCTGGGTAAACTTATCCACGAACTCCGGACGGAGACGGAACTCGCTCCAGCCATTGGTGACACCGAAGTCGGCAACATTCTGGTTGGCATTCGACATACTCAACTGTCCACAAACCAGATAGGTGGAAGACCCCCAGCTTACGGTATGCTCTGCACTAACCGGTAAGGCGAAGATAATTTCGTTGGTACGCTTGTCGTTATCAGCATTGAAGAGCTTGCTGTAATCAGACTCCAAAGAGTAGCCCATATTCATCACCTTCTCACAAGCCTCCTTGCACTCGGCATACTTGGCAACGCCGGTATAAACCTCGCTGTTCAGATAAAGCTTGGCAAGCAGAGTGTAGGCTGCGCCCTGAGAAGCCTGACCATAAGGACAGGTAGAGGCAGGAAGCATGTCGCCTACACAATCCTTCAACTCACTCTCGATGTAATCGAAAGTCTGCTGCGGAGTATAACGAGGAGGAATGTAGCTGCCCACAGGGTCGTTCTCTGTTACCATCGGAATGTTACGATAGAGATCGAGGGCATGGAAGTAGAACAAGGCGCGCATGAAGCGGACTTCTGCCTTATACTCCTTCATCTTCACCTCGTCCTCGCCAGAGAAGCTGGCGCTATTGGCATTGCGGAGGAACTCGTTGCAGAGGGCGATGTTGTAATAGATGCGATAGTACATATCTGATACCCAGGCATCGTTGGCATCCCAGGAAAGATAGCTCAAGCCTGTGGTCTGCTCACCTGTCAACCATGTAGATGCAAATTCATCGGTACCACACTCCTGCATATTGATAAACATACGCATGTAGTCGAAGCCACTGCCGCCGTTCAATACGGATTCCATATCCTTGTTGTCGCCGCCCTTACCCTGACCACTGGTCACCATGGCAGCATAAATCTTACCCAGCACAGCCTCATAATTGGCAAGCGAGGTATAAACATCCTTAGAGGTTGTCTCCGTCTGAGGATATTGGTCGAGGTCGGATACACAGCTGGTAGCGCTGGTCAGCACTGCTGTTCCCAACATCATACTATATAATATATTCTTAAGTTTCATTGTTATCAATTTTGATTGTTAGAACTGAAATCCGAGGCTTACTGAGTAAGTGCGAGGACGTGGATAGAACGAGTTGTCCATTCCGTTTGGCACCTCAGGATCTGTGCCTGAGTAACCGGTAATGGTGAATACATTCTGTACCATCGCAGATACGGTGAGTGAAGCCCACTTGTTGATTTTACCTACATTGTAGCTCAAGCTCAGGTTGTCGAGCTTCAGGAACGAAGCATTCTCTACGTAGTAATCAGAAAGATACTGACGGGTCTTGAAACCGGTCTTCAGGAAGCTGGCGTTGAGGTTATTGAGCTGTGAGTTGTTGTAGCTCACGGTCTCCCATGCACCAGTGCTCATACCCATGCCATTATATACGTAGTTGTCGATGTTGGCACGGAAGCTCATACCGAGAGTCAGCTGCTTGTATCTCAGGGATGTGCTCAAGCCCATGATGTACTTAGGGGCTGGAGAATGATAGCGGTAGAGATCTGACTCATTGATTTCGCCATCGTTGTTGAGATCGGCATAAGCACCCTCGATTGGCTTGCCTGTCTTAGAGTCGTAGAGCTGATGGTATACATAGAACATGTATGGCTCATATCCCTCGGAGAGTACCTGGAACTGGTAAGCATCGATAGATGGACCTACCTTCACATTGGTCTGACTTCCACCCTGGGTAAGAGAAAGGTTCTTCACCTTCATGTTCTGCCAGGTGAAGTTGTAGCTCAGGTTCCACTCCCAGTCCTTGGTCTGGACAGGAGTTGCATTCAGGGAAACCTCGATACCCTTGCTATCTACATTACCTACGTTGGTAAGGATAGTCTTTGAGAAGTTGGTACCTGCTGCTGTAGGAACAGAAGCCAGCAGATCCTTGGTCTTGCGGGTATAGAAATCGATGGAACCACCGATACGACCATTCAGGAATCCAAAGTCGAGACCGAAGTTCCAGGAGGTAGTTGTCTCCCACTTCAGGTCTGAAACGTATGCCTCAGGACGATAAGTTGTAATATACTGTCCGTTGATGAGTGCCTCGGCACCTGTTACACTGGATGTATAGACCGGAAGATAGTTGTAGTTGCCGATACCTTCCTGCTGACCGGTTACACCATAGCTGGCACGGAGCTTCAGGTTAGAAACAACCTTGTTGTCCTTCAACCAAGGCTCCTCTGTCAAGGTCCATCCCAAAGCTACAGATGGGAAGGTACCCCAACGGGTATCCTTAGAGAAACGGGAAGAGGCATCGCGACGGACTGTAGCAGTCAGGAGATATTTTCCATCGAAGGAGTAGTTGACACGACCGTAGTATGACAACATCACGTGACGGTAATCAGAAGCCTTCACGGTAGAAAGGGTTGTACCTGCCGCACTCTTGGTATAATAAAGAGGTGTAGTACTCTTCCAATACTGGTAATCGTAACCAGCTGTCAGGTCCACATTACTCTTGATATTCTCGAAATACTTTGCATAGTTGGCATAGAGAGTAAGCAGGCGGTTCTCGTTCTTCTGAGGACCATACTTGTAATCGCTACCGCTCAAGGACTCATCCTTGTTGAATGACTGTGCTGCATAGCCAGGAACATAAATGGTACCATCACCCTTGGCATAATCTGCACCAATGGTAGCATGGAGCTTGAGGTCTGGCAGAAAATGAACCTTGTAATCTACATCCATCGAACCGATGAAACGGCTCACCTTACTCTTTGAATCATAAAGATCCACCAGACCACGTGGGTTTCTCACACCCGCATTTACTGGATAGCCATCAGCATCGAGAGCCTCGTTATAGCCACCATAGCTGTTATTACCTGAATATACAGGAATGGTTGGGTTGAATGTTGCAGCAGCCCATACTGCACCACCGTTATTGAAAGAGTTGTTATTGAGTGTACCCTTGGCGTTGATGGTCAACTTCAGGTGATCCTGGAAGAAGCTAGGAGTCAACACCACGTTACCTGTCCAGCGCTCAACATTGTCCTTGCGCACAAGACCGCTCTGGTTGTAATATCCGGCAGAAACACGGAAAGGTAAATACTTGCCGATGCTTCCACTCAAGCTGAGATTGTTATCAGTACCGAAAGCGGTGCGATAAACCTCGTCGTTCCAATCGGTATTGGCATTGCCGAGCAATGACTTCTGGTTATCGGTACCAAACTGATTGATTACATTCACGAAATCATCATGGCTCAGCATATCCACCATCTGCGCACGGGTCTGCATACTGTTGGTGGTATTGAAGTTTACCTTCAAACCGCCCTGCTGTCCCTTCTTGGTGGTGATGATGATGACACCATTGGATGCACGGGAACCATAGATGGCTGTAGAAGAAGCATCCTTCAACACAGTCATGCTCTCGATATCAGATGGGTTGATCATACTGAGGAAGTTGCTGCTGTTACCAGAGATACCACCCTGCTCCAATGGCACACCATCGAGCACGATAAGCGGGTCGTTGCTGGCATTCAGCGAAGCACCACCACGCACACGGATGGTACTACCTGCTGAGGCAGAACCACTGTTGGACATGATCTGCACACCCGAAACCTTACCATTGATCAACTGCTCTGGAGAAGAAACGAGACCCTTGTTGAAGTCCTTTGCCTTCACCGTAGCCACGGAACCCGTCAGGTCGCTCTTGCGAGCAGTACCATAACCGATGACCACGACATCGGCAAGCGCCTTGCTATCCGATTCGAGATTCACCTTCATATTTTCAGAAATAGCCAGTATCTTATCTAGATAACCTATATAAGATACCTTGATCTTCTTGGCAGAAGAAGATACTTGAAGACTGAAGTTACCGTCGAAATCAGTAACCGTACCACCCTTTTCGCCTTCTACCATAATGGTAGCGCCGATAAGAGGATCACCATTTTGTGCATCTGTCACTTCACCTTTAATGGTGCGAGTCTGAGCGAAAAGCTGCAAACATCCCATGAGCAACAATGCCACGAGAAGGAGACTTCTCTGTTTTGTTTTGCTTAAGACGTGATTCATTTTGCTTAATTGTTTTCAGGTTCTTTTGATTTTTTATTTGATTTCGATTGCAAAAGTAGGTTAGAATACCGCAATCTCACGCTAAATATCAGACAAATCTAGCAACAAAAGGAACAAATACCCGAAATATATCGAAGAAAAAGGGAAAAGAAAGAAAAAAGACGCAGGAATCCAGACTGCAATGCGCCCATAATGAGAAAAGCCTTATAAACACAAAAAGCCGAACCTCTTTGAAGAAGTTCGGCTTTTTAAGTGGTACCACCAGGAATCGAACCGGGGACACAAGGATTTTCAGTCCTTTGCTCTACCAACTGAGCTATGGCACCATACTCTTACAGATGATTTCTCATTTGCGGGTGCAAAGGTACAACAATTATTTGGTTCCACCAAATTTTTAAGTGAAAAACTTTTCAAAAAAGATAAAAAAGTGCTTTTTTATTTGGTATTATGGAGATTTTGGTGTACCTTTGCACCGTCTTTGTACTCATAAGTACCACAAAACGGGATTTAGCGCAGTTGGTAGCGCACGTCGTTCGGGACGATGAGGTCGCTGGTTCGAGTCCAGTAATCCCGACTCACCTATAAAATCGGAGCTTATGAAGTTCAAAGACATTTTTTACCTTCAAAAGAAAGACCGACAAGCTCTCCTCACCCTGCTTGCCATTATGATTGTGTGTGTTTCTCTCACGTTCCTGATTCAGGAAAAGCAGAACGATGCTCCTGTGACTTCCCAACTAGACTCCACAAACAGCAATCAAGAGAAAGATGCATCATCTGCCAAAATCCATCACGCCTCCAAATCTCATCCTTTATACAGCAAAGAAGAAGGTATGGTGCACGAACTCTTCCCTTTTGATCCCAATACGGCTAGCGCTGAGGATTTCGAACGACTGGGATTAGAAAGCTGGCAAGCCAGAAGCATCATCCGTTTCCGGGAGAAAGGCGGCATCTTCTCCCGCCCATCCGATTTCGCCCGGGTCTATGGCATCACCAAGAGAACCTACGAGGTGCTGTTGCCGTTTATCCAGATAGCCGACGATTACAAGCCTGCGGCTGATTTCTACGGAAAAGAAGGGTATGGAAGAAGCGGAAGGCGCAATACACCTTATTATAATAATAGAAGAAACGATGATACCAAGGTTTATAGTTATCCACATAAGCTGAGAGCCAACGAGCATATCGAAATCAATGGTGCCGATACGACGCTGCTGATGAAGATTCCCGGTATAGGCAGTTACTATGCCAGCCGCATCGTAAGATACAGAGAACGGCTGGGAGGATTTGCATCTGCCCAACAGCTGGAAGAAATCGATGGATTGCCCGAATCTTCCATTGCCTATATCAAGATTGACGAGCAGCAAATCCGCAAGATGAATCTCAACAAGTTAACGCTCAACCAGCTCAAGAAGCATCCCTATCTCAACTTCTATCAAGCCAAGGAAATCTGTGATTATCGCAGGCTGAAAGGTCCACTGCATAGTATAGAAGACCTCAAACTGCTGAAGGATTTCCCACCAGACGAAATAGAAAGGTTGAAGCCCTACATCTGTTTCTAACTATCCGGCAAGACCTGCATATAGTCTTGTAAGGGCAAAAGCATCGTACCCTATTGGCGTACGGTGCTTTTGCCCTTACAAGACTATATGTGAGGAACTAGATGATTCCAAACTGATGCAGGAAGATCAGGAAGATGCAGATTGGACAGATAAATCGGATGGTAAAGAGGAAGACAGGAAAAAGCTTTCCACTTACCGTATTCCAGTTGGTGAATTCATCACGTACAATCTTCTTTGGTACATACCAGCCCAGGAACAGGCAGGTGATGAACGAAGACAACGGCATCAGAAGCTGCGCCGTCAAATTATCACAATTGGAGAGAAAATCCTTACCGAAGAAGCCCAAGCCCTCTACCGCACCCTGAGAAAGGGAACAGAATACTGCGATAATACCACATACTATCGTCTCTACCCAGGCTCCCTTCGCACGACTTATCTTGCCCTCTTCATAAATAAAGGCGGTACCAATCTCGTGCATCGAGATCGTAGAGGTAAGAGCAGCCAACACCAACAAGCCATAGAACAATACAGAGATGATGTAACTAACCACCGGCATATCGCCAAAAGCCTGCTGGAATACATTAGGCAGGGTGATGAAGATTAGCGAAGGACCACTATCCGGCTGAACTCCCACGGAGAAAGCAGCTGGGAAGATCATCAATCCAGCCAATATGGCGATGAGCGTATCAATGGTTACAATCTGAGTGGCTGATTTCAAGAGATTCGTCTGACGGTTGAAATAAGAAGCGTAGGTGCAAAGACATGCCGTGCCCATACTCAGCGAGAAGAAAGCCTGTCCCAAAGCCTCGAGCAGCACATTCTCATCTACCTTGCTGAAATCCGGTTTCAGCAGGAACTCCACTCCCTTCATCGCTCCCGGCAATGAGCAGGAAGCAATCACGATGATCACCAGCAGGATGAAAAGCAGCGGCATCAAGATCTTGGATGCCTTTTCGATACCATTACGCACACCGCGAACCACCACCATGTGGGTGAGCAGGATAAAGCCTAATGCCCATAATACAGGACGAACCGGATCGGATGCGAAAGTCTGGAAATAGCTTTTTACATACTCAGGATCACCATGCACGCCACCGATAATGCTGGCATAAAGATACTGCAGGCACCAGCCTGCCACTACGGAATAAAATCCGAAGATGATCATGGAAGTGATGATTCCCATCAATCCCAAGGCACCCCACGCCTTGTGCTTACCCAGATTGGTATAAGCACGGGCTGCATTGGATGCAGAATGACGACCGATGATAAATTCGCTCAGCATACCCGGCAAACCCAGCAGAATGATGCAGACTAAATAAATCAGAATGAAAGCTGCACCACCATTCTGACCAGTCATATATGGGAAACGCCAAATGTTTCCCAATCCTACGGCAGATCCCGCCGTGGCGAGAATAATGCCTAATTTACTTCCAAAATTTCCTCTTGTTTCCATGATGTTAATGTTAATACACCTTATATTATATATGCCCTATATCCAAACTCCGATTATCCCAAAACTCCAAACTGGTTTAAGAACACCAGCAAGATGAGGATAGGGCACACGAACTTAACCAGGAAGAAATAGATGCCAAAGAGACGCCCCTTCAAGGTTCCCCAGTTGGTAAACTCATCCTTCAAAATCTTCTTTGGTACATACCATCCCAGGAACAGACAGGTAAGCAAGCCTCCCATTGGAAGGAAAATCTGTCCGGTGATGAAATCAAACCAATCGAAAAGCGTCTTGCCCAACCAGGAAAGCTTATCGGTAGCTCCCAATGAGAACGAACAGAATGCACCAATGATGGCACAGGAGATGGTTACAATCCAAGCACCCTTCTTACGGTCGATCTTCAACTCCTCGTAGAAGAACGAAGTATTCACCTCGTGCAGCGACATCAGAGAGGTCAATGCTGCCACTGACAGAAGTACATAGAACAGCAGGGAAATAATCCATCCCAATACAGGAAGTGCCGCAAACGCCTTATTGAAGACATTCGGCAAAGTGATGAAGATGAGTGACGGACCACTATCCGGAGAAATACCAACAGAAAAGGCTGCAGGGAAAATCATCAGACCCGCCAATACAGCAACCATCAAGTCAATGACAGAAATCTGCAATGCCGACTTAAAGAGATTGGTCTGGCGACTGAAATAAGATGCATAGGTACAGATGCAGCCCATACCGATACTCATGGAATAGAACGACTGTCCCAAGGCATTGAGGAACACATTGCGATCTACCTTTCCAAAATCAGGCTTGAGCAGGAACTCTACACCCTTGCCCGCATCAGGCAACAGGCAGGAAGCCACAACGATGATGAGCAGCAGGATGAAAAGCAGCGGCATCATCACCTTGGATGCCTTTTCGATACCGCCACGAACACCATGGATAATCACGAAATGACAAATCAGGAAAATAACCACCGTCCACAATACAGGACGGAACGGATCGGCAGCAAACTCCTGGAAATACTGAGTCACATAATTGGCATCACCATGCAGTTCGCCTATGATACTGGCATACACATACTGAAGGCACCAACCCGAAACCACGGCATAGTAACCCGTAATCAGGAAACCCGTGAGCACTTCCAGAAATCCCACCCACTTCCAGGCTGTGCCATTGGCAAGCTTGGTGTAGGCGCGAGCTGTATTGGAAGCACCATGGCGACCGATGATAAACTCCGAAATCATACAAGGGATGCCGAGCAAAAGCACGCATCCGATGTACACCAAGATAAAGGCTGCGCCACCTTCCTGACCAGCCATATAAGGGAAGCGCCATACGTTACCCAAACCTACGGCACCACCAGCGGTAGCAAGAATCATTCCCAACTTGCTACCAAAACTACCTCTATTTGAATCTGCCATTTCGTTTACTTTCTCCTTATTATTTCTTTTAATTCTTATTATTTCTTTTAAAAAACTTAGATTCTTCTTTATTATTTCACATCAAACTCACAGCGCTATTATATCTTTCTTAACGCTTCAGCTCTTTGATGCTGCAAAATTATAAAAAATAATCCAAATAAGCGTATAAATCGAAAGCAAATTATGCGAAATCCTAAATAATTATGCGATTTTACTGCAAATCACGCCATTTACAGAATGGATTTGTCAAAAGATGCGAATTATAGAAGCGTTTGTCTCCTGTAACTTCGCGATCGATGAAATCCGGTTTCTCGTAACGTTCGGTCTCGCTTTCCAGCTCTACCTCCGCCATTACCAAGCCTTCGTTGTCACCATAAAACTCGTCCACCTCGAAGATATGACTGCCACTTTTCACGAGATAGCGGCGCTTATCAATCACACCCCCCTGGCAAAGCTGCAGGAGATGCTGCGCCTCGTCCATGGTAATCTCCTTCTCAAACTCATAGCGGGTCATTCCGCCATTCACCGACTTACCCTTGATGGTAAGGTAAGCCTTGTCGTCTCGGGTGCGAACGCGCACCGTAGCCCCCTCAGCCGGAATATATCCCTGCTGGATATGGCTACTAGAAAAGGCAGCGCTTTTGTAAGCGTCGCCCTTCTTGACGAGGAATTTTCTTTCTATTTCCAATCCACTCATTTCTTACTCTTTTTATGCGATAAAAGCTTATTAAGCTATAGAAGCTGCATAGATGGCAAAGAGAGCACCCAGTGCTATCAAAGAGATAAAAATCCACTTTACTACTTTCTCGCCCTTAGCTGCCTGCTTCTTCTGATAAGCCTCATGCTTGGCTCTTCTTAAATCTTTATTTCCACTCATAGTTATCTTATTTTTAGGTTGTTATAATTCTATTGTTCGTCATCGGTAGTTGGGAACTCCATCAGGTATGCCTTGATGAAATCATCTATCTTGCCGTCCATCACGCCATCCACATCAGAGGTCTGATAGTTGGTACGATGGTCTTTCACACGACGGTCGTCGAAGACATAGCTTCTAATCTGGCTTCCCCATTCTATCTTCTTTTTGCCTGCCTCAATCTTCGCCTTGGCTTCGAGGCGCTTCTTCATGGCGCGGTCGTAGAGTTGACTCTTCAAGAGCAACAATGCCTTGGCACGGTTCTTAGGCTGGTCGCGGGTCTCGGTGTTCTCGATGAGGATTTCTTCCTCCTCGCCTGTATCAGGATCTGTGTACCAATAACGCAGACGGACACCCGACTCTACCTTATTTACATTCTGACCACCGGCACCACTCGAACGGAAAGTATCCCAGGAGAGCTTGGCAGGATCTACATACACCTCGATGGTATCATCCACCAGCGGAGTAACAAAGACACTGGCAAAACTGGTCATTCGCTTGCCCTGAGCATTGAAAGGAGATACACGCACCAGACGATGCACACCATTCTCGCTCTTCAGATAACCATAGGCGAACTCACCGCCCTCGATGGTCATCGTCACACTCTTAATGCCAGCCTCATCGCCTTCCTGCATATCGGTGATGGTTACCTTGTAGCCATGAGCCTCAGCCCAGCGCATATACATACGCATCAGCATCTGAGCCCAGTCCTGACTTTCCGTACCACCGGCACCGGAATTGATCTTGAGCACGCAGTCCATCGGATCTTCCTTCTGGCGAAGCATGTTCTTCAACTCCAGGTCTTCGATGGCCTTGATAGCCTTGCTGTAATCGGCATCCACCTCTTCCTCGGTCACCATTTCGTCCTTATAGAAATCGAAGGCGAGCTTCAATTCATCGGCATAAAGGCGCACGGTCTTATAGCCATCGAGCCATTTCTGGATGCTCTTCACCTTCTTCATCTGCTCCTGCGCATACTTTGGGTCTTCCCAAAAGTCAGGAGCCTGGGTGCGGAGCTGCTCCTCCTCGAATTCTACTTTCTTCTGGTCGATATTGAGATAGTGATGGAGAGCATCGGCTCTGTCCATCACATCTTTCAACTGGTCAGCTGTAATCATTAACTTTGAATTTTAAAGTAAAACCATTATTCCTCATACATCTTGTCAATCTCCGCCTTATAGTTCTTGTTGATGATAGGACGGCGAATCTTCAATGTATTGGTCAACTCTCCCGACTCCATAGAGAAATGGTGAGCCAGGAGGGTGATACGCTTGATCTGCTCATAATAAGCCAGATGCTGCTGCAGAATCTGGACACGGTCCATCAACATCTTCTGCACTTTCCCGTTGGCACACAGGTCCTCACGGCAGGTGAAGGCGATGTGATGCTCACGCGCCCAATCCTCTACGAGGCGGAACTCAGGTACAACGAGGGCTGAAACGAACTTGCGCTGGTCGGCGATGACTGCCACCTGATCAATGAACTTATCCACCAGGAGCAAAGACTCTACCTGCTGCGGAGCGATATATTTACCATTCGAAGTCTTGAACAAATCCTTGATACGCTCGGTGAGGTAAAGCTCACCATCCTTCAGATAGCCGGCATCACCGGTATGGAAGAATCCATCCTTATCGAAAGCCTTGGCATTGGTGGTATCACGATGGTAATAGCCCGGAGTGATGGTAGGACCTTTGAGGAGCACCTCATTATCCTCACCGATCTTTACCTGAATGCAGGAGATAGGACGACCCACAGAACCCAGACTGCGCTTCTTGTCGAGATGATCGCAAGATACGGTAGCAAGACTCTCTGTCAAGCCATAACCCACTACCATATTGATACCGATGGCATGTACGAATTCCTCCACCTCCGGACTAACATACGCACCAGCCGTAGGGAAGATATTAGGATTATCCAAGCCCAACTGCTTGCGCACGATGCTCAGGATGGTCTTGTTGATGATCTTATACTCCAACTCCAGAGCCAAAGGAGGGCGCTTGCAGTTGGCTATATACTCGATATTGCGCTTTTTTCCCACAGCCAAAGCATGATAGAAAAGTTTCTTCTGGATAGGACCAGCATCATCCATCTTAGCCTTTACGGCGATATACACCTTCTCCCAGAAACGAGGCACACTGCACATACAGGTAGGGTGCATCTCGCGCATACTCTCCTGAATCTCCTGTGGATAGGTATTGATGATGAGCTGGGCACCCTCACTCAAGCAGAGATATGCCCATCCACGTTCAAAGATATGGGTGAATGGAAGGAAATCAATGACACGATCCTTTTCGGTAACAGGAATGCACTCATTGTTTGCCTTCAAAGCAGCATAATACTGGCTATAGGTCAGCATCACGCCCTTGCTATCTCCAGTTGTTCCACTGGTATAGAGGATGTTAGCCAAATCATCCATACTTGCCTGCTTGTAGAGTTCCTCCACTTCGGTCTGACGTGGAAGATTCTCACCCAACTTCAGAAAGTCCTTGAAATAGAGGGCTGCAGGGTCGTGTGTACTGATGCGCACACTGGAATCGAAGATGATGATGCGCTCCAGGGATGGGCAGAGGGCAAAGATACGATGTGCCTTGTCATACTGCTCCTGTTCGCCAACGAAGAGAAAGCGAATCTGGGCATCATTGATCATATATTGAATCTGCTGCTCACTGCTGTTGGCATAGAAAGGAACGGAGGTTACTCTGATACCGTATGCACCAAAATCGGTGTACAGATAATGCACACAGTTCTGTGAGAAGACAGCAATTTTGTCTTGTGGTTTAGCCCCAAGATTGAGGAGGGCATTGCTCACTTGTTTCACTCTTAGGGAAAACTGATTGAATGAAACCGTTTGCCACTGGTCACTACCAAACTTCCTGAAGGTAAGCGCAGGCTTATCTCCCCACTTCTTAGCGAGGTCATGAACCAGAACCGAAAGATGACTATTAATTTGCATAAGCTTAGTATTATAATATTGGTGCAAAGATAATAGAATTTGTTAAGAACACAAAATAAAATGTTGGTTTTTCCACTTTATATGCTCTTTTTTTCGTAACTTTGTCCCCAAAATCAAAAAATAGAGAGATTATGATGACACAGGAACAATATGTTAGCGACGCGGTGCAACTGCTTAAAAAGCTGATTGCCACCCCATCGGTAAGCCGCAACGAAAAGGATGCTGCCGACATCATGGAGCAGACCATCCGCAGCTATGGTTTCGAACCGCAGCGCGAGGCAAACAACCTCTGGATTATCGACCCTCACTACGATGAGAGCCGTCCTACCCTGCTACTCAATGCCCATATCGACACCGTGAAGCCTGTGGCTTCGTGGAGTCGCGATCCATTTTCTCCAGATGTAGAAGATGGCGTGCTTTATGGACTGGGTAGTAACGACTGCGGTGGCGGATTGTGTTCCCTTCTCCAGATGTTCCGAATGCTGACGGAGAAGCCGCAGAGCTACAACCTGATTTATCTGGCTTCCGCCGAAGAAGAGGTTTCGGGAAAGGATGGCATCACGCGTGCCCTGCCCTTGCTTCCACACATCGATCTTGCCATTGTGGGAGAACCTACAGGCATGAATCCTGCCGTAGCCGAAAAGGGACTGATGGTGCTGGATGTAATTGCTCATGGCAAGAGTGGCCATGCGGCAAGAAACGAAGGAGTGAATGCGATATACGAGGCACTGGATGACATGCGCTGGATTCGTGATTACAAATTCGAGAAGGTAAGCGAATTTCTGGGTTCTACCAAGATGACGCTCACCGTGGTGAATGCCGGAACCCAGCATAATGTGATTCCGGATAAGTGCACGATGCTTGTGGATATCCGAACCAACGAGTTTTACGACAACGAGGAGGTTTACGAGTTTATCCGCCAGCACCTCAAGAGCGAGGTAAAGGCTCACAGTTTCCGCCTGAAATCATCACGTATCGACCCGGAGCATCCTCTTATCAGGAAATGCGTAGCCATGGGAATGAAGCCATTCGGCAGTCCTACCCTCAGCGATCAGGCATTAATGCACTTCCCATCCTTCAAGTTAGGACCGGGCGAATCTTCCCGCTCCCATTCTGCCAACGAGTTTATCCGCATCAGCGAAATACGCGATGCCATTGCTAAATACGAAACCCTCTTAGATGGCGCTGCCATCTAAGAGGGTTTCCTCTATCTGTCTATACAGGTTACCTTGATGATCTCCTATATTTTATCTTCCCAGCCAAGCCTCTGGGTTGAGCTTGGCAGTCTCTTTTCTAAGCTGGAACTGGAGGATGTTATCAGAGCCAACACTACCCAAAGCCTGACGGGTACTAACCTTCTGACCCTTATGTACGCTGACCGATTTCAGGTTGCAATATACCGAGATGTAGGCACCATGGCGAACCAGGACATTCCACATACCACCATATCCGAAGACGGCACTCACCTCACCATCGTAGATGCTGCGAGCCACACAACCCGGTTTACCCTGGATATTGATACCCTTGTTGTCGAGGGTAACACCCTTCAATCCCTGAACATTATACTGTCCGAAATGGCTCACGATGCGATAACCGCCGCTGATAGGCATAGGCAATCTGCCACGGTTTGCCTCGAATCCACCACTCAACATTCTATCTACCGAACTCAAGGTTGACGCTTCCTGCGCCTCCTTCTTGGCAGCAGCAATCTCACGGGCCTGACGCTCCTCATCCGCCTTGGCTTTCAGCTCAGCAGCCTTGCGGTCAGCTTCCGCCTTCTTAGCCGCCTGTTCGGCAGCAGCTTCACGAGCCGCCTGTTCTGCGGCAGCACGCTGAGCAGCTTCGGCAGCAGCACGGGCCTTAGCCTGCGCCTTTGCTTTAGCCTTCGCCTCAGCCTGGGCAGCAGCTTCTTCCTGCGCCTTTCTAGCAGCCTCGGCAGCAGCACGAGCCTCCTCGGCAGCCTTTCTTCTTGCAGCCTCTGCAGCTGCCTCACGAGCCTTCGCCTCAGCAATACGACGTGCATTCTCCCTTGCAGCAGCCTCAGCAGCAGCTTTCTTACGCGCCAGTTCCTCTGCACGCTTCTTGGCAGCAGCGGCTGCAGCTGCCTTGCGCTTAGCCTCGGCAGCAGCACGGGCACGAGCCTTGGCTACTTCCTGCTGGACCAGACGGTCGATCTGAGCATTGATGGCTGCATCCTTCTGGCGCTGGTCGGCGATGACAGCCTGAATGGTCTTCTGCTGCTTCTGCAGTCCGTGTACCATCTCCTGCTGCTGGGTCTGCTTACCTTCGAGCACGGTCTTCTCCTGCTTGCCCTTATATAATAAGGTATTCTTATGCCCCTTTACATTCTGCAACTGCTTGTGCTTATCGTTCACCTGCTGCTGCTTAGCCTTTACAGCCTCGCCCTGCACCTTCTGATAAGAAGAGTACTGGCGGATGAACGAGAGACGGCGGTACATCTGGGTCAGGTTTTTGGCACTGAAGATAAACATCAGCTTGTCCTGCACCGTATGATGCCGGCTCATATATCGCATAGAACGGATATACTTGTTCTTTCTATCCTGCAACTGCTGCTGAAGAGTCTTCAACTGTGCCTGCAGGATACCGATGTTTCCATCAATATGATGAATATCCTTCTCGATACCTTCAATCTTCTTCTGACTCTGGTCGATTTCGCCATTCAGCGCCATCAGGTCTTCCAGGCGCTTTTTCACGTCAGCCTTGTTCTTGCGCAAAGCCTGCTCCTGCTCCCTGATTCTTCGCTGGATATCGGCACGCTGCCCCTGCAATCCTCTGATAGAAGCATTGCTATAGGTAGCAGCACGGCGTTCTGCCTTGGTAGGTGCCTTGGCACGGCGAGCCGCCGGTTTTCTTTGAGCCTGATGTTTACGATTGGCAACAGCGGTTTTCTTCACCGGCTTCTTATGCACCGTTTTCTGCGCATAGGGAGCAAGCGAGAACATGATTGCCAATAGGAAAAATATAATTCGCTTCATTATTCAATACATGATTTCATTGTTTTCTTTCGCGACAAACACTACATACTCATCAGTTTGCCGAGTACATCTTCTGGAGCCACCTTCTTGTACTTGTCAGACACTTCGGTCTGTGCCTCCCATTTACTGTCGGTCTTCACGCTCTTCATATCGATGTTGATCTTCACTACCTGAGGCTTGTTGTTCACCATAGCAGAGAGCGTAAGATTCTGGGTAGCCGGGAACATCTTCACACCCACGCTCTTGAAATTGCTGTATTTCAGATTGAGCTTGGCTGCGCTGGTGCTTCTGTCCTGATACACTACATTGGCCTCGGTGATTCTGCCCGAATTACGGTTGGCAGTCCAGGTATAGTTCAGTTTGCCATATTGCAGAGCCACAGGTACATTCTCACCCACAGCATCCAGGTTGGCAGAGAACTTCTTCAAGTCTGCATCTGTCACCTTCTTGGTTCCAGGCACGAGCAACTGGTTCCAGAAGAGTGCCTGGAGAGAATAGAAGTTTACGCCCTGCTTCTTCAGGAAATCCACCTGGGTATAATCTGCCTTGATGTATTCCTTGTGAAGGCGGTCGATGATCAGCACATAGTTAGGGGTGAATTCCAGTCTTCCCACTTCTGTACCCAGGATAGGGATGAAGAGCTGGATGCGGATTACCTCATCCTTGCGCATACTCAACTTGCCCGGCACGGTGATGTCCTTATCTGCTGCCTGCAGATTGAAATTCATATTACCCACAATATTATTGGTATAAACCTGATTATCCGATACTTTCTGGACAAAAGCCAGATTCCTGAGCGCAGCCGACTGCTCTGCCTTTGTCTCGGTCTTCTTATCATTGGCATTCACCTTTCCAGCTCCTTCCATCTTCTTGGTCGTGCCGCAGGAAGCCATCAGCAGGAGTGCCGCAGCAGCTACTGCCATATTCATCTTCTTCATATTCATTACTTCTTTTTACCTTTCCTATTCTTTTTACCCGCAGACTTGCCTGCCATTTTCGATTTCTTGAGCTCAGCAGCTGCAGGGTTCTTCTTTCGTTGGAATTCTTCCTCGGAAATATATTGCTTATTTTCTATCTTCCATTTCAGGATCTCGGTCTGATGGTCGTCATCCAAGGCCTGTTTCCAATAGCCGACAGCCTCATTCACCATACCGTTCATGGCGTAAATATCGCCGGCATGTTCCAATACTGTACTGTTATTCTCGGTAGAATCACGGTTCTTGAGAGCCGCATCGATGTAGGTCTTGGCATCTACATAACGCTCTTCCATAAACAGAATCCAGGCGTAGGTATCAAGATAGGTACCATTGTTCGGTTCCAGTTTGATGGTCTTGTAGCTCATCGCCTCAGCCTTGTGCAGATCCTTGCCTTCCTCGCTCAGATAGTAGGCGTAGTTGTTGAGCGCCATTACGTTGTCGGCTTTCCACTGCAGACAGGAATCATAGGCAGCAAAGGCTGCATCCTTCTGATTCTTCTGATGCAGGATGTCGCCCATCACGGCATAGAGATCAGAGACCAGGTCGTTGGCAGAGAGTTTATTCACCTGAGCCACACCCAGTCGGAATTCATTGAGCGCAGCATCTTCGTCCTTATTCTGATAGTAAGCCATACCTCCGAAATAATAGAAGATCATCTCTTCCGGATTATATTCGTGGGCAGCCTTCGCCTGTTCAATCACCTCATGATACTTCTTCTGATTCCAGAGCAGCTGAATGGTCTGGATGCGCGCATTGGCATTGTCTGGAGCGATATCAAGCACCTTTTTGAAGGCTGATATCACTGAGTCTGCCGGCATCTTCTTCAAACTCATATAGGCGGCACGCACCTCGGCTATCTCAGAAGATGGCTGTGGCACATTGAGCACCTTATCGAAGAGGGCGATGACCTTGGTAGAGTCGCCGCCTTCGGTTTCATTGTTCTGGATGAAGGAACGGAACATCATGATTTTGGTCTGGGTATCCGTCTTCTGACTCATCAGAATCTTATCGAGCATGCCATTCGCCAGATCCGCCTGCTTGGTGGCATTGTAATAATCATAGAGCGACATCTGGGCGTAGGAATTATCCGGCTCTTCCTTCAGCACATCAGTGAAGTACTTGAACGCTTCCTTCTGACGGTCGTGCTGCATCAGCCAGTTGCCCAGCATGGTTTTATACTGCATATCCAGAGGATGCTGTTCTACGAGCGATTTCAGTTCGTTATAGGCTGCCTTCTTGTCATCCATCATCTCATGGATACGCATCTTGGTGAGTGTAAACTGCTCGCTCTCACCTTCTTCGGTCTCCAAACGGCTGATGGTATTGAGCATCATCTTGAAGTTCTTCTGCTGCTGATAGAGCTGCGCCAACACGCGGAGCACATCCGTATTGCTGTGATTCTTGGCATAGACAGCCTCGTAGGCATTGATGGCATCCTCGTATTTTCCCTTGCTGATATAGTATTGGGCGAGTCGCTCTGCAAAAATCAGGTTCTCAGGTTCCTGCTCTATCGCCTTCTGTAATCGCAGAAGACCCAGCGAATCCTGCTTCATCTCGGTCAAATAGAGAGACAGATAATAATTTGCCGTTGCCGAGTTAGGATCGATGTTACGGGCGTGTTCATAGAGATCGAAGGCGGCAGAATAATTGCCAGCTGCATGTTGGCGAGCCGCCTCGGTCAAGAAGTAATCATATCGCTTACGATTGTTCGGAGAAAGCGAATCCACCCTTACAGTCTGCTGTTGCTGTCCGACAGGCTGCATCTTCTTTTTTCGGGCGAGCGAAGGCAAGGCTATGGCGCCGATGAGCACCACAGTCACCCAGACTCCCATATTTCTTAAATCTATCTTCACTATCAAATCTTATCTAAAAATCCTTATCTTATTTTACGCCGGTATGACCATAACCGCCTGCACCACGCTCAGTTTCATCCAGCTCCTCCACCTCGATGAAGTCGCACTGTTCGTGCTTGGCAAGCACCATTTGTGCGATGCGCTCGCCATCATTGATGACGAAGTCTTGCTGTGAGAAGTTGATGAGCAGCACCATGATCTCGCCACGGTAATCGGCATCGATGGTACCCGGAGTATTGAGCACGGTGATACCATGCTTCAGGGCGAGACCGCTGCGAGGACGGATCTGTGCCTCATAACCTACCGGCAATGCCATAAACAGGCCTGTAGGAACGAGTCGACGCTCCATAGGATGAAGCACGATAGGCTCTTCGATGTTTGCACGCAAATCCATGCCCGCACTCTGAGGTGTGGCAAACGCAGGGAGAGGCTGATGCCCCTTATTGATAATCTTTACTTTCAACATAATTCTAGAATTTTCTGCAAAAATACTGCTTTTTAGGCGAATAATAGCATTTTATAAGTGAAAATGATATAATTTATTGTTTTTTATTTTGAATTATGCGCACTTTCATGTATTTTTGTGCATCAGTAATGAAAGGATAGTAAGAATCACTTATACAACAGATGGATTATGGAATGGAAACAGCTCATATCAAACAAGCGCTTCGGACAGGAGCATAAACATGCCGAACGCCACGACGATCGCTCTGAATTCAAGCGCGATTACGACCGACTCATCTTCTCTTCGGCATTCCGCCGACTGCAGAACAAGACGCAGGTCTTCCCCCTGCCGGGCAGCATCTTCGTACACAACCGCCTCACCCACAGCCTGGAGGTGGCTAGCGTAGGCATGTCGCTGGGCAACGACATCTCCCGTCGCATCATCCAGAAGTGCCCGGAGCTGAAGGATACGCTCTTCGAGGAAATCGGAACCATCGTGAGTGCAGCCTGCCTGGCGCATGATCTGGGCAATCCTCCTTTCGGTCATTCTGGCGAGAAAGCCATCCAGACATTCTTCAGCGAGGGTGCCGGACAGGGATTGAAAGATGAAGTTTCTGCCGAGTTCTGGGACGACATCACCCATTTCGAGGGTAATGCCAACGGCTTCAGAATCCTGACGCATCAGTTTAAAGGTCGCCGCCAGGGTGGTTTCGTGATGACCTATCCCATGCTTGCTGCCATCGTGAAATATCCTTTTGCCAGTAGTCTGGCAGGAAAGCACGGCAAGTTTGGATTCTTTACTTCCGAGGCCGAATCTTACCAGAAGGTTGCTGAGGAGTTGGGAATCCTGAGAAAATCGAAACCGGGAGAGCCACAGGAATATGCCCGCCACCCGCTGGTGTATATGGTAGAAGCTGCTGATGACATCTGTTATGAGATTATGGACATCGAAGACTCCCACAAGCTCAAAATCTTATCCTTCGAGGAGACAGCAGACTTACTGCTGGGATTCTTTGACGAGGAAACCCAGCAGAAGATTCGCCAGCGAATCCTGGATGAGGGATTGACCGATGAAAACGAACAGGTAGTGTACATGCGTGCCTGCGTAATCGGAAAGCTTGAGAACGAATGCGTCAATGTTTTTCTGAATCACGAAGAGGAAATTCTTGCCGGTACTTTCGAGGGATGTCTCATCGAACATATCGCCGAACATCAGCGCCAAGCCTATCAGAAATGTACGCAGGTTTCCCGCAAGAAAATCTATGCCAGCAAACCGGTTCTCGACATCGAACTTTCGGGTTACAAGATCATGGCTACCCTGATGGAGGTCTTCATCGATGCCGCCGTGAATCCATCCCGCTTCTACTCCAAGCAACTCCTGAGAAGGGTAAGCAGCCAGTACGACATAGAGAACGAGAATCTGGAGGAGCGAATCATGGCGATATTGGATTACATCAGTGGTATGACGGATATCTATGCACTCGACATCTATCAGAAAATCAACGGAATAAGTCTGCCGATAGTATAGAAACAAAGCAGGCATACGAAATCTGATGCTTACCAACAAAAAGCATTTTAGTTTCCCAATTCCAACTGATTCTTCACAAGATTATAGTATGCGCCTCGTTTGGCAGTCAACGATTCATGATTGCCAACCTCAACCACCTTGCCCTGATCTATGACTACGATTTGGTCGGCATTCTTCACTGTACTCAGGCGGTGCGCTGCCACAACCACGGTTCTTCCATGGTAAAATTCATACAGATGGTGCATAATCTCCGATTCATTGGTTGTATCAAGGGCATTGGTTGCCTCATCGAAAAAGATATACTCCGGATTCTTATAAATGGCACGAGCTATAAGTAAGCGTTGGCGCTGACCCTGACTCACACCATTACCCTCCATACCTATCTTCGTATGATAACCCAGAGGCAACGTGCGGATAAAACCATCTACATTAGCCATCTTTGCCGCCTGATAAAGTCGAGTCTCATCCAGAGAATCGCTGTCAAGGGCAATATTGTGGGCAAAAGTATCACTGAAGATGAAACTCTCCTGCATCACAGATCCTGTCACGCTGCGCCAAAAATGAGGATTTATGGAAGTCAGCGGCAAATTACCCACCTTGATGCTTCCATGGTTAGGCTGATAAAAACCCTGCAGGAGCTTGATAAGCGTGGTCTTGCCACAGCCGCTCTCTCCCACAATCGCCGTCACCTTACGTTCTGGTATTTCCAGGCTGACGTCATTGAGGGCATAATTTCGCTCAGCACCATCATAGCTGAAAGTAACGTGCTCTACACGGATGGTCCTGTCCTCAGGCAGTTCGGTAACCTTGTCATCAAGGTCAGTATCCTCATCGGGCTGTGAATGAATCTCATTCAGTCGCTCCAGACTGATCTTGGCATCCTGGACAGACTGGATGAAGCTGATGAAGTCGTTGATAGGAGCGGAAAGCTGACCGATGATATAGGTGAGAGACATCATCATACCCAGCGTCATATCGCCATGAATGACGTTACGGGCTGCAATGAACGTAATGAGAATATTGGTGGACTGGCTGAAGAAAACGGAACCAGACTGCTGAAACTGACCGATGGTCAACCCTTTCACGCTGATGCGAAAAAGCCTCATCTGCACACGTTCCCATTCCCAGCGCTTCTGACGCTCACAGTTGTTAAGCTTGATGTCCTGCATT
>USRA01000012.1 GCA_900557035.1 uncultured Prevotella sp. | reverse complement strand
CTGGGAAAAGGAGAAAAAACGAAAAGGGTGCGCCATAGACTTATGACACACCCCCCCCTAAATTCGTTTTATACCTAGAGGCAGGGTGAAAAAATATAAAAAATTCTTTTGTCTCGATTGTTTTTGCTATCTTTGCAAGCGGATTCTGACTTGAAGAGAGGAGAATCGGATGTCTTATTAAATAATGTAATGATATAACTCTAAACAAATATGAAGATAAACATTGGACCGGCTACGCCTGACACGGCGTCGCACATTGCATCGCTCATCATGGAGGCGATGAACCCAGGATGCTGCCAGAACCTGGCTGGTGCTCATCATACACTGGCGGAATTCCACCAGGTGATGGAAAGACTCGTAAGAATGGAGGATAGCCAGTACAGTTACCGCAATACGCTCCTGGCTACCAATAGCGAGGGCATTACTGCCGGTATCATCGTGTCTTACGACGGTGCACAACTCAAGTCGCTGCGTCAGCGATTCATCGAGGAGGCTAAGGCAACCTTCGGAATCGATTATACGGGAATGGATCCGGAAACGCAGGAGGGCGAACTCTATATCGACAGCCTCGCCGTGCCTGCTGCCTTCCGTGGCAAGGGTATCGCCAAGATGCTGCTCAAGGCGGTGATAGAAAAGGGAAGGGAAATGGGCCTTCCTGCCGTTGGACTGCTTGTGGATAAGGGCAATCCGAAGGCAGAAAGACTCTATGCCAATATGGGATTCGAATACGTGAATGATGCCGTGTGGGGTGGCCACAGCATGAAGCATCTCCAGTATCCGCTGCGCTAGTTCTCAGATTTCGGTATCCGCTACTCCAGTTCCTCAATCTCATCTTCGTTCATCTCCCTGTCGAGCTGGCCTCGCCAGAGATACTTGCGGGTTTCGTGAACGATGATGCCGCTGAGGCAGAGCAGGGAGATGAGGTTTGGTATCGCCATCAGGGCATTCATGCAGTCGGCGATATTCCATACCAGTCCGAGGCTGATGACACTGCCTAGGAAGATACTCACAATATATAACATGCGATAGATGAGCATCCAGCGCTTGCCCTTGAGGTACTCTACGCAGCGTTCGCCATAATAGCTCCATCCCAGGGTGGTGCTGAAGGCGAAGGTGGTGAGGCCGATGGTAAGCAATGGGGCTCCTATGTATGGTATCTTGCTGAAGGCTGCCTTGGTGAGCGCTGCGCCATCGTGGTAGTCGATATCAGGATAGGCGATGATGCTGGAGGTGATGACCAATCCCGTGAGGGCACAGATGATGACGGTATCCCAGAAGGTTCCGGTAGAGGATACCAGTGCCTGGCGTACCGGATTGCGGGTTTGGGCGGCAGCTGCTACGATAGGTGCCGAACCGAGTCCAGACTCGTTGGAGAAGAGTCCGCGGGCAATACCATAGCGGGCTGCTATCATGAGGGTGCTGCCTGCAAAACCGCCGCCGGCTGCACGGGTAGTGAAGGCGGATTCGAAAATAATCTTCAGGGCTGGCAGGAGATAGGCGTGATTGACAATCAGGATGTAGATACAGCCCGCCACATAGAAAAGCGCCATGAAAGGCACAAGCATTCCACATACTTTTGAGATACTCTGCACGCCACCGATGATGACTGCGGCACCGAGGATGGTGACGAAGGCACCGGTGATGTATGGACTGATGCCATACTGGTTTTCTACCAGTGTGGAGATGGCGTTCGCCTGTACGGTGCTGCCGATGCCGAAGGAGGCGAGGGCGGCAAAGAGGGCGAAGAGGATACCGAGCCACTTCCATCCCAATCCCTTTTCGAGGGCATACATCGGACCGCCAAGCATCTCTCCACGCTTGGTCTTGACACGGTATTTCACGGCAAGAAGACCTTCGGCATACTTGGTGGAGATGCCGAAGACACCGGTGAGCCAGCACCAGAGTACAGCACCCGGTCCACCCAGGGCTATGGCAGTGGCCACACCTATGATGTTACCGGTACCGATGGTAGCGGCAAGGGCTGTGGCGAGGGCTCTGAACTGGGAGACATCGCCAGTGGCATTCTTGTCCTTCTTGAAGGACAGCGCTATCGCCTGGAAAATCTTACGCTGTGGAAAGCGAAGGCGAACCGTCAGGAAAATGTGGGTTCCCAGCAGCAGGATGATCATCGGCCATCCCCAAAGGAACGAACTGAAGGATGTGAAAAATTCGTTGATTGCTTCCATGTTAATCTCTCTTTAAAATACAATTATAAAATCTATATCTAATATCTATTATAAAATCTATATCTAATTCTCAAACTCTACCCGGACATTGGGGAATCCCATAGCCTTGAACATATCGCGGAACTGCTGCTTGGCATTGCGCTGGGCGATACGGATATTGGCTGGGGTGAGGCAGCGCTTCTTCATCTGGGCATAGGCACGGTCGTAGAGTGCCTGGCGGTCGGCTCCCGTCCACTTTCCTTCTTCGAAGAAGCTGTGGGTTCGGGCTTCGTCGATGAAGTTGTTATCCAACAGTCGGATAGGAGGGAGGGTGCAGACGATGGAATCCTTCTCGGCATTTGCCTGGATCCATCCTTCCTTTACATCTTTCATATTGATGCCCAGGCGCAGGGTGCCGTAATAGATGCGCACCAGCTGGTCGTCGCCGAAGAAGCCGCGACGAACGGTATCTACCAGTTCCTCGTTGCTGATGGCGAGAAACTCCCATTCGCCTATCGCCTCGATGCTCTCTACCTGGGTAGGCGACAGGGTGGTCTGATCTTCTGTGGTTACGCTCACCGTATTATCCTTGTTGAGCCAATAGAGCGTGCCCGCTAGTATGAGGGCAAGGATGGTGAGCAGGATGATGCCATATTTCTTCATATCTCATTCCTCCTTAGTTTGATGTTTTGTCTTTCTTCTCACTAGTTTTTATCTTTCTTCTCACTAGTTTTTGTCTTTCTTCTCCACTCCCGAGTTCTGCAGGAATCCCCTGATATCATCTAGGGTGAACTTCTTGCGGAAGCTGATCTGGATGTTCTCTTCCCGGAAACCCATCTGCTTGAGCATCGGGATGAGGGTGTTGGCTGCACTGATGCGAGCCTGTTCCATCAGGTCGAGGTTGGGAATATCGCGGATGATGCTCTCTCTGCCCTGCTGTTCCAGCTGGGTGAGTTCGGCATCGGAGTAGTTGCTGCGTGTGAGTGAAACATACTGTTTCAGTTTCTTGTGATCGATTCGGGTGCCTGTGAGCACCATCTTCGGGTCGGGCAGGATGATTTCGATCTTATCTCCTTTACGTGATACATTCCTGTCTGAGAATCCCTGGAAATCTACATACGCCTTGATGGTAGCATCCATGGGGATGGCTACCTTTCGGTTGGAGCCTGGCACGGGGATATTGAAATCGTGCTTCAGGAAGGAACCCTTAAGCTTGAACTGGTCATCGTGGGTGATGATCTTATGAACGTGCGCCTCGGCGGTATAAAGGCGCGTGCATTTCTGTATCTGCATCACCATCGTGGGGATGGTATCGATGACGCTCTTCTTCTCTTCTGCCGGCTTCTTGGGAGAGCAGGAGAGGAGGCTGAGGATAACCGCCGGGATGAGGATAAAAAATACTTTCTTCATACGAATAAGGGTATAATTATACAATGTATTACGTAATATATATAATAATATGATGAGGATATAATAAAAGCTCTTGAAGTTAGGTTTCGCCAAACGTCAAGAGCTTTCTTATGTTATTAGAATTTTGCCATTTTGATAGCGTCGATAGCGCACTCGTCACCCTTGTTACCCAACTTGCCGCCGCTGCGATCCTTCGCCTGCTGGAGGTCGTTGGTGGTGAGAAGTCCGTAGATGACAGGGATTTCCTGAGTGGCATTGAGGCGCGCAATACCGTAGGTGACACCCTCGCAGATATAGTCGAAGTGCGGAGTCTCACCACGAATCACACTACCCAGGATGATGACAGCATCGTAGCCGCCATTGAGCACCATCTGATGTGCGCCGTAGATAAGCTCGAAGCTTCCCGGTACGGTCTTCATATGGATGTTCTCAGGGATGGCTCCATGCTTCTCCAGCGTCTTGACTGCTCCATCGAGCAAGGCGCCTGTAATCTCTGGGTTCCATTCTGCTACCACGATACCGAAGCACATATTGCTGGCATCTGGAATCTTGGAAAAGTCGTATTCCGACAAATTATGAAGTGCTGTTGCCATAATGTTCTGATTTAGTTGGAAGCACGTTCGATGTACTTATCGATCTCAGAGCTCTGAACGAGCATAGAGTTTACATACTTCTTCTTGATGTCCTGATAGATGCTCAAAGCCTCTGCCTTCTTGTTCTGGCTCTCCAGGATTTCGCCAGCCTTGATGAGGAAGGCAGGAGAGAGTGAGTTGTTGGCATCATCCTCTGCCTTGCTGTCTGCCATGGAAGCTGCCTTCTTGAAAGTGGCTACGGCATCGTCGAGCTTGTTGAGGTGAGCGTATGCATCGCCGAGGGCTGCCTGAGCGGCAGGGCTGATCATCTCGTCGCCCTTAGAAGAGAATGCGTCGAGGCTCTTCTCTGCCTCTGCCCACTTGCCGAGGTTGGCATAGCAGAGACCTGCATAGAGGTTGGCGAGGTTGCCTGCATCGGTGCTGCCGTATTCGCTGGCAATCTTTGCGAAGCCTACGTAGCCAGCGCCATCGCCGTTGAGTGCCTGCTCATACATCTCGTTCTGGAAATAGGTCTGACCCTTGCCGAGCAATGTGCTTGCCTTGTCCTCACGAGGACCTGCAATCTGAGACATGTAAGCGAATACACCTGCGATGATAACGATCAATGCTACCACTGCGATCATAATTGCCTTCTTGTACTTCATGAAGAAGGCCTCACTAATGTTAAGGCTCTCGATTTCCTGAGCCTGTACGTTGTTGTTTGCCATTTCTTATTTTTTGTTTTTTATTATTCTTCGTTGTTTTTTATTCTTTTAGGTTGCAAATTTACTGATTTTTATTCAGATATTGAAATTTCTAGCCTACTTTTTTCGTTTTTTGGGCTTTTTCTGCTAACTTTGCAGTCAATTAGCAGAAAAGTATCTATGATTTTAAAGAATATTTCCATTATTAATTACAAAAACATCAAGGGCGCCAACCTGGAGCTTTCGCCCAAAATCAACTGTCTTATCGGCCATAATGGTATGGGTAAGACCAACTTTCTCGATGCCATCTACTATCTCTCGTTTTGCAGGAGTGCCAACAATCCCATCGATTCGCAGATCATCACGCACGACGAGGCTTTCTTCATGCTGGAGGGCAACTACGAGAGTGATAATGGGGATATGGAGAACATCTACTGTGGCATGAAAAGGGGTACCAAGAAGCACTTCAAACGCAACAAGAAGGAGTATAAAAGGCTCTCGCAGCACATCGGACTCATACCGCTCATCTATGTTTCGCCTTCGGATGTTTCGCTCATAGAAGGCGGAAGCGAGGAGAGAAGAAAGCTGATGGATGTGGTGATTTCGCAATACGACAATACGTATATTGAGGCGCTGAACAACTACAATAAGGCGCTGCAGCATAGAAATGCGCTCCTGAAGATGGAGGAGGAACCGGATGCTACACTGATGGAACTCTGGGAACAGCAGATGGCGATGAACGGAGAAATGCTCTATGCCAAGAGACAGGCGTTTGTGAACGAACTGGTGCCGCTGTTTCAGGAGATTTACCAGCATATTTCGGGCAATCAGGAGAAGGTGGGGCTGCATTATATCTCCCACTGTCAGAGAGGACCGTTGCTGGAGGTGATTCAGCGTGACAGGTTCAAGGATAGAGCCGTAGGATATTCATTGCACGGCATGCACAGGGATGATCTGGAATTTACCATCGGAGATTATCAGATGAAGCGCGAGGGAAGTCAGGGACAGAACAAGAGTTATGTGATTGCCCTGAAGCTGGCGCAGTTCAGTTTCCTGCAGCGTACGTGTTCGAATACCACTCCTTTGCTGCTTCTGGATGATATCTTTGATAAGCTTGATGCTCAGAGAGTTGAAGCCATCGTTCAACTGGTATCGAGTGACAACTTCGGCCAGATTTTCATCACGGATACGAACCGTGATCATCTGGATCAGATTCTCCATCGACTGAATGGCGATTTTCGGATTTTTGAGGTGAATAATGGAGAAATTGCGTATGTTTAGACAGAAAGTTAAATCGATAGCAGAACTATTGCCTGAGTTTCTGAGAAACCAGGGATTGGAGACGCCTTTGCTGCAGAGGCGTCTGATAGATAGTTGGGAGACTGTGGTAGGGGCACCTATCGCAACCTATTGCGGTGAGAAGTTCATCAAGAACCAGACGCTGTTTGTGAAAGTGATGAATCCGGCACTGAGGGCAGATCTTACAATGAATCGCTCCATCCTGGTTCGCAGATTGAACGAGCAGGTGGGAAGCATGGTGATTGCTGATATCAGATTCTATTAAGCTTCTGCCCTTTACCTTTTCTTATACTCCTTCGTCATCATCTTCTAATTCTTCTTTGGAAGTAGAAGAGGCTGAAGAGGTGGATTCGGTATCGGATTCGGTATCGAGAACCTGGTCTTTGCTGATACTGACGGCACCCATTCTTGATATTTTCAGTACCAGTGGAAGATATTCATCGCTGGTGATATCCGGGGAACCGACACTGGCTGCAAAACAGAGATTGTTTCCTTCTGCCTTATCGAAAACGATGCCAAGAAGGGCTCCCGTCGATTTCGTCTTCTTATCGAGATTGCTTTCAAAGGCAGCCTTTGTAAAGGTGCGGTTGAAGAACTCGGTGCCATCGCTTCTCAGAATGCGGATGGTGATCTTATTATCGTAATACTTGTTGGTCTTGTCCAGTTGGATGATGGATAATTCGTGGTCGGCTTCTCGCTTCACTACTACCTTGTAATGGTTGCCCAGCCATTCTACATCTCTTGACTGTTCATATCCGCTCATCTCCTGGGTGGGTTTGTTGGTTACCTGTGCCACAGGTTTAGGGGCAATGATAATCTTGCTCTTTTTCTTTTCTGCGCAAGAAGCCATAAGGCCTAACGCCAGAATGGATAATAATATGTAGTTATTTCGTTTCATCATTGTTGTTTATGTTTTGAATGCAATGCTTTTTTGATTTGCATTGTTTCGTTATTGTTTTGAATGCAATGCTTTTTTGATTTGCATTGTTTTCTTGTTCGAAATACAAAAGTAGTAAAAAAAGACGAGAAATCCTATTGTTTGCCGTTAAAAAACGAAAAAAGCATCGACTTTCACAAGCCGGTGCTTCAGATCTACCTAAATACTAACTAATAAATTTCCTATTGAATCTTACACGATATAATAAAAGTTCAGTTTATGAATTCTAATCGTTCTATTTGACCCCGAAAATCCGAAAAGGTTTAATCGGGGAGAATAAAAAAACGTCTTTTTTCTTTTATTAACGCATTTTCCTGCGTTATATTGTATTTTTCTGCGAAAAAAAATACTTTTTTTTATTAGATAATCACTTTCTTACGAGACGATTACATTCATGGCGATGTCTGTTTCCTCCGTAGGAATCTGAGACAGGAGCTGGAAGGGGAAGGCGATGCCTATTCTGTAGGCTCCAGGAATCTTCGGAAGGAAGCGGTCGTAATAGGCCTTGCCCCTGCCCAGACGATTGCCCTGTGTATCGAATGCCATACCCGGAATGATGGCTACATCTATCTCACTGTAACGATGGGGAGGAAAAAGGGCGCCTGCAGGCTCCATGATATGATAGGCGCCTTCTCTTAAATCCGCTCTTCCGCTGTATTCACGGAGCACCATATTGTGATCGTCAATTACTTCGGGCAATAATACCTTCTTGCCGGAAGCTACCAGACTGTCGATGAAACGATGGGTATTCACCTCGTCGGGGAGTGAATAGTACATCATCACCGTATGAGCAGACTGCAGATGCCCATTCTCTGCTAGATGAGACAAAACAGAAAGCGACAGTTCCTCAAGAGCACTTGAGGAATACTGTCGCTTTCTATCTCTTATTGTATTTCTTAATTCTTTCTTATCCATGCTTACTTCTTCTTTACCACGTTGCTTGCAGCCTTTGTAGCCTTTGTTGCTTTTGCAGCCTTTGCCGGTACAGCAGGTTTCTTAGGGAAGGCAGCGTGATTATTGAAGACCTCGAGAGTTTTCCTGATCACAGGATCATCCTGGTTGATGTATTCAGTCCACGCCTGTTCATCCAGCATATTGTAGATGATACGGCTGTCGAGGACACGGTCCAGCAGCTTGTGAGACTTGCGGATGAGAAGGTTACGGCGCTTCAGTCCGCGCTTGTCGGCATAAACGACAAACTGCTCTACCAGGTTCTGCTTGTCAAGATAATCGGCGAGTTCCATCATCTCCTTGAAATTGTTCAACTTAGGACGATTGTCATCCGTATAGGTAAACGCAAACTGGAGAATCAGTCCGCTCATGCTCGCTTCCTTGAAGTAAGATGTCATACCCAGGGTATCTTCAGGAACGAAGATATCTGGAGTGATGCCACCACCACCATAAACCACTCTGCCAATGCCGGTATGGTAAGCCGGACCGGTATGCTTGATGCTATCCTGCGAGAAGAATTCTCCATGCTCGTAACGGGTGAGGAGATCCTGCTCGTAATCACCGCTGTCGCCCAAGGTATATGGCTTCTGGATACATCTGCCTGATGGAGTATAGTAACGGGCGATGGTAAGACGGATGAGACTGTGGTCAGGGAACTCAATCTGCTGCTGTACCAATCCCTTACCGAACGAACGGCGGCCGATGATGGTGGCACGGTCGTTGTCCTGCATGGCTCCTGCAAAGATTTCAGCCGAAGAAGCAGAACCCTCATTGATGAGCACAACCATCGGAATCTTCTGGTAGGAACCCTTGCCATCACTCATGTAATCCTGTCGAGGCGACTTGCGGCCCTGGGTATAGAGGATGAGTTTCTTCTCTGGCAGGAACTCGTTTGCCATATTCACAGCGGCTGTGAGATAACCACCTGAATTGTCGCGCAGGTCGATACAGAGATTCTTGAATCCCTGCTGCGAGAGTTTTGCCAGGGCGATGAGCATTTCAGGATAGGTGTTCTCGCCAAAGTTCTTGATGCGGATATATCCGGTGTTGTCATCGAGCATATAGGCAGCGGTGACACTCTTGGTAGGTATCTCGCCACGGGTGACGGTGAAGGTCTGCACCTTCTTGCTGCCATAGCGGATGACACCAATCTTCACCTTGGTATCCTTAGGACCCTTGAGGCGATGCATCGCTTCCTGATTGGTGACAATCTTGCCTACGAAAGGCTTGCCATCTACGGCCACAATCTTATCACCTGCCAACAATCCAGCCTTTTCGGCTGGTCCGTTCTGAATCACATTCTGCACATGGATGGTGTCCTGGCGGATGACAAACTCGATGCCCACGCCCGAGAACGAACCTTTGAGGTCGTCGGTGGCGGCTGCTGCATCCTTCGCACTGATATAGACAGAGTGAGGATCCAGTTCGGCAAGTATCTGAGGAATCGCCTTATCAACCAACGAATCGATGTTCACGGCATCTACATACTGGTCATCGATGAGGTGAAGCAGGTTGTTCAGACGGTTGCTTCCACTGTTGATGACATTGAGTCGGTTGCCAGCGAAATGATTCGAAAAGAATGTGCCGATGATGATGCCCAGCACAACGCAGAGCGCCATGATGAAGGGCATATACCGATTGGTCTTATTCTTATTCATATTCATAACTAACTAATTTAATATACTAACGTTTCTTTCTCTCTTTTACTCTCTTATTTCATCCGGATTCATGTATTCTACCACTACTCCTGCACGCTTCAGAAGATCCACACCGTCGGTGAGGCGGTATTTCTCGGCATAGACCACACGCTTGATGCCCGACTGGATGATGAGCTTGGAGCATTCGATGCAGGGAGAGGCAGTGACATAGAGTGTACTGCCCTCGCTGTTGTTGCTGCTGCGTGCCAGCTTGGTGATGGCGTTGGCCTCGGCATGCAGAACGTAGGGCTTGGTTACATTGTTCTCCTCGCAGACGTTCTCGAATCCGCTGGGAGTTCCATTGTATCCATCGCTGATGATCATCTTGTCCTTCACCACCAGCGCACCTACCTGGCGGCGCTTGCAGTAGCTGTTCTCAGCCCAGATGCGAGCCATACGCAGGTAGCGCAGGTCGAGCTTCTTCTGTTTAGAAAGTTGATTTTCCATCCTTTTTTATAGTTAATAGTTTATAATTAACAATTTACAATCAATGATGAATGATTCTGTCTTTTGCAGATAAAACTCTTAACTCTTCTTGATCTCGTTGCGTTCGAGCAGGGCATCGATGGTTGGCTCCTGTCCGCGGAATCGCTTGTAGAGCGTCATCGGATGCTCGGTGCCTCCCTTAGAAAGGATATTGTCGCGGAAGCTCTGGGCGGTAGCCTGATCGAAGATGCCGTTCTTCTTGAATACGCTGAAGGCATCGGCATCGAGCACCTCTGCCCACTTGTAGCTGTAGTAACCTGCTGCATATCCACCTGCCATGATATGAGAGAACTGTACGGTCATGCAGGTATCAGGCAACTGAGGGAAGATCATCGCCTTTTTCCATGCCTCCTTCTCAAATGGGATGATATCTTCGGTGAAGGCATCCTTCTCGGTATAGTATGCCATATCCAGCAATCCGAAACTTACCTGGCGCAGGCAGGCATAAGCTGCCATGAAGTTGCGGCTCTTCACGATGCGCTCGATGAGATTGTTCGGCAATGGTTCGCCTGTCTCGTAATGGAAGGCGAAGGTGCGCAGGAAATCCTTCTCCACTGCATAGTTTTCCATAAACTGGGATGGCAACTCTACGAAGTCCCACCATACATTGGTGCCCGAAAGACTCTCGAAACGGGTGTTGGCAAACATGCCGTGGAGGCTGTGACCAAACTCGTGGAGGAAGGTCTCTACCTCGCCCAGGGTCAGGAGGGCTGGCTTCTCGGCGGTAGGCTTGGTGAAGTTCATTACCACGCTGACATGAGGGCGCACATTGGTGCCCTTGTAATCTATCCACTGTCCCTGGAACTCTGTCATCCAGGCACCTCCCTGCTTGCCCTTGCGAGGGAAGAAGTCGGCATAGAAGACAGCCAGATAGCTGCCATCCTTATCGAATACCTCGTATGCCTTGACATCAGGATGATAGACCGGGATGTCCTTGTTCTCCTGGAAGGTGATGTCGTAGAGCTTGTTGGCAAGACCGAATACGCCATCAATCACCTTATCGAGCTGGAAATAAGGACGAAGCATCTCTGCATCGAGATTGTACTTCTCCATTTGGAGCTTATGAGAATAGAATCCGAAATCCCATGGCTGCATCTCGAAATCATCGCCCTCCAGTTTCTTGGCGAGTGCCTCTACCTCTGCCGTCTCGTGGATGGCGGTAGGCTTGTAGGCATCGATGAGATCGTTCAGAAGCTTATACACATTTTCTGTGGTGCTTGCCATGCGGTGGCGGAGTACGTAATCGGCATAGGTCTCGAAGCCCAGAAGCTGTGCCAGCTCTCTGCGCAGGTTGACCAATCGCTGACAGATCTTCAGGTTGTTCTGCTCGTTGTCGTGGGTGCAGACGGTATTTCTCGCCATGTACATCTGCTTGCGGAGTTCGCGCTGGGTAGAGTAGGTCATGAAAGGAGAGTAGCTAGGGAAGTCAAGGGTGAAGATCCATCCCTCTTCATTCTTTTCCTTTGCATTATGGGCAGCGGCTGCGATGGCGGTCTCTGGGAGTCCGTCGAGCTGAGCCTTATCGGTGATATGCAGGGTGTAAGCCTTGTTTTCCTTCAGTAGATTCTGCGAGAACTGGAGGGTGAGCATGCTTGCCTCCTCGGTGAGCTTGCGCAGCTTCTCCTTGCCTTCCTCATCGAGCAGGGCACCGCTGCGCACGAAACCGTCGTAGCTGGTGTCGAGGAGCATCTGTTCCTCGGCATTGAGTTCACGGTTTGGATGATCGTGAACGTATTTGATGCGCTCGAAGAGCTTCTTGTTCAAGGTGATATCGTTGGCATGCTTGGTGAGAATAGGACTCAGTTTCTGTGCCAGTTCTTCCATCTCATCGCAGGTTTCTGCACTCATCATGCAAGAGAAAACATTGGAAACACGACTTAGGAGATCGTAATAATGTTCCCCTTTCTCGGTATCTACGCGGGCAATGGTGTTCTCGAAGGTTGGCTCTGCCGGGTCATTGATAATCTTATCAGTGGCCTCGTCATCGCGTCGGATACCTTCCATGAAAGCCTCTTCGTAATCGCCGAGCTGGATTCGGTGGAAAGGGACTGTATAATGTGGGGTGCCGTAGGGCAGGAAGAAAGGATTCTCTCTCTTCTGGGTTTCGTTATTCTTTGTAGAGTTGTTATCTTGCATAATTGTAATTATTATCTATTGATTAATTTCTCGAGTGCAGGAATGCTGATTCTGCCGCGATAGAGTTTGATCAGTCCCTGGGTTTCCATTTCGTTGAGCGCCACTGATACTTTGAGCCGCTTGACATTCAGCTCCAGAGCCAGGCGATCCATCTTGATGTGGATGTTTTTTTCGCCTGCCGGACGTAGGCAATGATTCTCGAAGAATCGGATGATGCTGTCGCTGATCGTCTTTGGGGGTACCCTGAAGAGTCGGCGATTGCTTCTCTGTGCCTGGGTGGAGATGAGGTTGAGCAGATTGATGTGGAAGATCTCGTATTGGTTGGCGAGTCGCAGCACTTCTTTCTTGCTGATGCTCATCAGGCTGCAGGCTTTTCTCGCCACATAGTGATGGGGCGAGTGCTGGTCGTATCCGAAGAGGCGTTCTATCATGAATACCTCCGGCGCCTTGATGGTCTCTACGATTCTATACCCACGGTCATCTGCCATAGTCTCTACTGCCACTTCTCCGGAAAGGAGAAAGAGCAGGCGGTGATAGGGTTCACCTATCTCGGTTAAAGTCTCACCTTCTTCTATCTTCTGGAAATCGAACTTGGTATGTCCGGCAATCTGAAGAAGGTCGGTGCGGCTCATTCCGAGAAACAGAGGCAGATTCAAGAGCGTATCGTATAACTTATCTTCCTGCATCGTTCTTTATTTTTCTTACTCTTCTTACTCTTTATAGCAGCTTTCTTTTCCTTACTTTTTATAGCAGCTTTATTTTCCTAACTTCTTCTGAAGGGATGGAGAATACCAGATTTGGTTGTTTCCCTTCTGGTCTGAATAAATCAGATAGGCGCAAAGCTCCGGATGTTTCTCCAGAATCTTCTTGGCTCCATCCAATCCCAGTACCATGAACGAGGTGGCATAGGCATCGGCGGTGGCACAGTCTTCTGCAAATACGGTGGCAGAAAGGATGTTGTGCTGCACTGGATAGCCTGTCTTCGGGTCGATGGTGTGGGCATACTTCTTTCCGTTCTTGTAGTAGAAGTTGCGATAGTTGCCGCTGGTTGCCATCGCGATATTGCTTACGCTGACTACATCCTGGATAGCCTGACTGGTATTGAGTGAATCATCCGTTGGCTTGTTGATTCCGATGCGCCAAGGCTGCAGTTTCTCGCTGTTGCCGTTAACTACGATTTCTCCACCTATCTCTACCATGAAGTTCTGCACGCCCTTCTTCTTGAGGAATCTCGCTACCACATCGGTGCCATATCCCTTGGCAATGGCAGAGCAGTCGAGCATCGTCTTCGGATTTTTCTTGATGACGTAACCATCCTGCAGGGAAACGGTGTGGAATCCCACGATGGCACGCAGACTGTCGATGGTCTGTCGGGTAGGAGGGTTACCGGTCTTGAAACCGAATCCCCAGGCATTCACCATAGGTGCCACGGTGATATCGAAGGCTCCGTCTGTATCTCCGGAAATCTTCTCGGCGAGTTGGAATACCTCGCTGAACATCTCATCTACCTTCACCTTTTCATTGCGGTTGACGCGGGAGATGATGGAGGTCTTGTTGAACGGGGAGAGTGAATTATCCACCTTCTGCAATTCTGCCTCTATCTCTTTCTGATAGTTGGTGTCACTCTGGTAAGTGATGTGATAGATGGTGCCGAATACCATACCCTCATCTTTCTGGAATGGGGTGTTGCGCTGCTGGCGTATCACGAAGATACTGCCTATGATCAGAATGAGCAGAAAAGGTATCTGCCAAATCAGTTTCTTATTTTTCATTGTCTTGCTTACATTATATCTCAAGTGTAACGTTAAAGGTGCCGCCTAATCTGGAACCGCCTTGCTTTCCGAAGCCTGGCACATAGTAGCAGTTGCCTATTTCGCCATCCTTCTTAGCCAATCGGCGCTTGTATCGGAAGCTCCATCCCATGCGGACGGGGCCCCAGATCTTGGCATCTACTCCGAAGACTCCTTCCAGCCAGTGATAGTTACTCTTCACGCCTTCGGCTCCATAAGGAACATCGCCACCCCATACCGGATCCTTGATAGGAGGAGAGGTGACATCGTATTTAAAGGATGTGAAACCGTAGCGGAAGCCACCGAACAGACGGTAATCGTCGTGCTTGTTCTTCAGCAGGTTCCAGTCTATACCGATGCGGGCATAGGGAGCGCTGGTCTTGTAATTGATCTTCGTGCTCTCGTCGCTGGCATCAGCCTTGCCATATCCCAGCTCGAAGACCGGATAGTACTTGTCCTTGAGATTGACACGGAGGGAAGCCTCATACTGTCCGTAATCGCTGACCATCAACTGAACCGGTCCGATGACATCTACTCCCACAGCTATTCCGCGGAAGAGTGGGATGGTATCCTTCTCCACAGTAGCCATCTTCTTCTTCTGGTTCTGTGCATTCGCAGAAGCACCTCCCAGCATCAGAAGACAAACCAGAAGAAAAGCTCCTTTCTCTACAGCTTTTGTCATCTCCATGGAAACTGCTTTGGCAATCCCCAGGGATGCTGTCTTAGTGGCGATTGCCGAAATAGATATAGAAATGTGCTTTAGATGCATCATAATTTACCTCTTTATTGTTGATGACTATCGAGTCGATGTAGTTATGAGTGGTCTTCACCTCCGTAATGGTATGGAAGAATGACGGACCGCAATCTACAGACTCGAAATGCGAATAATTTTCCTTCTTCACGGTCACCGTGTCTTTCCACACCTGATGATCGCGGTTGCGAATCTCGAAGTAGAAAACATCCTCCGGCTGATGATAACTCATCGGAAGAATGAAACTATCTACTTTCACATCCTTGTTGATGAGCACGCTGTCGGTGCCCGCAGTCTTGGTGGTCGAGATGGTCATGGTGTCCTGCAGGGTCTTGATGTTGCCCATCAGCTTGTACTTGGTGTAAGTCGTGTTGTTGAGCGGGCAGTCGAGGGTGGAACACCCTACCATCGTGAGCACCATCATCAGGATGACCATTGGTATTATTTTCCGCATCTTATTTCCTTTTCTATTTGATAATCGTTACGGTTTGGATTCTGACGGCTGATCAGGTCGCCCAGGAATCCGGCAAGGAAGAACTGGCTACCCAGTACCATAGCGATGAGCGCAATGTAGAAGTATGGGGAGTCGGTAATGAGATGACCATATACGCCATGGTAGAGGTCGATACTCTTGTCGATGCCCAAGCCGATGAGCGAGAGGAAGCCGATGAAGAATACGAGACTGCCCAGGAATCCGAATACGTGCATAGGCTTCTTGCCGAAGTTGCTGAGGAACCAGAGGGTCATCAGGTCGAGATAGCCGTTTACGAAACGGTTCCAGCCCATGAACTTGGAGGTTCCGAACTTGCGTGCCTGATGGTGAACCGGTTTTTCGCCAATCTTGGCAAAGCCGGCGTTCTTGGCAAGATATGGGATGTAGCGATGCATCTCGCCATATACCTCGATGTTCTTGACTACTTCGCGGCGATAAGCCTTCAGTCCGCAGTTGAAGTCATGGAGATTATGGATTCCGCTTACCTTGCGGGCTGTAGCATTGAACAGCTTGGTAGGGATGGTCTTGCTGAGAGGGTCGCCCTGCTTGCGGTTCTGCTTGTAACCGGAAACGAGGTCGTAGCCTTCCTTGGTGATCATCTGATAGAGACCCGGAATCTCATCAGGAGAATCCTGCAGGTCTGCATCCATGGTGATGACAACATCTCCCTGTGCCTCCTTGAATCCGCAATAGAGTGCCGGACTCTTTCCGTAGTTGCGACGGAACTTGATGCCCTTTACCTGCTCGAACTTCTCGGCAAGTTCTTCTATGACATTCCATGAACGGTCGGTAGAACCGTCGTTCACGAAGATAACTTCGTATGTGAAATCGTTGGTGTCCATCACTCGCTTGATCCAAGCAAAGAGTTCTGGCAATGATTCTTCCTCGTTGAAAAGAGGAACAATAACTGAAATATCCATTTTCTTATGTTATGTTTTAAGATTTTCTAATTCGTTTCTTTGAATAGATGGCAGCGAGAATCGGGCTGATTATTGCGCCTGCTACCAGGTCGGTGATCATGAACATGGATGCCCATGCGATAGGCTTCATCATCGTGATGGCATCGAAGAGGGCTTTGGTTTCCTCTGCAGTCAACTGATAAGCCTGGGCTATCATCTGGTAGTTGGTCTGGAGCTGGGTCATAAACATGCCGGTGTTCATGAATCGGAACCAGAGATACTGCACGATGGTGAGCAGCAGGGTGGCATAGAAGAATGTCTGGACACAGTAATACAATCCGTGCTTGAAGGAGATATGACCTTCTCTTACCACATCACGGAAATATTTCAAACGCTTTCCCACCACAAATGGAGTGGAGAGGATGAGGAGATTGGAAAACAATCCCAATATCTGGTATTTCGGGTCGGCTGCTAGCATGGTACAAACGAAACTAGCTACCCATACGATACCAAGCAGGGTACCGTCTTGACGGGCAAAAGCCTTGGTCTGTTTGATCTTACCTGTATCAATCACAAAGATCTTGATCTTCTGATCAGGGGTGTCGAACTTTGTCTGGCTCTGCTCGTCGTTCTTCTTTTCTTCTTGCTTCTCGTTATTTTCTGTATTCATTGTCTTAATGTATTTCTACGAATGTAATATATCAATTTGCAAAAATACAACTTTTTTATTATATAAGGTGTAAAGGGGGAGAATATTTATAGATAATTAAAGATAGAATGGTTTTAAAAACAAAAAAAGGAACCTTCTGAAAGAAGATTCCTTTTTTGAGCCTCTTGTCGGATTCGAACCAACGACCCCGAGATTACAAATCACGTGCTCTGGCCAACTGAGCTAAAGAGGCGGGTGGACAAGCGATTCATATCGCACCGCTACAACCAAGTACCCTTGCTATGTTCCCATCCTGGGGGATTCCGAGGGAGCTGGTCGTATGAGACTTGTCCGTCTCATATACTTGAAAGCGGTTATTGCTTTTAAGCGAATGCAAAAGTACTGCAATTTTCTGAACCTGCCAAATTTTTCAATGAAAAAGTTGATAATGTTAACGTTTATTTAGAAAAAGGAGGCAGATAATTGCCCCCTTTTTTCTATTACACCTTATTATATTTAACAGAAGTGATATTTTATATTTAGCGGAAGAGACGTTTAAAAATCAACTACCGTGATGCCAGCACCGCCGAATTGAACATGCTCATCGGCATAATGCGTTACATTTGGAACGCTGCTCAGGTACTGCCGGATGAGCTGTCGGAGAATTCCGTTGCCCTTGCCATGAAGAATTCTAACTCTTGGCATACCTACCAGGATGGCATCGTCAATGAAATACTGAACGGCATTCAGTGCTTCATCGCCACGCATACCTCGAACATCCAGATCCTGATGGAAATTGGTCTTGTGAGCATCAATCGTCTTGCGGGTCTCCTTGCTGATACCATAAGAAGCCAGGTTTTCCTTGCGCTCCTCGGTCTTATCTACGTTTTCGGCTGTGGCTGTGGCGTGTTCCAGTCTGTTGAGGCGCATCTTGGTACGCATGCCGCCAAAAACAGCCGTGGCAGTATCGCCGTTGATGCTCTCTACCTTTCCTATCGTAGTCAAGCCCTTGATTCGTACGGTATCGCCCACCTGGATTTCTCGCTTGCTGTCGCTCTGTACCTTGCTCTGTGCATTTCGCAGAGCTGCAGCCGCCTTCTCCTGGTTCTCCTTTTTCTCAGCCTGGCGCTTGGCATGGCGCTCCTTGCGCTGCTGGATCTGGGCAATCTTGCGGGCAATCTTGTCGTCCGATTCCTTGGTGTCAATCTCTTGAACCTCCTGCTTGAAGGCATCGAGTTCCTGACGGATGCGACGGGTTTCCTCCTTCTCTGCCTGACTCTCTCGAATCTCTCGGATGGCATTCTCAATCTTCTTGTTGCTCTCCTTCAGGAGTTCTGCAGCTTTCTCCTTCGCTTTCTTGAGAATCGCCTTTCTGCTGCGCTCGATATCCTCGATGTCGCTTTCATATTTCGAGATGGTCTTCTCCATATCCTTCTCGCGCTGATGGATATTCTGGCGCTTGTTCTCCCAGTATCGCTTGTCGCGGACGATATCCTGCAGGTACTTGTCGCTCTGGATATATTCGGAACCTACGATGTCGGATGCCTCCTTGATGACTTCTTCCGGCAATCCGATCTTTCTTGCGATTTCGATGGCGAAAGATGAACCTGGACGTCCGATGGCGAGCTGGAAGAGTGCCTTCATCTCATGACGGTCGTAAAGCATGGCGCCGTTTACCACTCCCTCGTGACTGTCGGCAAAATGCTTCAGGTTCTGATAGTGGGTGGTGATGACGCCGTATGCCTGCTGCTTGCAGAACTTGTCGAGTACGGCTTCGGCGATGGCACCGCCAATGCCCGGTTCGGTACCTGTACCAAACTCATCTATCAGTATGATGGTGTCGCCATTGGCTGCCTTCATCATATTCTTCATGTTCAAGAGGTGAGAAGAGTAGGTACTCAGGTCGTTCTCCAGACTCTGTTCATCACCGATGTCTATCATGATGTTCTGGAAAACACCCGTCTTGGAACGCTCGCTCACCGGGATGCTCAATCCGCATTGCAGCATATATTGAAGCAGACCTACGGTCTTGAGACATACGGATTTACCTCCGGCGTTAGGTCCCGAGATGATGAGGATGCGCTTATCCTGTGTCAAGGTGATGTCGAGTGGCACTACCTTCTCGTTCTTCTTCTGCAGGGATTGCTGAAGGAGTGGGTGGATGGCACGGATCCAATCCACGTGTGGATGGTCTTCTACCTCTGGCTCTATCGCCTTGAAAACATCGGCGAGTTTCTGTTTAGCCTGAATCAGGTCGATGATGGCGAGGAAGCGGTAGCTGTCCAATATTTCCTTGGAGAATGGGCGTACCTTGTTGGTGAAATCGGTAAGGATTCGGATGATCTCCTTTCTCTCTTCACCTTCCAATTCGCGCACACGGTTGTTGGCCTCCACCACTTCGGTTGGCTCGATAAAGACGGTCTTGCCGGTGGCACTCTCGTCGTGAACGATACCCTTGATTCGGCGCTTGAGGGTAGGGATGACTGGGATAACCAGTCGGCCGTCGCGCAGGGTTGGGGTTACATCTTTCTCTACGATGCCTTCGCTCTGTGCCGAGCGCAGAATACTATATAAGGTACGCGAGATACTTCCCTCTGTCTTTGCCAGTTCTCTGCGAATCTGGAGAAGTTCTGGGGTCGCATTATCGCGAATCTTACCAAACTTGTCGAGAATCTGGTCGATGCGCTGGATCAGCTGTGGGAAGGTCATGACATCTTTTGAAAGGCGATGGAGGGCAGGGTAAGGATACTGCTTTTCTCTGCGCCAGCCATCTTCAGGTTCGCCGTGACCATCATCTTCGTCGCTATGATTCAGAATCTTTACCATCCTTGCGATGGTGGCAAGCGAACGTCTTAAATCGAACAGTTCATCCTCTTCTAAGTGGGTGTTTTCCACACGGATACGGAGGATGCTTTCTCTTACGTCATAGAAATATTGAAGGGGAAAGTCTTCTACTTCCTCCATCAATCTGCGGAACTCACGCACCTGCATGAGCCACTCGTTAACGAATTCTGCGTCGCTGCTGAAAGACATCTTGTCCACCTGTTCCTTGCCAAGTGGAGAGAGACATCTTTCGCGCAACATTTTACGGATTTCATTGAATCCTATCTTGTTTTCAAAATTATCTGGATAAATCATGGGTGCAAAAGTACAACTATTTTGGCTAACTACCAAACATTTGAGCCATTAAGTGTGTTCTTGGCGCCTCGTGGTGTTAATCTTTGTCTGATATCTGCCAGGTATTCCTTCCAGTTGTATTCGTGTCGTCGGTTCCATACGTCACCCAGGAAAGCTGCTCCGCCGAAGTTCCAGGCGCGCAGCTGGGGAATGAATTGAGGGATGACGCCGCCAAGGGCAATCACCTTTTCATTAATGATGCTGCTGTTGCCTGCATCTTCCAAATCTCTGTTGGAGAAGGAATGATTGTAGCCTTTCTTCGAAATGCTGTCGAAGATTGGACTGAGGAATACGTAATCGAATTGTGGCTTTGATTCCTTTGGAAAATCAGGATTAGCGTTATTTACCGACTGGGTGACTTCCTCGAAACTGTGGCAGGAGCGGGAGAGACTTCCCTGGAAGTTCTCTGGAATCTGGCTGTTTCTCCGGTTGAGGTGAATGCCATGGAGATGGTATTTCTCGCAGAGTTCGAAGTGGTCGTGAATCACGATTTGAGGATACCATTTCGGGTCAATCTTCTGGAGCAGTTGCTCGCATTCTTCTGGTGATGAATCGGGTTTGCGCAGATGGAGCAGATCGATTCCTGCTTCAAAAAGCTGGTCGATGTACTTTGCTTCATGCGAAATAAAGGTTGGTGTTGTGATAATAATCCATTTCATTTCTTCTTGCTTTTAGGTATTTTGAGATTAATGATTATGATAGTTTACTTGCTATGAAAGCTTGGGGGAGAAGCTTTCATAGCATAGAGTTTCTTTCCTAGCTTCTGGCCTTTCCCCTAAAACTGTTTCTTACGAGTGCAGATTCGCAGTTCTGGCAGAGTGCTTCTGTGGCAGTATGGTGCTTGAAGCCTTCTATCATTGCCTGGGCACGAGGTGAAGAGAGGATTTCTTCGAGTGACTGATGGAGCAGGTTGCCCAAAATGACATCGCCGTTATGGTCGAGACAGCAAGGTACGAGACTTCCGTCGGCAAGAACGCCTATCTGCTTCAGCAATGCTTTGCAGAAGACTTCCCGGTTTTCGTTGTTGCCTTCGTTCTTGACTTTTTCCTCACTTATTTTATCTTTGTCTTTTCCCTCGCTTATTTCATCCTTGTCTCTGTTTTCATCTTTGTTCTTGTTATCATTCCTCTTCTTGATGTCGTTTTCGAAGTTAGGCCATTCGAATTTCCGGTCAAACTCCAGGTATAGATGATCGCAAAGTCGGAACCCGTCAGGGCGTTCTTTCCATGGCTTGGGTACGTATTTCTCGATGAGTCGCATCACTTCCTCGTTTTCCTTGTCCCTTCCTCCTTGGTTCCAGAGGCGCAATACCATACAGGTGCCTTGAGCGGCGGCCTGTGTGGAGAAAGTCATCACCTCATCCATATAGCTGGAGAGTTCTCCCTTTGCATTGCTTTCATGGGAATGGAGGGAGAGTTGTATCTTGTGGGGTAGGGTATCGAGGAGTTCCATGGCACGGTGCAGGAGGGTTCCGTTAGAGGTAAGCACCGTCTTGAATCCTTTCTCGCGTGCCGTTGTGATAAACTGTGGCAGCAGGGGATGGAGCAGGGGCTCACCCATCAGGTGGAAATAAAGGAAACAGACCTTTCCACGGATCTTGTCGGTGAGCAGGTTGAATTCCTCTGCACTCAACAGTCGCTTTTCCCGGGTGTGCTTGGGACAGAAGTGACAGTTGAGGTTACAGGTATTTGTGATTTCTATGTAACAACGATCAATCATTCTTTGTCTTTTCTCTTCTCTGTTTTTATCAGCTTTTTCATGAGCGGCTTATTGTTTTCGCTCTTTTTCAGCTTTTGGTAAATAATGATTTTGGTTCGTAGAAGTGGTTCACCGGACCGTGACCTTCTCCAATTTTAATGTCCTTACCTGCCAGGATGGCACCTGAAAGATAGGTTTTAGCCATAGCGATGGCTGTATTCATATCCATTTCTCTTGCCAGGTAAGAGGTGATGGCAGAGGATAGGGTGCAGCCGGTGCCGTGGGTATTGCGGGTGTTTACGCTGATGCCACGATAGCTGGTTTTCTGCTTTCCGCCCTCGAAGAGGTAGTCTATCTTCTCCTCTCCATCAAAATGACCGCCCTTGATCAATACATATCTGCATCCCAGTTTGCTGATGGCAGCTGCGGCAGCTTTGATATCTTCTACATTTTCTATTTTTCTATTGGCAAGAATTTCTGCCTCTGGGATATTTGGAGTGAGCAGGGTGGCTAAAGGCAGCAGTTCGGTGATGAATACATCGAGTGCATCCTCCTGCATCAGTCGGCAGCCACTGGTAGATATCATGACAGGGTCGATAACGAGATGCTGGAAGCTTTCCTGGTATTTCTTGAGGGTTTCTGCGATGGCACGAATGGTATCGCAGTCATTAACCATACCTATCTTTATGGCATCAGGGTGGATATCTTCCATCACGGCCTCTATCTGTCCTTTCACGATTTCCGGTTCCACATTCTGAATGCCATACACTCCCTTGGTGTTCTGTACGGTGATGGCTGTGATTGCGGAAGCGGCATATACGCCCAATGCCGACATCGTCTTGATGTCTGCCTGAATGCCAGCTCCTCCGCAACTGTCAGAACCGGCTATAGTTAATGCTGTGTAGTATCTCATATCTCCTTTTTTGTATGTTACTTTTGCAGAAGTATAGTCGTTTTTATATCTATATTGCAAAAGTACAATTATTTATTGAATTATCACCCTCTTTTATGGATAAATTTGATGGTTGGGCTTACTTTTTATTCATTATTGAACTTTTGTATGTGGTTCGAATATGAGCTGAAAGCTTAAAAGCTCTGGAAACTGTACGCCCTGAAAGTTTAGTAATATCAAAGATCTTAGTAATATCAAAGATCTAGGAAGGTGATATAAAAGAAAAAGCCTTCTGAAATTTCTTTCAGAAGGCTCTTGCGGAGAGAGAGGGATTCGAACCCCCGGTACCTCTCGGTACGACGGTTTTCAAGACCGTTGTAATCGACCACTCTACCATCTCTCCAAATTCGGTCTGGATGACCATAGCTTGGTTTTCTTAAGCGGGTGCAAAGGTACTACTTCTTTTTGAATCCACCAAATTTTAAGGGATAAATTTGCAGAAAATATTTAAGGTAGATAGTAAATCTCCTTTCACGGAATGTGGATTGTGTTGAAAATAAGAGAGTTAAGTGTGAAAGGAGAAATCTCTTTATTTTGAGTTGGTAATTGATGGCTAAGCTTAAATATGGCGATGTTCCTTGCTCCGATAGGGAATAGTGGGCGTCTTGATAGTAATTAGTGGTCGTCTTTGTTATGAATGTTGGGATGAAGCATAGTAACCAGAAGGATGAGGGATAGATATTGGCAGGCGAAAAGAGACAATTTATCGGCTGGATGACTAAGCTCGTCTATATGGATGACTCGGGGCATCTATATGGCTCACTCCCGTCATCTATATGGATGACCCGGGTCATCCGATACAAAGGAGCCTTTTCTATTCCTTTGTGATAGTTGCTTTCTCCTTTATACTTAGTTGCCTTCTCCTTATATCTATAGTCCTTTCTGCTGATTATTATAGTTGTTTCAGCTCCAGGTAAATGGTGCGGTGATAAGCGCAATAGGTTCTTTTACCGTTTTCCTATGGTTATGTAGTTCTATTGGGTTGTAGAAATCTCCTTTCACACTTAAGCAATTGATTTTGAGCGGATTTTTGTGATTGTGAAAGGATAATGAGTTTTTTAATTGTAAAAGTGTGAAAATGAAAAAGCCTTCTGAAAGATATTTCAGAAGGCTCTTGCGGAGAGAGAGGGATTCGAACCCCCGGTACCTCTCGGTACGACGGTTTTCAAGACCGTTGTAATCGACCACTCTACCATCTCTCCAAATTCGGTCGGATGACTATAGCTTGGTTTTCTTAAGCGGATGCAAAGGTACAACCTTTTTTTGATTCCACCAAATTTTTGAGGAACTTTTTGAGAAAAAATGTCGAAAAACATGGGAAATAGCTCTGAAAATGCCTCTGAACTGGCGAAAAAGGCATAAAAAAAGGGCTACCGCCGTAGCCCCAACCTTGATAACCTTAAATCTAATACTATGAAAAACACAGTGCAAAAATACGAAATATATCTGTTCCTTGTGTATAGAAAACAGAAAATCTATATTTTAGCTGTGATTTTTTACCTTTTTTAAGCGTTCTCCTTTCTATTTTAAATAACCTTTAGCCTTGAACTCTTCCATCAATGGCAAGGCGAGAACCTTGGCATCTGGGTGAGGAGCTCCTGTGGTTCCTAAAGCGCGGAGATCGAAGAAATGCTTCCAGTCGCTGATAAATGCGGTATGTACCAACTCTGTGTTGCAATCCAATGGCAGGATGGCACGAGCCTCCTGTGGTTTGCAGCCAGCTTCTATCAATTTCATATAGGCATATTCTGCAGCCTGATTGGCGAAGATCCAGGTGTCGAGCTTGCTCCATTCCTGTGCTCTGCCTTCGGCAATGTCGGCGCACATATCTTCCAATCGGTAATCTTCTTTCTCCTGAGAACCATTATAACCTTCTTCTTCTACCCAGGTAGGAAGGTTGATCGTAATTTCATTGTCGAACTTGTTCTTGGAGTAGTTGCAGTAGCGTGTGCTCTGCTCTGCCATAGAGTTGGCACGATGGCGGTTGTACTCACGGGTAATGGCAATTTGTGTGGTGAAATGAACGGTGATGCGGAGCTCGTGCTTTCCTTCCTCATAGTCGCTGAGGTATTTCAAATCATCCATCGCCTTGTTTTCTGCCAGAACACGGAGATTGGTAGTGATGTAATCCTTGCCGTCGATGGTGTGGCAGCGAGAGAACTTATTGCTTGTATAGAGTGGTAACTCCCCATGATTGCATACGAGATAGACTGTGCCGTGTTCCAACATTGCATAGTGCTCACTCTGTATCATTCTATCTACGAATGGCTTAGCCGAGTCGTTGGTGGTGTTGTTCTCACTTTTGTAGCACACTCTTCCGGCACGTTCTATCTGCTGATAGATGCCGAGTTCTCCTGGCTTTTGCAGCCAAATCTCATGTTGAGGCCTTTCTATTTTCATTGTTTTCTATTTTTATATCATTGATTGCTTATTATTATTACGGTGCAAAGGTACATTATTTTATGGAGACAACAAAATAATCGGGTGTTTTTTTCGTACTATATATATAATGTACTATATATAATAAGGTGTAATCATTGGAATATATGGAAATATACCCCAGTATATGAAAATAGGAACTAAAATCAATAATATAAATATATGGAAATAAAACCAATAGCAAGATTCCGTTCTCCGTTCAGCAGCAAGTTTGGTATTCCCAAGCAGGCTGGATTGGTGGCTGAACTGGAAGGACAGATTGTTTTTGAACCCGAATATCGCAATCCGGATTTCCTCAGAGGAATGGAAGGTTTCGATTTTCTCTGGCTTATCTGGGAATTCTCGGCAAATAAGCATAAGGCGAACAGTCCGGTTGTAAGGCCTCCGGTCTTGGGAGGTAACGAGAAGGTCGGGGTATTCGCTACCCGCAGTCCTTTCCGTCCGAACAACATCGGGTTGTCATCCGTGAAAATCTCCCGTATTGAATGGGAAACAAGCAAGGGACCTGTCATTCATGTAAAGGGTGGTGACCTGATGGATGGTACTCCCATCTATGATATCAAGCCTTACGTGGTGTATGCCGATTGTCATCCTGATGCACGAAGTGGATTCGTGGATGATCGGAAATGGGCGAAGCTGGATGTTGAGATTTCTGGGGAAGTAAGGGAATACCTGATTTGCCAGGGATTGAATGATGAGAAGATTGAAATCTTGAAAGAGGTTCTGGCGCAGGATCCTCGTCCGCATTACCAGAAAGACCCTCATAAGGTTTATGGAATGCCTTATGAGGGTCTGGATATTCATTTCTCTGTCAGCGAAAAGACGCTTACTGTTGAAAGGTAAGTGTTTGAAGCATTTAGAGAGAATGGTTTGCGATATGGTTTCTTACTTTGCAAAAGTAGCGAAGTTCACATTCTCAAGCTTGATTTTGCAAGTCTCATCGATATCCTGAGCCTTCTGATTGTAGAAGATATAGGTATCCTTGATGGTAATGTCGTGAACCATTCCCTCTGCGCCATGAGCTACGATGCCGTTCTTGCATCCACGAACATATACATTGCTGATGTGGATATCCTGGAAGTTTGGAAGATATTCCTGCTTCACTGGGGCATTGCTTTTCTTGGCTCCCACATGGTTGTCGAAGTAGGTGGTCTCAAAGGTGATGGCATCTCCTGTGATATCTGTCATATAGATATGGTCGATGAAGATGTTCTCCGAGGTGCCGCCTCGTTTTACGGCGCTCTTGAATCTCAAACCGGCATCTGTGCCCTGGAAGGTGTTGTTGCGAACCACGATGTTCTTCATGCCTCCTGAGAATTCGCTGCCGATAACGAAACCGCCATGGGCATGATATACGGTATTGTCCTGGATATTAATATTCTCGCAAGGACCGGCTTTTACTCCTGCAGCTCCTGCGCCACCCTTCATGCAGATTCCGTCATCGCCGGCATCCACGATGTTGTTTACGATGAGTACATCCTTGCAGCTTGAGATGTCGATGGCATCTCCGTTCTGTGCATTCCAAGGACACTTCACGGTAATACCGTCGATGATGATATTCTTGCATCGGGTAGGGATGAGGTGGAAGCGTGGACTGTTTAGTAAGGTAACACCCTGTACCAGTACGTTTTCACACTCGGTGAATCGAATCATGTGATTGCGTACTTTCTCCTGTGCTTCCATGTTGTCTGCTACATTAGGGGAATGTTTCAGATTATATGGATACCAGATATCACCTTTCTCATTGAGGGCACCTCCCATATCCTTGAAGCGATTCCATTCCCAGTCGCTTACCTTGACACGCTTCACGGGGCGCCACCATTCGCCATTACCGTCGATGGTTCCTTCTCCGGTGATGGAAATGTTCTTTCTCTTGCTGGCATTGATGGCTGGGGTAGCACGGTCTTCTTTCTGCCCGGTTTCATCATCTATCTTGATGAGGTCGTTCTTATCTTCCGAGAAGACGATGATGGCATTCTTTTCCAGATGCAGGTCGATGTTGTCCTTCAGGGAAATCAAACCGGTGAGATAGATGCCTGCAGGTACATTGAGGTGCCCGCCGCCCATCTTGCTCAGTTTACTGATAGCCTTGCTGAATGCCTGGGTATTCATCGCCTGACCATTGCCGTTGCCGCCAAAGTCCAGAATGCTAACCTGGTTGTCGGGGATGGTAGGCAGGGTAGGCTGCTGCATTTGTACTGGCAAGTTCTGATAGTACTTGCTGTAGTCTTTGGCACCTGAAGCAAATGAGGCTGCCGCCCATCCGCAGATTGCCAATAATGAAATCAGAATCTTTTTCATAAGTCTTTAAGTATTGTTTTGTTAATCTTTAAATTAATAAATGAGTAATATCACTTTCTAATGTCGTTACATTTGTTATCTCCTTTTCTGAATATGCAAAAAAGGCGGCTCTAACCGAAGTCAGAAACCGCCTAAATGAAAGGAGGAGTGGTACCACCAGGAATCGAACCGGGGACACAAGGATTTTCAGTCCTTTGCTCTACCAACTGAGCTATGGCACCATCTTGCTTTTTGCGGTTGCAAAGGTACAACAAAATTTTTAATTGAGCAAGAGAAAACCAAATATTTTCTCTTGCTTAATGTTTATTAACTAAAATCGCCTCTTTCGGTTTTCTTCCTCAGAGAAAGCGATTCGTTAAACTAGTCTTTCAGAGGATTCCATCCCTGCGCCTTGAGTTCGAATTCCTGACCATCGCGGGTAATGAGGAACTTGCCAAGGCTCTCCTTAGTGATGTAACCAATCTGCTTCACACCTTCCATTTCCTCAATCTTGGCATGGTCGCCGATAGGAACGGTAAAGAGAAGCTCATAGTCTTCGCCACCGTTCATGGCACAGGTAGTGAGGTTCATATTGAATTCCTCTGCCTGAACTGCTGTCTGGTAGTCGATAGGGATATTCTTCTCATAGACACGACAGCCGCAGTTGCTCTGTTCGCAGATGTGCATCAACTCGCTGCTCAAGCCGTCGCTGATATCCATCATAGCGGTAGGGCGGATGCCTGCCTCATGGAGCTGGGCTATGATGTCGCCGCGAGCTTCTGGCTGAAGCTGACGCTGCAGCAGGTATTCCTTGCCGGCGAAGTCTGGCTGGAAGTTACGCATTTCCTGCAAGTCTTTGTTGAGGGCAGCCAACTTCTGGTCGTCACCCTGCGCCTTTGCCTCTGACATCTTCTTGCGGATGTCTTCTACCTGTCCGTAATATACTGCCTTTTCACGTTCCAGAAGTTGCAGACCCATATAGGCAGCACCCAGGTCGCCTGTTACACAGATGAGGTCTGTTTCCTTAGCACCGCTGCGATATACGATATCTTCCTTTGCAGCTTCACCAATGCAGGTGATGCTGATGGCAAGACCGGTGAGCGAAGAAGTGGTGTCGCCACCTACGATGTCAACGCCAAACTTATCGCAAGCCATACGCAGACCTCTGTAGAATTCATCAAGATCTTCTACCTTGAAACGCTTGCTCAGTGCGATGCTTACCACCATCTGGCGTGGCGTTCCGTTCATGGCGAAGATGTCGCTGATATTGACCATGGCACTCTTGTAACCCAAATGCTGCATATCAATATAGGTCAGGTCGAAATGTACACCTTCCATCAGCATGTCGGTAGTCATCAGCACCTCCTTGTCGGGATAGTGCATCACCGCACAGTCATCGCCTACGCCATAAACAGTAGAGGCATTCTTGTTTTCATATCCTTTGGTGAGATGGTCTATCAGTCCAAACTCACCCAACTTAGCTATATCCAATTTTTACTTTGAACTTTGAATGTTGAACTTTATGATTAGCTTCTGCGAATCATTTCTCGCATAATCTCAGTCATCTTAGGCTGAGCAGCATTGGCAGCAATCTGTACCTCCTCATGGCTTACCTCTACAGGAACGTCGAAGCCGCCGAGGTCGGTGATGATGCTGATGCCGAATACCTTGATGCCGCAATGGCGGGCCACGATCACCTCAGGAACGGTGCTCATGCCTACAGCGTCACCACCCAGGGTTCGGTACATGCGGTACTCTGCCGGAGTCTCGAAGGTAGGACCCTGGACGCCCACATATACACCATGCTGAACAGGAATATCCTTCTCCTTGGCAATCTCGTCGGCAAGATTACGGAGCTGCTTGTCGTATGCCTCGTGCATATCAGGGAAGCGAGGACCGGTAGGGAAGTTCTTGCCACGCAATGGATGCTCTGGGAAGAAGTTGATGTGGTCGTCGATAACCATCAGGTCGCCAATCTGGAACTTAGGGTTCATGCCGCCAGAGGCATTGCTTACGAAGAGGGTCTCGATGCCCAACTCGAACATCACGCGCTCAGGGAAGGTTACTTCCTTCATATTATATCCCTCATAGAAGTGGAATCTGCCTTCCATCGCCATGATGTCCTTGCCGCCCAGCTTTCCGAAGATGAGCTTGCCTGCATGTCCTTCTACGGTAGATACCGGGAAGTTAGGAATTTCACTATATGGGAATTCGTAACTATCAGTTATTTCTGAAGCTAATTGTCCGAGACCTGTTCCCAGAATGATTGCAGTCTTCGGACTTGTGCTCATCCTTTCTCTTAGCCAGGATGCTGTTTCTTGAATTTTTTCGTACATAGCTTATTATCTTTTCGTTAAAATTATCTTCTTGGTCAAGCATGAAGCTTACCTTGATAGGCAATTCGTACATGCTTTCTTTCACACTCTCGTAGAGTCCTTCTGCCTCTCTCAGTCTCACGGCATCCTTTTCTGTTGTGATGATGATGCGTGGTTCCGGCAAGGCTTCGAATGCCTCATTGATGCGGTCAATGTCTTTGTTCTTGAAGCGGTGATGGTCGCCGAAAGAGAGAGACTTCATCTCCTTGACCATCGGTTTCAAGTCGTGCTCCATCTGTTTTGGAGATGCTATGCCGGTGAGCAGAAGCACGTGATAGTCTTTTGGATCTTTCAGTTCTTTTCCTGTGAAAACACCCTTCAGTGTATCGTAGTCGATGCAGGTGAAGTAGAGTTTCTGGAAAGGATAGAGATCCATAGCCTTGGTGAGTACACGAAACTCCATAGGTTTCAGATCCTTCGGACATTTGGTGATAATCACGATGTCGGCACGGTTCTTTCCGCTTAATGGTTCGCGTAGTCTTCCTGCAGGTAGCATCTTGTCGTAGATGATGAGACGATGATAATCTACCAGAAGGATATTGATGCCTGGCTTGACATAGCGATGCTGGAAGGCATCATCAAGCAATACCACATCTACATCCTGGGTCTCCTCGTTGCTTTGCAGGTTGTTGATGCCTCTTACTCGTTTGGCATCTACCGCTACGTAGATATCAGAAAACTTCTGGTGCATCTGGAATGGCTCATCACCGATATCCGACATTTCTGTATTTTCATCTGCAAGTACATATCCGTGGCTCTTGCGTTTGTATCCACGTGATAGCACGGCAATTTTCACCTTGTCGTGCAAGAGGCGAATCAAGTATTCCACATGCGGGGTCTTTCCCGAACCGCCCACGGTGATATTGCCCACCGAAATGACGGGAATCGAGAAGTCGCGGCTCTTTTTCAATCCGATGTCGAAGAGCCAGTTGCGGAATCTTACGATGCTGCCGTATATCCAACTGAGCGGTAGCAGCCAATCGTTGATCTTTATCAGATCTCCTTCTGTTCTCATTTCCTCACTTCTTTTTTTTATACCTTATTATATATATATTAATGTATATTCAGTACGAATGGCATTGCTGCCTGCACTGGTTCTTTCTCCTTGATGTTGCGAATCATCATGAATGGTTGGTAAAGGTCACCCAGTGTGAGTCGTAACTGCTCATCGAGATAGTTGCCGCTGCTGCCTGACAGTCCGTCTAAAAGCTGGTCTATCCAGTCTGCAGGCATAGGATATTCTGTGGTTCCGTAATCGGAAGTCTTGGCAAGTTGGGCTGCCTTGGCAACAGCGTCGTCGAGACTGCCAAAACCGTCAATCAGTTTGATGTTTTTGGCGTCGGTTCCGAGCCATACTCTTCCTTGTGCAATCTTCTCCACTTCCTCGGTCTTCATCTTTCTGCCATCAGCCACACGCTGGCGGAAGAGACCATAGCCACGGTTTACATAAGCCTGGAGATGACCGATTTCTTCTGCGCTCCAAGGACGAGCACTGCCGGCACTGCCATAGGCACTGTTGCGGTTGGTCTTAACCTCGTCATATTTGAATCCCAGCTTCTTGGTCATCAGGTCACTGAAGTCTGGCAGGGCACCGAAGATACCGATGCTACCGGTCAGTGTTGTTGGCTGAGCCATGATATAGCTAGCACCCATACTCATATAATATGCACCCGAAGCAGCCATGCCTCCCATGGATACCACCACAGGTTTCTTCTTGTTGAGCTGACTGACTGCACGCCAGATCTGTTCTGAGGCATAGGCATCGCCACCACCGGAGTTGATGCGGAGTACCACAGCCTTGATGTTCTTGTCGTTGCCCAGATCCTGCAGATCCTGGATCACGTCGTTGCTCACAATCTGCTGCTCGCTGCCGAATGCGCCAGGAGTTGCTACTCTTACGATTTCTCCCTGGCAATAATATACAGCAATCTGGTCGCCAAGGAGGTTACTGTTATCTACTGCTGCGTTTACATCGCCCATAGATACCTGACAAATCTTCTCGTCGGTTTTCAGACCGAGCTGTTTCTTTATCACGTCTCTGATTTCATCATAATAGCAGAATCCATCTACCATCTTTCTGGATTTCAGGAGCTTGGTGTCATCGAATGCCATAAGTCCGTCTGCATAGCGATTCAGGGAATCCTTGGAAATGTTTCGGCTCTTGCTGACATCAGACAGAATCTGATTCCAGAGCCCTCCGATATATCGGGTAACCTGTTCTCGGTTGGCATCGCTCATCTTGTCCTCTGTGTACATCTCGGTGAAGCTCTTGTATTTGCCCACCTTTACAATGGTGAAGTGAACGCCAAATTTGGCAGCCACATCTTTTATATATTGTGTCTGTGAGGCAATACCGTGCCAATCTACCGAACCTTCCGGGTTCACATATATCTTGTTGGCAACCGAAGCCAGGTAATATCCACCTTGCGTCATGGCATCACCATAGGCGATGATCCACTTGCCGCTCTTCTTGAAGTCGGCAAGAGCGTTGCGAATTTCCTGCAATGTAGCGTAGTCTGTACTCAGAATACCCGTTTCCAGATAGATACCCTTCACCTTATCCTCCTGTTTTGCCTTCTTGATGGCTGAGAGGATATTGTTCATGCCAAGGTTGTTATATTGGTTACCGGTGAGCTGTCCCAACCAGTCGTCGTTTGCCTGGTCGTTGATCTGACCTTGCAGCTTCATCACCATCACAGAGTTGTCTTTCAGTGAAGGAGTCTTGCTGCTGTTGCACACCATACCAATGAGTGTGATGACGGCGAGAATCATCATGATGATTCCGAATCCGAAGATACCTACGATAGTAGCTGCGACATTCTTGAAAAATTGCTTCATAATTCTGTCTATATTACGTTGATACTGATTTATTTTTCTGCAAATATAGTAAAAAAGTAACAAATGACAAAGAGAATTGTACAAAAACACCGAAAAATGATGAAAATATAACGTTGTGTTAACGAAAAAATGCTTATTTGCCTTGTAATCATATTCTTTTCTCTAATTACTCGTCCTTGGGCGCACCCGTTATGGAGCCTGCGGGCAGTATAACATCCAAGATGTCTCCAATGTGATTTTGATAGTCCATCGGCAGCGTTCCGCTGATTTCTGAACCTGTCTGAAGAAGAACACTCCTGAAGACATTGACTTGAAATAAATCTTTTACATACACAAAGAACACATAAATCCATACTTAAACAACATAAATTCATATTTAAACAACAGATATACTGCCAGTTGATTTTTTATCGACAAAACCGCAATGAAAACCGTTAATATTATATAAATTTATTATGCGGCAGATACATCTTTACCCATAGCCCCTTATCTTTGTTGTCTCAATCCATTACGACCACCATAAAGAGAAATAGAATATGGCAGAGAGGAAAAAAGTTTTTATATCGGGTTCCGTCCCTCGTTTTTCAGCCAAGCCAAAGCTGGCAAGTTCGTTTAGGACATTTGGCTTACCGAAGACATCCCTTTTCTTTGCACTCTTTTGTAGTGCTATGACCCATGCGCAAAAGCAGGTCCCTATAGAGGAGAAGGATTCCATTGGCAATGGGAACAGTATAGTAAAGGTGTTGGGAGACCATACAGGCAAGGGTGCAGCCAACAATGCCCTTGACGTGTTGAGCGGTCAGGCGGCTGGTGTCAACGTGACATCCAACGGTCTGGATAGGATGGCTATGCTCAACAGTGTGCGTGTCCGTGGTACCACCTCCATCATCGGAGGCAACGATCCGTTGGTGCTTATCGATGGCGTGACTTCTGACGTGCTTACGCTTTCCACGATATACCCTGCCGACATCGAGAGTTTTCGCATATTGAAGAATGCGGCAGAGACAGCCATGTACGGCTCGCGCGGTGCATCCGGTGTAATTGAGGTGAAGACCAAGAAAGGCACGGGGCGCGGATTCCAAATTTCGTATGAGGGTAATGTCGGCTTTGAGCAGATGTACAAGCACCTCAACATGCTTAATGCCGCTGAGTATGTTGCCACGGCAAAGGCTTTGGGCGTGTATTGCAACAACGGAGGCTACAACACCGACACCTACAAGGTGATAACACGCACAGGTCTGGTAAACAACCATTACCTTGCGTTCAGCGGCGGTACTCAGCAGTCAAACTACCGTGCCTCGTTCGGTATGATGGATCACAACACCATCATCAAGAATATGGACTACGGCGTGTTTGTAGCCAAGGTGGATGTCACGCAGAAAGCCTTCGACGACCGACTGACGGGTGACTTCGGCGTGTTCGGCTCTTCATTCAAGAACCATGACATCTTCGACACGCAGATGCTGTTTTACTCCGCAGCCTGCCAAAACCCAACGTTCCCGGCAGGAACGGACGAGAACGGCAATTGGCTGAAGAATGAGGCTGCCTCTAAAATCAACCCTCCGGGCATCGTGCTTGCCGAGAAGAACGACTCCAAGGACTTGAACTTTGACGCACACGTGAAGCTGAGCTATGACTTCAACCCCAACTGGCGCATATCCACATTCGGCTCCTATCTGTACGGCTCCACCGAGAACGCCCAGTTCTGTCCTACATGGGTATGGGCGCAGGGCAACGTGTACCGTGGCGAGTTCAAGAAAGAGGAATGGCTCGGCAACGTGTCCGTTGACTTCAACAAGGAGTTCGGCATCCATAAGATTTCTGCTGGGGCGAGCAGCGAATACCGCAAGCTGAAGAAGACTGCCTTCTGGGTGTATGCCAAGGGCATCCCTACCAATGACTTCGGCTATGACAATCTGGGTGCCACCGCTGCCCGACCTTACGGCGGAACGGAAAGCACCTACGAGGACCAGTCGCTCGCATCCGTGATGGGCAGCATAACCTATACGCTGCTCGACAGATATACACTGTCCGTCAATGCCCGTGGTGACGGTTCGTCCATGGTGGGCGACAGCAACACATGGGGATTCTTCCCGTCCGTGTCGTTCACATGGGACTTGAAGAAGGAGGGTTTTCTTTCTGACGTAAAACCGCTGTCAATGCTCAAGCTCCGTACAGGATTGGGACAGGCAGGCAACCTTGGCGGCATATCAGCTTACACCACTATGAACACCGTACGGCAGACGGGCATCGTCCCGATAAAGAGTTCGCCAACGGTGACACTCGGCATGGTGAGAAACAACAATCCCGACTTGAAATGGGAGACGAAGACCACGTTCAACATCGGCGCAGATCTCGGCTTCTTCGCCAACCGTCTGATGCTCACAGCCGAATATTACTATTCAAAGACCACGGATATGCTCTATGCCTACGAGGTGCCGGTGCCTCCGTTTGCCTACAACACCCTGCTGGCGAATATCGGCGCCATGTCAAACCGAGGTTTTGAGCTTGGCTTGTCGGTTCAGCCCGTCAGCAAGAAAGACATGGAACTGAACATCAACATGAACCTGTCATTCCAGAGCAACAAGCTCATTTCCCTCAGTGGCTCTTACAACGGAATGAATATGTCGGCAGCAGATGTCACGGCAATCGGTTCTTTGGACGGTGCCGGACAGAACGGCGGCGACAACAATGTTGTCTATCAGATTGTTGGGCAACCTCTCGGTGTCTTTTACCTGCCCCACTGCAAGGGACTCGTCAAGAACGAGAACGGAAGCTACTCCTACGACATTGAGGACCTCGACCGCAACGGAAAGGTTGACCTGAGCGACGGCGGCGACCGTTACATCGCGGGACAGGCTACGCCGAAGGTGACACTCGGCTCGAACATCAGTTTCAGATACAAGGACTTTTATGTCGCCTTGCAGATGAACGGAGCGTTCGGACACAAGATATTCAACGGAACGGGACTTGCCTACAACAATATGTCGTGCTTCCCCGACTATAACGTGCTGAAAGGTGCGCCGGAAAAGAACATCGTTGACCAGCGCGTGTCCGACTACTGGCTGGAGAAGGGCGACTATCTGAACTTCGAGCATCTGACGATAGGCTACAACGTGCCGTTGAAGAGCCGCGTCATCCGCTCATTGCGAGTGTCGTGCAACGTCAGCAACCTCGGAACCATTACAAGCTACAAGGGGCTTACGCCGATGATCAACAGCTATGTTGTGAACAGCACGATGGGTATTGACGACAAGCGCAACTATCCGCTCTACCGTACCTATTCGCTGGGATTGAGTGTACAATTTTAAAGAAAGAAGAGCATGAAGAAAATTTTTAGCTACATATTGGCTGTGCCGCTGACGCTGTGCGTCTGCGGTTGTCTGGACGAGCATCCGAAAGACCAGCTCGACCAGGAAGCCATCTACAACAATGCCGACAACATCTATAAGAATGCCGTGGCTTCGCTATATAATTATGTGGGCAGTAACAAAGAGTCGGAGGGACTGCAAGGCACTTGCCGTGGCATATACGACTACAACACCCTCACAACGGACGAGGCGATGATGCCTATCCGTGGCGGCGACTGGTATGACGGTGGCTTGTGGGAAAACATGTACCAGCACAAGTGGAGCGCAAACGACATCTATCTGTATGACGTGTGGAAATACCTCTTCAAGGTAATCGTACTGTCCAACCAGTCGCTTTCTGTCATTGACAGCCACAAGCAACTGCTGTCGGCGGAGCAGAAACGCGACTTCACGGCGGAGGTGAGAGCCGTCCGTGCTCTGTTCTACTATTATGCGATGGACATGTTCGGGCAGATTCCGCTTGTCACGTCATACGATGTAAAGCTCGACCAGGTTGAGGCATGTAAGCGAAGCGAGTTGTTCAGATTCATCTTTGACGAACTGCAAGCCGTAGCACCGTTGCTTGCCGATGCCCATTCAAATAAGGAGGGAGACTATTACGGACGTGTCACACGCCCGGTAGTGAATTTTCTGCTTGCAAAGCTGGCGTTGAACGCTGAAGTTTATGACGATGACGACTGGTCGGACGGCAAGCGGCTTGACGGCAAGGGCATCTTCTTCACCGTCAACGGAGAGAGGAAGAACGCTTGGGAGACCTGCATCTGGTATTGCGAGCAGTTGAAGAACGAGGGCTACGAACTGGAAAGCGACTATGCCTATAACTTTGCCGTACACAACGAGAGCAGCAAGGAGAACATCTTTACGATTCCGTTGGACAAGAACCTGTATCAGAACGAATACCACTATCTGTTCCGCTCACGCCACTATAAGCATGGCGGCGCATACGGCGGTTCATCGGAAAACGGCACCTGTGCAACGGTCTCAACCGTCAAGGCTTTCGGGTATGGCACCGACCATGAGGACAGCAGATTCCGCACCAACTTCTACGCCGACACGGTGTTTGTGGACGGAAAGAAAATCTATCTTGACAACGGCGATCCTCTGGTGTACCGCCCGTTGGAGCTGAAACTGAACTTAACGGATAGCCCTTACAAGCAGACGGCTGGCGCACGTGTCGGGAAATACGAGGTTGACCGCACCGCCTACTCCGACGGCAAACAGGTTGACAACGACATCGTGCTGTTCAGATATGCTGATGCATTACTGATGGAAGCTGAGGCTAAGGTTCGCAATGGCGAAGACGGCTCTGTGGAATTGAATGCCATAAGGGAGAGAGTCGGGATGCCGCGAGTCGAAGCCAACCTGGACAATATCCTCAACGAGCGGCTCTTGGAACTTGTATGGGAAGGCTGGAGACGGCAGGACCTCATCCGATTCGGCAAATACACCAAGGCATACGACCAGCGTGTGCCTGTAAAAAACGAAGAAACTGGCTTCACAACGGTATTCCCGATACCGCAAAGAAGTCTGGATCTGAACAAGAAGCTGAAGCAGAACAAGGGCTACGAGTAAGAGCAGATATAAGCATTACATAAACAAGGACATTTGTTGCCTTTGTGCAGTCTTGGTTCTTGTATGGTGGATGTGTTCATCCTTTGTTTGCAGGACAAAATTTGAATGTAAATTTAACATAAAATACAATGAAAAAGTCGATTGTTTCTTTCGCATTGATGCTCTTTGCTATATCTGCATCTGCGCAATCCACTGCAAGGAAGTTCGTATTGAAGAACAGTGCCGATGGACAGAGTGAACTCACTTGTTATCTTCCCAAGAAACCAACGGGCCGTGCCGTGGTGGATTGTCCTGGTGGTGGCTATTCGCATTTGGCAATGGATCATGAGGGACATCAGTGGGCGGAATTTTTAAATAAGCAGGGTATCGCTTACTTTGTCCTGAAGTATCGTATGCCGAAGGGCGATCGTAACATTCCATTGAGTGATGCTTACCAGGCGATGCGTACCGTGAGAGATAGTGCGGAAATATGGCATATCAACAAGAAGGATGTTGGTATCATGGGCTTCTCGGCAGGCGGACATCTGGCTTCTTCGGTAAGTACTCATGCAGAGGAGGCTGTACGTCCGAATTTCTCAATTCTCTTCTATCCTGTGATTTCTATGGATGAGCGAATCACCCACAAGGGTTCTTGTGTGAATTTCCTCGGTGAGGAGCGCAAGACGAATGCCAAACTGGTGGAGGAATGGAGTAATGACAAGGCTGTCCGCCCTCAGGTAACTCCTCGTGTCATCCTCCTGATGTCGAGTGATGACAAGGTGGTGCCTCCTGTGACCAATGGAGTGGCTTACTATATGGCAATGAATAAGGCAGGTAACGAATGCACTCTGCATATCTATCCTTCCGGAGGACATGGATGGGGATTCCGCAATACGGCTCAGGGGTTCCGTTATCATACCCAGATGCTGGATGACCTTACAACCTGGCTTCAGCATTTTTAGGTAAAGGCTGACAGAAATGTCAGTAAGTGTGTAGTTGTGAGCGTGCCAAAGTGTCAGTTTTGACGCTTTGGCACGCTTTTCGTATAGGGTGAGGGTGTCTGACGTATGCCCGAATAGGCTGAAGTGAAGACGAAAAATAGAAGTAATAACAAATTAAAATATAAGAATCATGAATATTAAACCATTAGCAGATAGAGTGCTGGTACTTCCTGCACCAGCTGAAGAAAAAGTAGGTGGAATCATTATCCCTGATACAGCAAAGGAGAAACCACAGCGTGGTAAGGTCGTTGCTACAGGTAAGGGTACCAAGGATGAAGAGATGATTCTCAAGGAGGGTGATACTGTTCTCTATGGTAAGTATGCTGGTACTGAACTTGAGTTTGATGGTACTAAGTATATGATGATGCGCCAGAGCGACGTTCTCGCTGTGGTAGAAGAGTAATTGATAATTAACATTTTAATTAAGAATAAGGAAATGGCTAAGGATATTAAATATAATATGGATGCCCGCGACCTCTTGAAGAAGGGTGTTGATCAGTTGGCAAATGCAGTAAAGGTAACTCTCGGTCCTAAGGGACGCAACGTGGTAATCGAAAAGAAGTTTGGTGCTCCTCAGATTACTAAGGATGGTGTTACCGTTGCTAAGGAAGTAGAGTTGGAGAATAAGTTTGAGAATACTGGTGCTCAGCTTGTTAAGAGTGTTGCCAGCAAGACTGGTGATGATGCCGGTGATGGTACTACAACAGCTACTATCCTGACTCAGGCTATCGTAACTGAGGGCTTGAAGAACGTAACTGCAGGTGCTAACCCAATGGATTTGAAGCGTGGTATCGACAAGGCTGTTGCTGCTGTCGTTGCCTTCATCAAAGACCATGCTGAGCAGGTAGATGACAACTATGACAAGATTGAGCAGGTGGCTACCGTTTCTGCCAACAACGATGCTGAAATCGGTAAGCTCTTGGCTGATGCCATGCGCAAGGTTTCCAAGGATGGTGTCATCACTATCGAGGAGAGCAAGAGCCGTGATACCAACATCGGTGTTGTTGAGGGTATGCAGTTTGACCGTGGTTATTTGAGCGGTTACTTCATGACTGATGCAGACAAGATGGAGTGTGTAATGGATAACCCATACATCCTTCTTTATGATAAGAAGATTTCTAACCTGAAGGAGTTCTTGCCAATTCTCCAGCCAGCTGCTGAGAGCGGTCGTCCTTTGTTGGTTATTGCTGAGGATGTTGATTCTGAGGCTTTGACAACATTGGTTGTTAACCGTTTGCGTGGCGGTTTGAAGATTTGTGCAGTAAAGGCTCCAGGTTTCGGCGACCGTCGCAAGGCTATGTTGGAGGATATCGCTGTATTGACTGGCGGTGTTGTTATTTCTGAGGAGAAGGGCTTGAAGTTGGAGCAGGCAACATTGGAAATGCTGGGTTCTGCTGACAAGGTTACTGTTACCAAGGATAATACAACAATCGTAAATGGTCATGGCGAGAAGGCTAATATCCAGGATCGTGTAGCTCAGATCAAGAACGAGATTGAGAACACCAAGTCTTCTTATGATAAGGAGAAGCTTCAGGAGCGTTTGGCTAAGCTCGCTGGTGGTGTTGCTGTTCTCTACGTAGGTGCTAACTCTGAGGTAGAGATGAAGGAGAAGAAGGATCGTGTTGATGATGCTCTCTGCGCTACCCGTGCAGCTATCGAGGAAGGTATCGTTGCTGGTGGCGGTACTACTTATATCCGTGCTCTCGAGGCTTTGAAGGATATGAAGGGTGACAACGCCGATGAGACAACTGGTATCCGCATCGTAGAGCGTGCTATCGAGGAGCCTCTCCGTCAGATTGTAGCCAATGCTGGTGGCGAGGGTTCTGTAGTCGTTAATAAGGTTCGCGAGGGCGAGGGTGACTTCGGTTACAATGCCCGCAAGGATGTTTACGAGGATATGCGTCAGGCTGGTATCGTAGATCCTGCTAAGGTTGAGCGTGTTGCTTTGGAGAACGCAGCTTCTATCGCTGGTCTGTTCCTGACAACAGAATGTGTCCTGGTAGATAAACCAGAGCCAGCTCCAGTTGCACCTGCTGCAGCTCCAGGTATGGGCGGTATGATGTAATAGAGTGCAAATTTGCAATCTAAAAATAACAAATAGGGGTGATTCTCAGAGAATTATCCCTATTTTTTTGTTTTTTTAGCAATTGATATGCAAAAAATCGCAAAATTGTTTGGTGCTAATACGCTTTTTTTGTACCTTTGCAAACGAAAAGGAAAGGTAATACCGACCGCAAGGTCGATGAAGATATTTTTTTGATTTGTTTTAGTAGATTAGTTTTTAAGTAGTTTGTTTTTGAAAATCGGTTGTCGTGAGACATCCGATTTTTTTTGTGCTTATCTCAAAAATATGCTTAATCTTATGGCTAGCTCAGAAAAATGTTGTATCTTTGCAGAACAAATAGTTTTTTAGTATCATGCACAATATTGATTGGAAAAAGGCATTGGTCTTCCTGATCGTTATCGGAGGACTGATTTATATAACAAAGGCGGAGTTAGGAATGACTACTACGAATTCTTTCCTCACTACGCTAGGTATCTTATTGCTTCTCTTCATCGGTGATAACTTCGCACAAAAGATAGATGATGACAGAAAACGCAGAAAATTGAATGATGATGGAAAAGCTAATTAATCTCTACAAGCAATGGGCTGGCGAAGAGCCTGCTGATGTCATCAAGCTGGCAGGGCAGGGAAGTAACCGCCAATATTTCCGTATCATCAAGCAGGATGGGGATACGGTGATAGGTGTTATCGGTACGAGCCGTGATGAGGATCACGCCTTCGTGTATCTGGCTAATCATTTCAATCTCCGTCAGTTGCCGGTGCCTAAGATCCTGGCTGTGAGCGAAGATGAACTTTGCTATATCCAGACAGATCTGGGCGGAACTTCGCTCTTCGATACCATCAAGGGAGGAAGAGAGGCTGGCGGCAGATACAATCAGAAGGAGAAGGAACTCCTGAAGAAGACAATCCGTGAGTTGCCTAACATCCAGTTGCGTGGTGCACGTGGGCTGGATTGGTCCAACTGCTATCCTCAGCCGGAGTTTGATATGGATAGCGTACTCTTTGATCTCAACTATTTCAAGTATTGTTTCCTGAAACCGACAGATTTGGATTTCCATGAATTGAAGTTGGAAGCTAACTTCCGCCTTTTTGCGAAGGATTTGACGTCAGAAAAGATGGATTGTTTCCTCTATCGCGATTTCCAGGCTCGCAATATAATGTTAGACGAAAATGGCAATCCGTACTTTATTGATTTCCAAGGTGGCAGAAAGGGACCTTTCTATTATGATTTGGCTTCCTTCCTTTGGCAGGCTTCAGCCAAGTATTCCTTTAAGCTTCGCCGCGAGTTGGTATGGGAGTACTATCAGTCGCTGAAAAACTATACCGAGGTGCCATCTGTGCGTCATTTCGTGCATCGCCTGAGTCTCTTTGTGCTCTTCCGTACCTTGCAGGTGTTGGGTGCCTATGGATTCCGTGGCTATTTCGAGCGCAAGAAGCACTTCATCGAGAGTATTCCGCCGGCTATCCAGAATCTGCGTGATCTGCTGAAGATGGGCGAGAAGGTTTTCCCATATCCATATATGATGGATATGTTGCGCCGACTCACCGAGTTGCCACAGTTTAAGCGCATCGAGAGTACGGCTATGACCCGTGCTGATGGTTATAAGATTACAGATAACAATATCTACCATGCGCATCCGCAGGATGGGCCTGCCACTTATTCCAAGTATGATGGTAAGGGACCGTTGGTAGTTCGCGTATTCAGCTTCTCCTTTAAGAAGGGAATCCCTGAAGATCCGTCAGGAAATGGCGGCGGTTATGTATTCGACTGCAGAAGTACCCACAACCCAGGTAGATATGAACCTTACAAGAAACTTACGGGATTGGATGAGCCAGTAATCCGATTCCTTGAGGATGATGGTGAGATTCTGACGTTCCTGGAGAGTGTCTATAGGTTGGCAGACCATCACGTGAATCGCTATATCCAGCGCGGTTTCACCTCCCTGATGTTCTGTTTCGGTTGTACGGGCGGTCAGCATCGCAGTGTGTATTCAGCCCAGCATCTTGCCGAACATATCCACGAGAAGTTTGGTGTAGAAGTGCAAATATGTCATAGAGAACAGCATATCGAGCAGGTTTTGCCTGCAAAACAATAATATTTAGCGTGCAAATTTGGCTATGTCGCAAAAAGTTAGTAAATTTGCACGCACATTAATATATAGCTATTTAGCAATGATGCAAGCAATGATATTCGCAGCAGGTTTGGGCACTCGCCTTAAGCCACTTACCGACCGCATTCCGAAGGCTCTGGTAAGTGTCGGGGGAGAACCTTTGCTCAAACGTGTCATCTTTCAGTTGAAGGATGCCGGTTTCACTCGTATTGTGGTGAACGTGCATCATTTCTCTAAACAAATCATCGATTATCTTCGTGATAATAAAAATTTCGGTATGGACATCCGTATCAGCGATGAGAGCGAAAAACTCCTCGAAACGGGTGGTGGTATCAGGAAGGCATGGCCACTCTTCGATCAGACAGAGCCTGTCCTGATTCATAATGTGGACATCCTGAGCAATGTGGATCTGAAGAAATTCTATCAGATGGAGTCGAAGGAACTTTTACATGATTCTTCGGATTCCGTGAAGGAGAAGGCTCCCTTGGCTGCCCGCCTTCTGGTGAGCGAACGCAAGACCAAACGTTATCTCCTCTTCGATGATACCATGCGATTGGTAGGCTGGACGAATATAGAAACAGGTGAGGTGAAAAGTCCTTATCCTGATCTCAATCCAGAAGATTATAAGATGTATGCTTTCTCTGGCATCCACATGGTAGCCCCATCGCTTTTCCCGCTGATGGAGAATGAACCGGATAAGTTCCCCATTATGGACTTCTATCTGAAGCATTGCGACAAGGTTCGTATTGAGGGATACGTGAAGAACGACCTCAAGCTGATGGATGTGGGAAAGCAGGAGACGCTGAAAGAAGCGGAAGCATTCCTGAAAGAATTATGAATTGTAAATTATAAATTATAAATTAGACAATATGCAACAGAAGATTATTATTTTGGATTTCGGTTCACAGACCACACAGCTGATTGGCCGTCGTGTTCGTGAGCTTGATACCTTCTGCGAGATTATGCCTTACAACAAGTTTCCAAAGGATGACCCATCTGTCATTGGTGTCATTTTGAGCGGTAGCCCTTATTCCGTTCATGATCCGGAAGCTTTCAAGGTAGATCTGAGCCAGTTTATCGGTCGCATCCCTGTGCTCGGTATCTGCTACGGTGCTCAGTTCCTCTCTTACGCTCAGGGCGGTAAGGTGGAGGCTGCTGACAGCCGTGAGTATGGTCGTGCTAACTTGGAGCAGTTCGACAAGGAGAATCCTTTGTTCAAGGGATTCATCGAGAACTCTCAGGTTTGGATGAGTCATGGCGATACCATCACAGCTATTCCTGAGGACTATAAGTGCATCGCTTCTACTGCCAATGTGAAGTATGCTGCTTATGCTTCTACCAAGCAGCCTGTTTGGGCTGTACAGTTCCACCCAGAGGTGTTCCATTCTTTGCAGGGTACACAGCTCTTGAAGAACTTCGTGGTAGATATCTGCGGTAGCAAGCAGGATTGGAGTGCTGACTCTTTCGTTG